>JAFMBY010000028.1 GCA_017858135.1 Porticoccaceae bacterium | reverse complement strand
AGCGCCTTGATTAATAGTGCCTTGATTGATAGCGCCTTGATTGATAGCGCCTTGAGTTCCAGAGACCGCATTCAACGCTTCGATCTCAGCATGATGGCCACCGGCGGGGCGCGTATACCCCTCACCGACAACCTGACCATCAACAACCAACACACAGCCGACACTGGGATTGGGGCTGGCTGTATAGCGCGCTTTGGCCGCCAATTCGAGCGCCCGCGACATATGCTCACGGTCTGCAACAGAGTACGTCATTAGACTTTCGTCGCAGTCGGTTTTAAAGCGCTCAAGCGATTGAGCTCGTCTTGAAATTCGCTGAGATCTTGAAAGCTGCGATAGACCGAGGCGAACCGGACATAGGCAACTTCATCCAGCTCGCGCAATTTGACCATTACCTCTTCACCAATCATCCGCGAGGAGACTTCGCGCTCACCCGTAACCTGCAGAAAATGTTTAATTTGCGTCAATGCGACTTCAATCTGTTCAATCGACACCGGGCGTTTTTCTAATGCTCGCTGCAAACCAGCCCGCAACTTGTGCTCATCGAAGGGCTCACGGGTGCCGTCGGTCTTAATCACCCGCGGCATCACCAACTCGGCCATTTCATAGGTCGTAAAACGTTCGCTACAGCTGAGACATTCTCGGCGACGCCGCACCTGGCCACCGTCGGCGACCAAACGTGAATCGACGACTTTAGTGTCATCAGCATTACAAAAGGGACAATACATGGCTGTAGATCAAAAAAATGGGATGGCATTCTACCATAAGATAATGCTCTGGAAGCTATTACAGATTATCCATAGGGGCTAAGCCAACATCCTCACCAGAGTGGATATAGCGGACTCCATGATCGCCGATAATACAGCGATGCCGAGGTCCATTCAGAGCACCATCGCGGACCTCGTAACCAGCGTCACCCGGGTATAACAGCACCGCGCTATCCGCATCCCGAGCCACTCTCGGCGTCACCCAGTAGGGCTCGAACACACGCAGACGTTCCAGAGCTTGGTCGGCGCTCGCACACTGCTCGAGCAACTTAAGACTCATGTAGGTCGGCGGCATCATATCGAGCTCGCCTGACTGATGACGGCTGATGCCCTGGCTCGGCGTCAGCCATTGAAAATCATGAATTTCGCCATCATCGATCACCACATCCGACTCGGCCTCACTCACCACGGCAGCAAAGAACCAGGTGGCAAAGCGTCTCTTTAGATTTTCCGGCGTGGTCCAATGAGCAAAATGGACCAACTGCTGTGAGTCTAAAATCAGCCCGCACTCCTCTTCACACTCCCTGACCGCGGCGACCCGAGCCGCTAACTGCTCAGCCTCCAGCCCAGTGTTATCGTCGCACTCACTATCAGTCTGATCAACAGCACCGCCGGGAAATACCCAGGCACCGCCGGCAAAGGCCAACTGGGCATTGCGGCGCAAAAGCAGCACCTGCAGACCCACTCGCGCCTGACGCATTACCATAACGGTTGAGGCGAGCCGCAATTTGGCGTCGGATGTACCTGCGAATTGCAAAGAATGGGTTTCGCTCACGCGCGAGCCTCTAAAGTTATTTTTTTATCGTTTTTAGCAGCCCTAGTTAAAAACAAAAAAGCCCTGCAGTAAACAGGGCTTTCTCAACCTAGTTATTGCGCCAGTCGTTAACCATAAACTGGGAAGCGCGCACAGATTTCCAGTACGTTAGCCTTAACTTGCGGAATAACCTGCTCGGCGGTGCCGTTTTCGAGGCTATCGAGAATATCGCACATCCACTGAGTCAGCTCAACCGTCTCTTCGAGACCAAAACCTCTGGTCGTGATCGCTGGCGTACCGACGCGCAAGCCCGATGTCACAAAGGGAGAGCGTGGATCATTGGGCACGGCATTTTTATTGACCGTGATAAAGGCTTCACCCATGGCGCGGTCGGCATCGGTGCCGGTGTACTCTTTGCCGATCAGGCTGACTAGCATCAGGTGGTTTTCGGTGCCGTTGGAGACAATATTGAATCCGCGCGCCATAAAGGTCGCTGCCATGGCCTTGGCATTGGCGATAACCTGCTTTTGGTAGTCGACAAACTCTGGGCTGGCGGCTTCTTTAAAGGCTATCGCCTTGGCGGCGATCACGTGACACAGCGGGCCACCCTGGCCACCAGGAAAAACTGCCGAATTACATTTTTTCGCCACATCTTCATCATTGGTAATAATGATTCCACCGCGCGGGCCGCGCAGGGTTTTGTGCGTGGTTGACGTCACAACATGAGCATGTGGCACTGGGTTGGGATAGACGCCGGCGGCAATCAAGCCAGAGACGTGGGCCATATCGACCATCAAGTAAGCGCCAACCTTGTCGGCGATTTCGCGGAAACGCGCCCAATCCATAATGCCGGAATAGGCTGAGAAACCAGCGATAATCATTGCCGGCTTGTGTTCAATCGCCAGCGCTTCAACCTGATCGTAATCGATCAGACCGGTCTCTGCGTTGAGGCCGTACTGAACCGCATTGTAGAGTTTTCCGGAAAAATTCGGCTTGGCACCGTGAGTCAGGTGACCGCCGTCGGCCAGGCTCATACCCAGAATCGTGTCACCACCTTTAATCAGCGCTAGAAAGACTGCACTGTTTGCTTGCGACCCGGAGTGCGGCTGGACATTGGCAAATTTTGCGCCGTAGAGACTTTTCAATCGATCGATCGCCAGCTGCTCTGTGATATCAACATACTCACAGCCACCGTAGTAGCGCTTACCGGGATAACCTTCGGCGTATTTATTCGTCATCTTGCCACCCTGAGCAGCCATCACTGCCGGGCTGGTATAGTTCTCGGAGGCAATCAACTCAATATGCTGTTCCTGACGCTGATCTTCCTGCTGCATGGCTTGCCATACTTCAGCATCAAAATTTTCAATAGTCTGGTCTTTATCGAACATGGTTGGCGGGTTCCCTTTTATGTTGTGACAGTTAAAATTGCAAGTTTTAAAAACGGCTGAGAGTTTAACCGATACGGCATTGTGCCGACAGTCAAAATCGCTTTTCAAAGGTCATTTTTCCAGCAGAGCTATCGCTTCAATATGCGCTGTGTGGGGAAACATATCCATCACCCCCGCCGCCGTCATTTTGTAGCCTGCCTCCGCGAGGACTTTAAGATCGCGGACCATGGTCGACGGATGACAGGAAATATAAATAACCTGCGCCGCCTTCGTTTTTGCGATCCATGGCATCACACCGGCAGCACCATTTCTCGGCGGATCAAGCAGCACCAGATCAATATTGCCTTTAATCTTACGCATGCCTGCCCAGCTGCTCAGATCTGAAACCATAAACTCGGCATTACTGATAGCGTTGCGCCGAGCATTGTCTTGCGCCGTGTCGACCAGATCAGCCAATCCCTCGATGCCAATCACGCGGTCGAACTGGCCGGCCAAGGGCAGGGAAAAATTGCCCGCACCGCAAAATAGATCAACGGCAACAGCCGAGGTGCCCGATTCTTTGGTACGCACCAGATCCAATACCTGATCAATCATCTGGCGATTAATCTCGCCATTGATCTGAACAAATTGACCCGGCTCTACTTGCAGCTGAATAGCGTCTGTCAAAGCGGTAGTCAACGGCTGATCACCGCCATCGAGGCGCACAAATGCAGTCTGTTTTTCGGTCTTCCACCACAGCTGCGCATCGTTCAAAGGCAGCTCCGCCAACATCCGTTGCAGTTCAGCTGCGGACGGCGCCCGACTGGCCTCAACGGCAATAGCGACGGCGTTATCGGCACGTAGCAGTTCGACCTCAGAGAGGCGAATACCCGTGGGGAAATTAACCATCCAACCCGGCAGCGCGGCGACTATGTCAGGCAGTGGCTGCGCCAGCACGGCACATTGGCTGATCGGCTCAATACGGCGACTGCCGGCGTTGCGAAAGCCAACCATAATCTGACCGTCTTTGGCGCGCTGCACGGCGAGACGCGCGCGTCGCCGATAGCCCCACTGCGGCGCACTGAGAGCAGGCAGAACAATCTCCGGCTGCAGGCCAGCGCGCTCTAAGCTGTCCAATAACTGCTGCTGTTTAAAGGCGATTTGCGCGCCGTGGTCGAGATGCTGCAGGGTGCAGCCGCCACAGCGAGGAAAATGTTTACACTGTGGTGCAATGCGACTTGCCGAGGCAGTGATAATATTTAATACATGCGCTTCGTCGTAGTTGCGCTTTTGATTATGGCGGCGCAACTCGACTGTCTCGCCGGGAAGTGCGCCGTCGATAAAGCAGGTTTTGCCATCGGGGCGGCCCACGCCGCGGCCATCATGAATCAAATCAACAATTTCGCAGATCAATGGAGTATCGTTGGCCATGCCGGCATCTTGTGGGTCAGTTGAAAGGCGCCTATGGTAGCAGATTGGGATAATCGCTTTTGAATGTTTTACATACTCTAGCATTGACGTGATAATCGCCGCTTAAAGTACCTATCGACAGAGGAAGTATAATGAGCATGCGCAATACTGAGCAACACTGGGGCTGGCCGAGCAAGCTTCTGCACTGGCTGACAGCGCTGCTGATTTTGATTCAGATTCCGCTCGGCTACTATGCCGACGACTTACAGCGCTCGCCACTTAAACTGGAACTGTTTGGCTGGCACAAGTCGCTTGGCATGGTGATATTGATGCTGGCGATTATGCGCCTGCTGTGGCGCATGGCCGGCTCTATCCCCACGCTCCCTGACGCCACTGTGCTGCAACAACGACTGGCTAGTCTCGGCCACAGCCTACTCTATGGCTTAATGCTAGCGCTGCCACTTAGTGGCTGGGTCATGTCTTCCGCGGCCAATCGACCGATTAATCTGTTCTGGCTGGTCGAAGTGCCGGCGATCACTGGGCCCAACAAGGCGCTGAAAGACATCGCCGAAGAAGTCCATGAGGTGTCAGTGACGCTGCTGCTCGTCGTGCTGGCGGTACATATCGGCGCCGCCCTGTGGCACCACTTTAAGCTGCGTGACAGCGTGCTGAAACGCATGTGGTTTTAGCCCAGTGAATCACTCACCTAAATATTACCTGCTGACACTGCTGCTTATTTGTCTACCCGGCGCTGCCGATGAGTGGCGCTCTGTGCCGACAAGCAGTCAACTCAACTATGCGGTCGACTTTCAAGGCCTGCCGATTGAGGGTCAGTTTAAACACTTCTCGGTGCACTACAGCGCGACTAAAAATCTGCTGGTGACGGTGGACATTGGCAGTGCCGACATGAGCGATGATGAACTCAACAGTGAAATTGCTGGCGCCGACTGGTTTGATGCTGAACGCTTCGGCAAGGCTGTTTTTAGCAGTGACACCATTATTAAAAACAGCCCCTCAGAGGGTGAGTTCAGTGCCGAGGGAACGCTCACGTTAAAGGGCATCTCAAAATCCGTCCATGTGCCATTTCGCTGGCAACAAGATTCTCAGCAACCGAATAGTGCCAGCATGATGGGTCAACTGGTGCTTCAACGCAGCGACTTTTCGATTGGCATTGGCGACTGGTCGAGTGGCGAGCAGATCGGCATTGATGTCAGCGTCAGCTTTAGCGTCCTGATGCAGCGACAAACTGAGGCCTCAACTAATTAAACCGCTTGTTGCGACCATATTATTGCTCTCCAGTCTATTGTCCGGCTGCATGCTGCATCAGGAGGAGCCAGCCAAGCCACAACGGCCCGCCAACTTCCCGACAGAAATCTATGCCGGCGCTGACAAGCAGAGCAGTCTCTATCAGCTAGACAGTTCCCTTTCCACAGTCCGCATTAAGGTTTTGCGCGGTGGTTTAATGGCCAAGCTGGGCCATGACCATATTGTTGCCAGCCGTGATATTCAGGGTTATCTGTTGCTCGGTAGCAACTCAGCTGAGCGCAGTTGCCGAGCAGATTTTTATGCGCCGATAAACCAACTAATTGTCGACGACCCCACTCTGCGAGTAGAAGCCAATCTGTCCACCACACCTTCAGCCAACGATATTGCCGGCACCAAAACCAATATGCTGATCAGCCTGCAAGCCGATCAATTTCCTTTTCTGCAACTGCATAGTGTTGACTGCGCGGGAGCATTAAACGAAGAGCCTGTCTCGACCACCATCAGCCTGCACGGCGTCAGCCGCGAGCAGCTATTACAGATGACAGTGACCCGACCTGATGCCGAGAGCTTGGTTATCAGCGGCCGCTTTGCTATTTTACAAAGCGACTTCGGCATCGAGCCGTTCTCGGTATTTAATGGACTGCTCAAGGTAGAAGACAGACTGGACATCAGCTATCAGATAGTGGCGCGTAAAAAAGACTAGCGCGGTGACTCAGGTATCTGACAGAAACCCTGGGCGGGCACATCCAGCGCATTGTTAAACTTGCTCGAGAGATTTTGAAAGGCAATTAACCCCGTCAGTTCGACGATGCCCTCGTCATCATAAAACGTTCTCAGTCGCGCCATCAATTCGGCGCTGACAACGCCGTCGGTATAGGTCACCGCATCAGTGTACTCGAGCACCGTTCGCTCCTGTTGATCGAAAATACCCTGATTGCGCCAATCGCTGAGCGCGAGCATTTTGTCCATCGAGCCAGTACGCTTTGCCAGAGTGGCGGAATTGATGTCGACACAAAAATCGCAGTCATTAACCTGCGATACGCGCACTGTCACCAATGAGCGCAGCACCGGACTTAAGGGCGAACTTTTTCGGTCCAGCACACCATACATAATCGCCACACTGGCAAACAGTTTTGGCGACCGCCCCCAGAGTAGACCGGGATCGAGCACAGCACCGTATTTGCGTTTCTGATTCCAGAAAAACGGGCGCAGATACCAGGGGTATTGATTGAGGGGTTTTACTTGAACGTGCATGATTTCACCTATTGCCGGGCGCCAGAATAAGGTCGAGAGCGCGAATGGCGACTAGTGTAACAATTGTCGCGAACCTACCAAGCAATCGCTTTGTTATCCCAATCCAAATACGAGAGCTGGCCGTCAATTTCGGCATCGGTCATAATTCCGCAGAGCCGTTCAGCAACAAACTCTGGCGTAAATAATTTATCCGCTGGCACCGAGGCCTGAAAGGGTTTCGACAGCGCCGTATCAGTGGTGCCCGGATGGAAGGAGATCATCTTGACGTTTTTTACCCGCCGCGCATATTCAATAGCGAGGGTGCGCAGCAGCATATTCAGCGAGGCCTTAGAACTGCGGTAGGCATACCAGCCGCCGAGATGGTTGTCGCCAATACTGCCCACTCTGGCGCTGAGAGCAGCGACGACACAGCGCTGTTGGCCTTTTAACACGCGGTGCAACAGCTTCAGCCACAGGACCGGCACCACGGTATTGGCTTGAAACACCGTTTGCAGCGAGTCGGCATTGATATCTTCAAGGCGCTTTTCCGGCCACAGCGTGTCGCTGTGCAAAATACCATGACAGATCACCACTCGAGTAATGCGCCCGGCAAAGGGCTGCAACTGTTCCACCACCGCGGCCATCGCCGGCTCGGCATACTCAGTTTCGATCCACATTAGAGCATTGGTTGTGCTCGCAGCGTTTGCAGCCGGATCAGGTACGGATGCAGAGCCAGGTGCAGGTTTGCGGCTCACCGCAATCACCGTCTCTATTTCAGGGTCGGCGCTTAACTCAGCGATAATGGCCTGGGCAAGACCGCCGCTGGCGCCGAGCACCAATGCTGCATTCGAATCAGTCATAGCTCACTCGGTTTGATTTCACAGACCTCGCAGCGCTCGCTGCCGGTCAATAACTTTGAGATCCGCGAACGGTGCTTGGCAAAAAACAGATAGACCCAATGGGACACCTGCTTGACCACTGGCCAGCGCAGCACTGCAACCCAGTGACGCTTGCCCACCAGGGCCCACGCTTCGTAGGTCACATCCAGCGCATAAATCATGTCACCATTGGCTAACTGACCATGCAGAATCTGATCGGCGCGCACAAGATCAATGTGCGGAAAACGCTGGGCAAAACCCTCGGCGTGAATATCTTCCAGAGCGATAGTTTGCGCGCTGTCGAGTCGACACAAGTGACGCATCTCTGAGACACAGAGCGGGCAGCCACCATCGTAGAAGATAGTAAGCTTTGGTTTGGAAACAACTGACTCAGACATAATTTATAACTCCGCCACCATCAGTGCAGCGACCAGGCCGTGCAATGAGACGACTAAAATGGTGATTCGCAAGCGCATTGACCAATAACTGCTGCGCATTAAGTGAGCGTCCCCGGTTGCACGCTCTACCCAGAGTAAACTTAAAAATCCCGCCAACAGCAAGCAGACAGCAAACACCGTCATAATCGGCGCGATATAGATCAGCAGCAGGCAGGCCCAGGCACAGAGGGCAATAAAATTGCTAAATAAAATGGTCACCGACATTAGCCTGCTCGATTCGGCAAGCCGACTTCGCTCCCACAGTGCACCACTTAAAAAACTCAGAATGACCGCGCTGTAACCAATAAACACATAGGGTGCATAAAGACCCAACAGCGACGCACTCTGCAAGCCCTGAGCGTTAAAATAGGCATTCGCCATAAGACCCGCGAGCAGAATAAATGGCAGTGAGCCGAGATCGCCGAGCAGTGCGGTGAGGTTGTATTTCGGTGCCGTTAACGGCGCGTGGTCAGACATAAGGGGATCGTTTTCACTTATTGGTTGAAACATTCACTGTCTATGCAAACCTTACGCGTGGCACAGTTATTCAGATGATTCTGACAGGCCATAGAATAAGTCTAAATTAAGCCTGCCAGCGTATCTATTGGCTCATTTATCGCTTTAAACGCGCTTGGCGTCGAGACTCCTCATTATGCAAAAAGTCGGTCTTTTTTGGTTTAACCATGATTTGCGTATCGATGATAATGCCGCACTATTGCGCGCCGCCGCCGAAGTCGACAAGCTGATCTGCCTCTACTGTGTCGATGCCACCAGTGCCGGACCTCGGTGGCAGCAACCGGCTAAATTGGCGCCGCGGCGGCGTGAATTTTTATTTCAATCGCTGCAAGATCTGGAAATCCAGCTCAATCACTATGGTCAGAAGCTGGTGGTACGTATGCAGCCGCCCCTCGACGCGATTGCGCAGCTGATTACCGTGCACAATGTCTCACACCTCTATCGCTCCAACCATGTCGGCGTCTACGAAAACACCATCTGGCAGACGCTGCGCAAACGCTACGCCATGCTCGAGTTCACTGAGTGTCATACGCATACGTTATTTGCGCCATCGCAACTGCCCTTTGCGATTGACCAACTGCCGCATAGTTTTTCCAAATTTCGTCGCCTTGTCGAAAAAATGGACATGACCATTGCCCTTGACGCTCCCTTAGACGCACCCACGGAATTACCGCCCCCCGCTCTGGTAGCAGATTTGGCTTGGCAACCGCTTTGGCATAAGCATTTCCCACCAAGCGATAGTCCAACAGCGCTATTTAAGGGCGGAGCCAGCGCCGGAGAACAACATCTGAAAGGTTACTTTGCCAGCGATCTAGCGAGCACTTACAAGCTCACTCGAAACGGTCTCGATGGCATGGATTATTCAACAAAATTTTCCCCTTGGCTGGCCAATGGTACGCTCTCGGCGCGGCGCATCGTGCAACAGCTGCAGGACTACGAAGCCCGCGCGGGCGCCAATGATTCGACCTATTGGATTTTCTTCGAACTTCTCTGGCGTGAGTATTTCCAATGGTATGGGCACAAGCACAAACAACGGCTATTTGCCTTTGAGGGCATTGGTGACGCCGCCCCGACCACCAGTTTTTATGCCGAGCGCTTTAAAAAATGGTGTGCGGGCAACACCCCCTACGCGATTATCAATGCCTGCATGAAGCAGTTAAATGCCACCGGTTATTTATCCAATCGCGGCCGCCAACTGGTGGCCAGCTGTTTTGTCCATGAGCTCGGCCTGGACTGGCGCCACGGGGCCGCCTATTTGGAACAGCAACTCATTGACTATGACGTCGCCTCTAATTGGGGCAACTGGCAGTACCTTGCCGGCGTGGGTGCCGACCCTCGTGGACACCGCCGTTTCGACTTGCAGAAACAGGCGCAGATTTATGATCCCGACAATCAGTTTGTGCGGCGCTGGGCCGGCGGCCAAACGCTGCAACCGTTGGACTCAGTCGATGCCGCCGACTGGCCGATCTAAGCGCGCAACAAAGCGCCCATGGTAGACTGCGACTTAAATTAAAACCCCAACTCACTAAGCATCCTTGACCATGAATAAATACCACAGCATGCGCCTGATCCTCGGCGATCAACTGAATGCCAGCCACTCTTGGTATAAAGAGCAGGACGACGGCGTGCTCTATGTGATTGCCGAACTACATCAGGAGGCCAGCTATGTTCGCCATCATATTCAAAAGGTCTGCGCTTTTTTTGCGGCCATGGAGAGTTTCGCCAGCGCCCTGAAAGCGGCGGGACATCAGGTCAGACACTTAACATTGGATGACACCGCGGCCTTTGCAACCCTCGGCGACTTGATTGCCGCGCTGTGTACCGAGCACGGCATTGTTCACTTTGCCTATCAGCAGCCAGATGAATATCGTCTCGCCGAACAGCTGAGGCAACTAGAATTGGGCATTAGCGTGCACTGCTGCGAAAGCGAACATTTTTTACTGAGACAAGATGAACTCGCCAGCTACATTAAAGTTGGCAAGCACAATCGCATGGAATCCTTCTACCGCAAACTGCGCAAGCGCTTTGATATTTTGATGGACAACGATCAGCCACTTGGCGAACGCTGGAATTTTGACGGTGAAAACCGCAACAAACTAAAACCCGCGGATCTTGAGCAAATTCCACAGCCACTGTTGTTTGCCAACCCGGTGGGCAGCTATTTAGAGCGTATTCAACGACACCAAATAGACACGCTCGGGACCATTAATAACACCACAGAGGAGCTACTATGGCCTGTTAACCGTCAGCAGTCGCTGCAGCTATTGGCGTTTTTCTGTGAGTACTGCCTGCCCAACTTTGGCCGTTTTCAGGATGCCATGACTGCGCAGGGCGAATCGCGCTGGAGCCTCTACCACTCGCGTATCTCGTTTGCCCTCAACAGCAAAATTCTCCATCCCATGCAGGTGATTGACGCTGCGCTTAAACGCTTTGCCGAACCCAACAGTGGTGTCGACTTGGCTCAGGTAGAGGGTTTTGTGCGCCAGATACTTGGCTGGCGTGAATATGTACGCGCCGTCTATTGGGTCAATATGCCCGACTATGCAGAGCGCAATAGCTTTGACGCCAAGCGCGATCTGCCCGATTACTTTTGGACCGGCGAGACCAAAATGGCGTGCATGAAACAGGCGATCGATCAGTCGCTGGACTACGCCTACGCGCATCATATTCAGCGTTTAATGGTCACCGGTAACTTTGCCATGCTTGCGGGTATCGACCCGGACCAGGTCGATCAGTGGTATCTGGGAATTTATATCGATGCCATCGAATGGGTCGAAATGCCGAATACCCGAGGTATGAGTCAGTTTGCCGATGGCGGTTTAATTGCCACCAAACCCTACGCGGCCAGCGGCAGCTACATCAATAAAATGAGCGATTATTGCAAAGACTGTCACTACAGTGTCAAAGAGCGATTTACTGAAGACGCCTGTCCGTTTAACAGTTTGTACTGGCACTTTATGCAGCGCCACAGTGAGCGCTTTTCAAGAAATCCGCGTACCGCTATGGCCTACCGCAGCTGGGAAAAAATGGATGCTGAGGTAAAGCAATCTTTAATCGCAAGAGGCGACTATTGCCTGAGCAATTTAAACCAGCTCTAAACCACCTTTAAGGCTAAATATTTTTGTAAAAAAAACAGCTCGTCAGTTATTGACTCACATCGACTAAGGCGTCGATTATCGTGCTGTAATTTTCAAAAAATTCTTTCGACGTGCCATCGTCGTAGGTCACCGGCGTTTTGATATCACCGTTAATTTTTATAATGCCGAGATTATCAAGCAGTACCGCCGCCTTGCGTCGGAAATCCACTGAGCCTAGCCAATTAATATAATTTAGTGGCCCCCAGTCTTGAACGGAGCCGCCGGTAGAGTGATATTTAGTGATGCGGGTAAAAACAATATCATTCTCCCGATCGACAAAAATATACTGGCCAAATTTTCCACTGGCATTAAAGATAACCGCTTTGTCATTGTGACGTGAAATCCACCAATGCAATGAGTAACCGCGCTCTTGCTCAATGGTTGAGCTGTCGAGACCATCCCATACTTTTGAGAAAGTCTGGTCGACGTAGTCAGAGGAAATAAGTTGCTCACCAGCCCAATTGCCACTGCGCGCAAACAGCAAACCAAAACGCGAATACTGTCGCGCCGTTGTATCGACACAGCAATAGGTCAGCGGATTGCCTGCGCTATCGCGCCATAGCGTAACATCGGTGAGGCCGATTTTGTCGAACACGCGCTCTTTTAATAGCACGTCGGCTTTTTCCCCGCTTGCCTTATGCAGTATGTCCGCCAACAACATCGAATTAACATTGTTGTATTCAAACGTCTGCCCGGCGGATTTTTCAACGCCAACCTCGCGCGCATAGGCGAGGTGGTCACGGGAGAAAAACATTTCTTCATGTTCGTGATCAGGCATTTCCAGACCACTGGTCATATCCAATAAATCACGAATACTAATGTCAGCGCGCTGGTCACCAAAGTAATCAAGATAGCTTGCCACCTTGTCGTCGAGGCTTGCAATTTCACCGCGATCAATGGCGATACCAATTAATGACGCGTAAAAACTTTTTGCCATCGACCAGGACGTGCCGTAGGAACTTTGTTCAAAACCGTCGGCGTAACGTTCGCCCACCAGGAATCCATCTTTGATCAACACCACCGCCTGGGTAGCAGAATCAGCAAATGACAAATCAAATAGACGATTCACTTTTTCTTTGGCAATTCCCAGCTCGGAAGGGCTCTTGGTCCGCCACTGTTGCTGCGGATACTCGAGCGCTGAATTGGTTGGCTCTAGCGTGTCAATTTCATCTGAAAAACTGTCAACAGAAAAAAACAGAACGGTAAGAAAGATGTAGATGAGCGTCGTTAATCGAAGCACTTTAGCTCCTCGTTTTTTATTGAGCGCGCAGTATAGAGCCGTAAAATCGATTTGGCCCAGTAAAAATTTCAAACTCGATTATTTGCACTTCTTTTAAAATAGCGCTAGATTAGCGGTCGCAGCCACCTCTCACATTAAAGAAAGAGGATCTGCACATGGAGCACAGCTGGTTCTCCTGATCCAAAAGCACGCTGCTGCTCAAAATAAAAACAATATCTAACTGTAGGGGTTACACATGACAAATAACTTAACAGCCAATGATCCCGTTGGCATTTCCTTTTGGCTAATTTCTATGGCATTGGTTGCTGCCACAGCATTCTTCTTTGTTGAACGCGATCGTGTTGCGGGCAAGTGGAAGACTTCTCTGACAGTTTCTGGCTTGGTTACGTTGATCGCTGCAGTGCACTATTTCTACATGCGCGATGTATGGGTATCCACTGGAACTTCGCCAACTGTATTCCGCTATATCGATTGGCTGCTAACTGTGCCATTGCTGATGATTGAATTCTACTTGATTCTGTCTGCAGTGACTAAAGTACCAGCTGGCGTTTTCTGGCGCTTACTGATCGGTACTCTCGCTATGCTTGGCTTCGGCTATGCTGGTGAAGCTGGTTGGATGGATGCCAAAGTAGCCTTTATCCCATCAATGGCCGCTTGGTTCTACATCATCTGGGAAATCTTCAAAGGTGAAGCAAGCCAGATCAATGCTGGTCTAGCCAATGCTAACGTCCAAAAAGCCTATAAGACTATGACTCTGTTGGTCACTGTCGGTTGGTCAATCTACCCATTGGGTTACTTCTTCGGCTACTTCATGGAAGCCAATGATCCAGTTATGCTGAACGTTATTTATAACGTAGCTGACTTCTGGAACAAGATTGCCTTCGGTGTCGTTATCTGGGCAGCAGCAGTAGCTGATTCAGAGTAATCTGACTGAGTGAAAAAAGTGGGAGAGCCAGCGTTGCTGGCTCTTTCTCACTGTCCACCGCGGACAGGCGCAACATAAAAGTTACACCATAAGTAACTGCATATAATTATAAGGGTACTGACAATGTCCCCAGCACGATTTATCAAAGCTACAGACGGATTCAATGGTTTAGCAGAGCTAGAACTGCTGTATAAGCGTGAGATGCCAAATGCTCAAAGTACGCTTGCACCTGCCGCTCGCTACCACTTTAAAAATCCTGGCAAATCTTTTCGCGCACAACTTGCGCTGACCAGCGGAATATCGCTCGGTCTAAACCAACAAGATAATCTTCATTGGGCAGCCGCTTGCGAACTGCTGCACAATGCATCACTGATCCATGACGATATCAGTGATGCCAGCACCCACCGACGCGGTCAAGAGAGCATCCACGAGCACTTTGGTGCGGATATGGCACTCTGCCTCGGCGACTGGATGGTCGCCAAAGCTTTTGAGCTCGGCGCTAGAAACTCCCGCTACGGCGGCAGACTGGTCGCCTTGTTAGCTCAGGCGATGCAAGAGACCTGTAGCGGTCAAATTTCCGATATTACCCAGCGCGAATGCGCCGAACTAGACGACTGGCAGCGCATTGCCAAAGGCAAGACTGCGCCACTATTAATTGCACCGATCAAAGGCGCCGCTATCGCAGCCGGACTGGATGCAGAGTTGCAAAGCCTTGAAAAGCTGGTCGGATTCTGTGGCCTGGCCTATCAGGGGCGCAATGATATCGACGATATTATTCCTTCAAGCCGTCGCTCGAGTGATCTCGATGGCCGCAAACCCAATTTAGTGGTCAGTCTGTTTGCTCAGCACGGCCCAAGCTGTGAAGAATTTAAGCGCTGGTACCAGTCTGATGATGCCAGTAAACTGGGTCACTGGCAGAAGCGTATAGCGACTAGCGATGTGATTTTGCAGGCCAATCAATCGGTCGACTTTTGGTTGGCGCAGGCCGACCAGTTGATATTGTCGGTACCGCCACAACTACAGTCAGTCACTGCCGGCATTGTCGCCTCAGTTAAAGGCACGACAAAAAGCACTAACCCGATCAAACACCAAGGGCAGATCGCTTGACAGAAACCACACAGCAGGACGCTCAACGAGCAGTAGTTATTGGAGCAGGATTTGCCGGAATAGCCACCGCACTAAGATTGCGCAAACTTGGCTACGAAGTCACGTTGCTAGAGCGCCTGCAAAGCCTTGGGGGTCGCGCCCAGGTCTTTGAACGCGGCGGCTATCGCCACGATGCTGGCCCAACCGTGATCACTGCACCCTTTCTGTTTGACGAGCTGTTTGAGCTATTCGATGAGAAACTCGAAGATCATCTGCAGTTTGTGCCTCTCGATCCGTTTTATCGCTTTCACTTCGCCGATGGCAGCCAGTTCGACTACCGCGCCTCGATTGAAGACACCCTGACCGAAATACGCCGCTTTAATCCAGATGACGCTGAAGGCTATCTGCAGCTACTGGAAAAGTCTAAGCGCGTTTACGATATTGGTTTTAAACAGTTAGTGCACCGACCCTTTACCCGCGTCTGGGATATGGTCAAACAGGTGCCGGCACTGCTGATGTTGAAGTGCTATCGCAGCGTCTCACAAATGGTCAACAGCCATCTCAAGCATCCGCTGATCCGTCAGGCGTTTTCCATTCATCCACTATTAGTGGGTGGCAATCCCTTTAAAACCACCGCCATCTATACGCTGATTCACTATCTTGAGCGCCGCTGGGGTGTGTTCTTCTGCATGGGCGGCACCGGCAAGTTGGTCGACGAATTGGGCGCGCTGATGCAGCGCCATGGCATCCACATTCAACTGGCTGCAGATGTCGATGAAATCGTCCTTGAGAGCAAGCGCGCCACTGGCGTGCGGCTTAACTCAGGTGAGACTTTGAATGCTGATATTGTGGTTTTTGGTGGCGATCCTGAAACCTGTTACAAGCATCTGCTGCCGGCGAAAAAGACCTTTAGCCTGCCAACCATTAAAAAACAGTACTCCATGGGTCTCTATGTGCTCTATTTTGGCACGCGCAAACTCTACCCGGATGTGGCGCACCACAGCATCTGGATGGGTCCGCGCTTTCAGGAGCTGCTCTCAGAGATCTTTGATAGCAAGCAGATGAGTGAAGACTTCTCGCTCTATGTGCACCGCCCTACCGCCACCGATAAAAGCTTTGCCCCGGATGGCTGTGAATCCTTTTACGTGCTCTGCCCAGTGCCCAATCTGCTCGGCGACGTGAACTGGGAAACCGAAGGACCAGTATTGCGCGACCGAATTGTGACAGCACTGGAAGAGACCATTCTGCCGGAGCTATCCTCAGTGATTGAAGAGGTGTTCTGGATGACCCCAGAGGACTTCGCCAAAGATTACCGCTCTATGCACGGCGCCGGATTTTCCATCGAACCGCGACTCACGCAGTCGGCCTGGTTTCGTTTCCACAATCGCGACCGGGCTATCTCCAACCTCTACTTTGTTGGCGCTGGCACCCACCCCGGTGCAGGTCTGCCGGGCGTAGTCAGCTCAGCCAAAGTAGTCGAAGAGCTGTTAACCGGGGTCGAGGTGGGCTCAGGCGGATAGATCATGGACAATCCGCAGGCCAAGCAGGTTCTAGCACGCCACGGTAAATCATTTTATTGGGCCAGCCTGTTTCTCGGTTCGGAACTGGCCGATCGCGCTGCACGACTCTATCAATTCTGCCGCTTTGTCGATGACCTCGCCGATGGCGACCTCCCAGATCGGCTCGACTCGCTTGAAGATATTCGCGCCGGACTGACCGATCCTCAACACCCAGCGGTCGCGGCGATTCCTGAGCTTGGGGCTTTTATGGCCCTCGCCACGGAGACTAACATTCCGCTCAATGCCGCCGCCGAATTACTCGATGGCATGCTCCGCGATCAACATCCCACCGCCCTTGAAAGCGAAGCCGAACTGCTGCGCTACTGCCATGCCGTCGCCGGCACCGTGGGGCTTATGATGTGCCGCGTGCTCAATTGCCAACACCCCCGCGCCGACCACTTTGCCATTGATCTCGGCATTGCCATGCAGCTCACCAATATTGCCCGCGATGTGCTCGAAGACGCAGAGATGGATCGTCGCTATCTGCCCGCTAGCTGGTTTGATACTGCCATGAGTCCAGCGACTATTGCCCGCGCAGCCAATGATACCCATCTGCCTGTAGCCAGCGCGGTTAACCAACTGCTTGAGCTGGCCGAAGAATATTACGCTAGCGCTCTGCTGGGCATTCACCTATTACCCTTGCGCAGCAGATTCTCGATTATTGTCGCGCTGCGCGTTTATCGCCAGATTGGCCGCCAGCTGAAACGCGGTGGGTTGCAGTGGTGGCGTGGCCGCACAGTGGTCAGTAAACTGGCCAAAGTACGTCTCAGCGTCAGCAGCTTGATTGATTTAGCGCCGCCAACGGTGCCAGCGCACGAGGCCCGTTTGCACGAGCATTTAAAAGGATTAGCCGGTGTCGAGTGAATTTGATATTGCCATTATTGGCGGCGGCAACGCTGGGCTAACGCTGGCAGCACGGCTAGCCTCTCAAGACAGCCCACCGAGCACGGTAGTGATTGAGCCGCAGACGCCCAAGCAGCGCGACTGCAGTTGGGGGCTATGGGCGCTGGATCAACAAACACAGCAACTTGCGCAGTCAACCAAAGGCCGCTGGCGGCGCTGGCAGCTGATTGATGATCACAGCCGGATAATCCATAGCAGCAATCAATACAGCTACCTCAGCCTCAGCTCAGCAGCTTATTTGACTGACTGCGAGGCACAGCTGCGCGAGCCAGTGAGTCTGCTGCGGGAGTCGGTGACAGCACTGCACTCAGAACACCACCAGACCATTGTCGAGACCAGCCAGGGACAGCTTAGCGCCAACACCGTCTATGATAGCCGTCCGCCAAAACTTATCGATAATGGCTTACGTCAGCATTTTCTCGGCTGGCATATTCAGACCAAAGCGCCAATCAAAGACGCCGATATCGCCACCCTAATGGATTTTCGTGTCGACCAGTCGCGGGGGCTGCACTTTATTTATGCACTGCCCTATTCAGATCATCAACTGTTGATTGAATCAACGCTGATTTCGACCAGTGTTGAACCTCAAGACTGGTATCGCAATGCCATCGAATGCTGGTTGCGCGACAACAAGATTGAAATCGCACAGCTTATCGGCGAGGAAATGGGTGTGATTCCCATGGACACACTGGTCAATGACTCACCGGCTTTAGCCGCCAAAGACCAGCCTCTGATCACTACCATTGGTGCTGCCAGCGGCGCTGTGCGACGCTCTTCCGGCTACGCATTCCAGCATATTCAGCAGCAGATGGGCCAACTGGCCGCGGGTATTGCCAAGGGCAATATGGCCGTGCCGACACCCCTATCCAGTGGTCTGACCACAATGGACAACATTTTTAACGGTGTGCTGATCAGCTCTCCCGACCTCGCCGTATCACTCTATATGCGCATGGCCAAGGCATTAAATGGCGATCAGTTCGCGCGCTTTATGCTCGGTCAAGCAACGACCAGCGATTGGCTGCGAGTCATCAGCGCAATGCCCAAGGGGCCTTTTTTGAAGCAGCTTTTGAAACAGCTTTTAAAGCCGTCTATCAAGGCAGTGTCACATGCCTGACTGGAGCGCTTTATCCAATGCATCGTTTCTCGCGATTGCCGCCATCCTGCTGATGGGTGTGCCCCATGGCGGTCTCGATGGCGCCGTGGCGCGACGCGTCGGCTGGCCCAGTGGCATTCTGCCCTGGGTGCTATTCCATTTGATTTATCTGCTGCTGGCGGCGAGTGTCGCCGGCCTGTGGTGGCTCTATCCACTGCCGAGTCTGATGTTCTTTTTACTGATCTCAGCAGTGCACTTTGGCAGCAGCGATATTCGCCATATTGACGCGCCCTCTGCACGAGCAGCCTGGTTGCCGCTGGTTGCCCACGGCGGTCTGGTGGTGATCGCCATACCGGTTTTGCAAAGCGCTGCGGTCGAGCCGCTGTTTGCCGCACTGGTCGGCGCCGACAATAGTCTCTGGCTGCTGCAACAAATTGACCAGCTGCTGCTGCCCTGGGGATTAAGTGTCTTTGCCTATGTCATCTACACCGTTTACCAGCCGCGCTGGCGCGGCCCACTGCTTAATCTTATCGTGCTGATTGCGCTGGCCTATCTGCTGCCGCCACTGGTTAGCTTTGCGCTGTATTTTTGCCTCTGGCACAGCCGCAGCCATATGCTGCGTATCTGGCGTAGCATCGCCACAGACCAGCGTGCCCGCAGCGCACGCGAAACCATTGCCTATAGCCTCTTGGCCTACGCGGCAGGAGCAGTCTATTGGTTTTATTACCGTGGCGACCTGACATCGCTAACTGCCCTGCCACCGGCGCTATTACAACTAACCTTTATCGGCCTCGCCGCACTGACAGTGCCGCATATGTTATTGGTCGATATTGTTCACGGACAGCGAGACAAGGAGCACTATGACTGATATCAGCGCACGCAAGGCAGACCATATCAATCTTGCACTGCAACCTCGGCATCAAACTGGCGCCTCCGCCGGGTTTGATCGCGTGCGCTTTGAACACAACAGTCTACCGCAACTCGACCTAGCTGAAGTCGACTGCTCCGCCGTATTCCTCAATCAGTACTGCTCTGCGCCACTCATTATTGGCGCCATGACCGGCGGTTGTGAACACGGTGAAATGATTAACCGTCATCTGGTGGAAGCCGCTGAACAATGCCATATCCCCATGGCACTCGGCTCACAGCGTGCAGCACTGGAATCTGGACTGGCGCAAGATCTGCGCCGCTGGGCGCCCAATGCCATTCTGCTCGGCAATCTAGGCGGCACTCAACTGCAGCAGCAGGGTGTCGAACTGGCACAGCGCGCGGTGGACAGCGTGCAGGCCAACGCCATGATTATTCATCTCAACCCACTGCAGGAGCTGGTGCAGCCAGGCGGCGATCGCGACTGGCGCGGGGTGCTCGAGGTCATCGAGCAATGCTGCGCCACACTTGATGTGCCGGTTATTATTAAGGAGGTCGGCGCAGGCATTGGCCCCGGTGTGGCACAGCGTCTTATGGACGTGGGTGTCACCTGGATTGAGGTGGCCGGCCGCGGTGGCACCAACTGGGCGAGCATCGAGAACGCTCGGGTTGAACTGACTCGAGAGCAAGCAATCGCTGCGCCCTTTATCGACTGGGGCATGAGTAGCGCAGACCTTATTCCGGTTGTTCGCAGCCAATCCAGCCTGCTCGGTGTCGTCGCCTCCGGTGGCGTGCGTCACGGACTGGATATCGCCCGCGCCATGCGCATTGGCGCCAATATGACCGCCATAGCACAGCCCTTTCTGCAGCCAGCGCTGGAGTCCACCGCAGCAGTGATTGAAAAAATTGAAATCTTCCGCGAACAGCTGCGCTGGGCAATGTTCTTGACCGGCAGCAAAAACCTTAAACAGTTGCAATCCGCACCCCTCGTATCAGCGTAAAATGGGCTCGCGTAGCGTCTGACTCTGCGCTGATAGCCAATTGAACGGTGGGCAAAATTTAATCTATCGCCTCCATGCAATAAATCAATTGGCGCAACCAGTGAGATTTCCCATACACTGCGTAGCACGTTGGGAATACGCCAAAAAAACCGGCGTATCCGATGTCATTGCAATGAACGAAAACCAACTAAAAGTTAGAGGAAAATGATATGTCTTTAAAAGGATCAAAAACCGAGCAGGCTTTGAAAGACGCCTTCGCTGGTGAATCACAAGCTAACCGTCGCTACCTGTACTTCGCCGCCAAAGCTGACGTTGAAGGCTACAACGATGTTGCATCAGTATTTCGCTCCACTGCTGAAGGTGAAACGGGCCACGCCCACGGCCATCTTGAGTACTTGGAAGAAACTGGTGATCCAGCGACTGGCATGCCTTTCGGCGGAACCCAGCAAAATCTAGAAAGCGCCATTGCCGGCGAGACTCACGAATATACCGATATGTACCCAGGTATGGCGAAAAACGCCCGTGAAGAAGGCTTTGACGAGATTGCTGACTGGTTTGAAACACTGGCAAAAGCTGAACGCAGCCACGCCAACCGTTTCCAGAAAGCGCTTGACCAGTTGGACGCTTAATCAGTATTAAGTAGTACACAGTACGACGAACACTGGGGCGAGGCCTCGCCCCAGCTGTTTTAAATAATTCATACCACTACCCCATAGAACACTAATCCAGGAGAGACAGCATGGCTCAACGTGAAGGAAATCTAGAGGCGCCAACGCGGCATCCACTGGATTGGAAATCTGAATCGTTTTACGATCAGGACGAACTCAATACGGAATTAGAGCGCGTATTTGATATCTGTCACGGTTGCCGCCGCTGCGTTAGCCTGTGTGATTCATTCCCGACTCTATTTGATCTGGTTGATGACTCGCCGACGCTCGAAGTCGATGGCATTGATAAAGCTGATTACAGCAAAGTCTCAGATCAGTGCTACCTGTGCGATCTCTGCTATATGACCAAATGCCCATACACGCCGCCGCATGATTGGAATGTCGATTTTCCACACCTAATGTTGCGTGCCAAAGCGGTTAAATTTAAACAGGTCGGTGCGTCACTGCGCGACCGAATTCTCACCAGCACCGACACCGTCGGCAAGCTGGCGACTATCCCCTTAGTGGATATCACGGTAAATGCATTAAATAAAAACAACACCTTCCGCAAGGCGCTCGACAAAGGCTTCGGCGTTCACCATCAAGCGCCCGTCCCCGAGTATCACAACAAAACCATGCGCAAGCGCGTCGCGCCAATGATTGCCGACGCGGCACCCTTAGAAGCCACAGCTGCAGGTGTCACCACCGGCAAAGTTGCGCTCTATGTGACCTGCTATGGAAACTACAACAGCCCAATTTTGGGTGAAGATTTCTACGAAGTGTTCCGTCACAACGATATTAAAATTGACCTGGTACCGAAAGAGCAGTGCTGCGGCATGCCCAAGCTCGAGCTCGGTGACCTCGAAGCAGTGCAGAAACTCAAGGAAGCGAATATTCCGGTGCTCGCCAAGCTGGTTGATGAAGGCTATGACCTAATCGCGCCAATTCCGTCCTGTGTACTGATGTACAAGCAGGAACTGCCACTGATGTTCCCGGATGATGAAGATGTGATCAAAGTGCAAAAAGCCTTTTTCGATCCGTTTGAATATTTGTTCCTGCGTCACAAAGAAGGGGCACTGAAAACTGACTTTAAAGAGAGCCTCGGTGATATCAGTTACCAAGTTGCCTGTCACCTGCGTGTGCAGAATATTGGTCTCAAGACCCGCGATATTCTCAATCTGGTGCCAGATACCACGGTCAACGCCATTGAGCGCTGTTCAGGGCACGACGGCACCTATGCCGTCAAAACTGAAACCCACGACAAGTCGGTAAAAATTGCCCGACCCGTTGTACGCAAAGTGAACGATCAGGACGCTGATCACTTTATCAGCGACTGTCCCATGGCGGCGACGCACATTGGCAATCTATCAGATAAGGTCGATCATGCCGAACACCCGATGACCTTACTGCGCAGAGCCTATGGAATTTAGAGCGCTTTATAAAGAGCAATCTAGAGCGCAATTTGTATCAAAACTTTAAGCTAAGTATTTAAGGAAACATGTTAATGACACAGAAAACAGAATTGACCCGCGACGATCTCTGGTCACTGGAGCAGTACTCAACTGAGCGCCCAGAGTTTCGCAAAAAAGTCATGGCATACAAAAAGAATCGCCAAGTCATTGTTGGCGACAGCGCACGGTTTTGTTTTGAAGATCTGCTAACCATTCGTTATCAGATTCAAGAAATTCTGCGCGTTGAAAAAGTATTTGAAGCCGCAGACATTCAGGAAGAGATTGATTCTTACAATCCGCTAATCCCCGATGGCAAAAACCTCAAAGCCACCTTTATGCTCGAATACGGCGATATTGACGAGCGCAAAGTCATGTTGCAAAAGCTTAAAGGCGTAGAGCGTCAAGTGTGGATGCAGGTCAACGACCTCGCGAAAATTGTGCCCATCAGCGATGAAGATCTGGAACGCGAAAACGAAGAGAAAACCTCAAGCGTGCACTTTATGCGCTTTGAATTTTCCGACGAGGCGATTGCCGCCTTGCGTGACGGCGGTTCCTTAACACTCGGTATCGACAGTGAATTTCTAACGCCCAATGTCGTGCAACTAGAAGACGCGGTAAAGGCTGCACTGGTAGCGGATTTCGCCAGCGTTTAAACTATCGTTCGCTAAGTAAAACTAGCCGCTCAATAGCCAACTATTGAGCGGCTTTTGTTTTTACTGCACTTATAAACACAGTCAGGAGAACCGTCCTTGAGCCAGATTCAACGCGAGATTGTTGCCGGCGTCGGCCTAATCACCCTCGACCGTCCCGAAGCCTTAAACGCCCTGTCACTGCAGATGATCATCGACCTCACTGCGGTGTTCACCGACTGGCGCGACGATCCCAACGTTGAGGTGGTGGCCATTCGCGGCAGTAACAAACGCGGCGTGTTTGGCGCCTTCTGTGCCGGCGGTGATATTCGCTTTTTTCACGATGCCGCCATCGCCGAAGATACTGCTCTCGACACCTTTTTTAGCGCCGAATACCGCCTCAACAACCTGCTCTACAGCTATCCCAAACCCTACGCTGCCTTTATCGATGGTGTGATCATGGGCGGCGGCATGGGTCTCGCTCAAGGCGCCGACCTGCGCATCGTCAGCGAGCGCACCAAGATGGCCATGCCCGAAACCAATATCGGCTTGTTCCCCGATGTTGGCGGCGGCTTTTTCCTCAGTCGCTGTCCCGGCCACCTCGGTGAATACCTCGCCCTCACCGGCCAAATGTTAATCGGCGATGAGGCCCTCTCAGCTGGCCTCGCCGATGGCATAGCCGCCAGTGAATCGATGCCCGACCTCTGGGCCAGCCTGACCACCAACACCCAACTGACCGCCGCAAAGCGTTTCGAGCAACTCGCCGATCTAATCTGCGCGCCCTCACCGATCAAAGCACCAGCCTGGCTCGACCCACAGATAGACAGTATCTTTGCCCTGCCCACAGTCATGGACATTATCAATGCCCTAGAGCAAGCCAGCAATGACAATGACTGGGCCGCACAAACGCTGCAGTGCCTGCGTCAACGTTCGCCCCTCATGTTGCATGTCACTCTCGAACAAATTCGCCGCGGCCGCCAACTGAGCATGGCCGATGATCTGCGCATGGAACGCAACATAGTCCACCACTGCTTCCACACCCAACACCTTGGACGCAGCGGTAAAACCAGTGAAACCGTTGAGGGCATACGCGCATTGGCCGTCGATAAAGACCATGCGCCAAACTGGACACCGCCGCGTATAGAAGACATCACCAACGAGATGGTCGCGCCCTTTTTCAGCAGTCCCTGGCCTGCGGATCAGCACCCACTGAAAGATTTAGATTAAAACCGAGCAGCGAACAGGAGAACCCAATGCACTTCCAACTCCATGAAGAACAGATTACCTGCCCCTTCTGCTGGGAGAGCATCACCATTCTCGTCGACCCCTCAGAATCGCAACTCTACACTGAAGACTGCTCCGTGTGCTGCCGCCCAATCCTAATCCAAACCGACGTCCAAGGTGACTACGTCGGCGTCCAAGTCGCCCAAGAAGACCTCGGCTTTTAACCGCCACTGACATCGCGTCAATGCCGTCCACTTAAGCTACACTGTCGCCCCCAACCTCGCGGTTTAAACGGCATAAAAGGTCCGACACACATGGCACTCAGCGCAACCATCTGCAAAGCAGAACTCAATGTCATCGACCTGGACCGTCACTACTACCAGCAGCACAGTCTCACCCTCGCCCAACACCCCTCCGAAACCGACGAACGCCTAATGGTCCGCCTCCTCGTCTTCGCCCTACAAGCCAGCGACAGCCTCAGCTTCACCAGGGGTCTCAGCACCGACGACGAACCCGACCTCTGGCAAAAAAGCCTCACCGACGACATCGAACTGTGGATCGAACTCGGCCTACCCAGCGAAAAACGCCTCAAGAAAGCCAGCGGAAGATCACAGCAAGTCATGGTCTACACCTATGGCAGCGGCTCCGCCGAGATGTGGTGGAAGCAGATGCAAGCACCCCTCGCACGGTTTAAAAATATTAGTGTTTTTCATATAGACCCGGAGACTACTGAAACCCTATCCAAGTTAGTGCAACGGAATATGGATGTGCAGATTAGCATTCAAGATGAAGAAGTTACCTGGAACTCGGATGAGCAGAGTTTGAGTTTTATGCCGGAGAAGTTGCGCTAGCATGGGAAGCTAAAAACAGTATTGATCCATGAATCGTCACTAATTCAGTAGACACTTTCTTGTCTCACTAGCGAATAATTATTATTGTCTTCTTGGCCGACTACCTTCCATTAGGTCATCCAGCTTGGATTGCGCTTTTTTGAAGTCTTCTAAATCTTTAACGTCAATCATTTCGCATTCATCTCGAACCATTTCCGCAATATTACTTGGGTAGTGCCTGCAGTCTTCAGGTCTGCTTAGGTAGATAGAACAGGTATATTTTTCTTTACCCTGACTGGATTCAATCTCAAGAAAAGGGCAGCGGCTCAGCTGTACGCCGGTCTCCGGGCAAAACCAGATTTCATTATCTTTTACATATTGGTAAATATGTGGCTCAAACAGCTTCCACAGGTCAATTTCGACCGCTGTTGCGGAGAGCGCGCCGTCGCCGTATTTGATGCAGCACTTTCCACATTGGTTACAGTCTTTCATTTTTTCAAGGGTTTCACTGTCGGCAACAATCGGAAAGTGTATCACCGACCATCGCTGCAGGTATTAGTTTTGGCTGCAACGTGAATTTCAGTATTCGGGATAGAGAAGCCACCTGGCACTCTGCTGACCAAAGCCTGAGTTTCACCCCGGAGCAACTGTCCTAACAGCGAAACTGACCAACGGTCTTGATCCCGCACAATTACAAATCTATAGTCGTATACTAAATATCGCGTACAGGTACGTGCACCCCAAGCGAATCAAGGAATGGTGATGAACACAGAGCAAACTTTTCTTTTAAGGCAAAGCGCGCAGTTTATTGAGGCGGTAAACGTTAGTTGTAAGGAATACACTAAAACCAAAAAGGAAATAATCATGAGAAAACTAAGTGTTATATTTGCGGCGTCAAGCCTGTTACTTTCTATTTCAGCAAATGCTGAAGAACATAAAGTATTTGATGAGCCTAATGTTTCTGAGCATACGCTTTTGATCGAATACACAGAACAAGATAAGAACCAAAAATCTATGAAGGGGTCCGGATTTTACTACGTATACTGTATTGATGAAAATAAAAGAATTGGAAATTATAACAGTGATTTAACTGTTATCAATAATCGAGCAAGTCATCATAGTCGAACAAAAAATCACAACACTAAAGTCTACGAAAAATAGCATTATGTTTAACAAAGTCAGTCAGTAGGACGCAGCAATGCTGCGCCTCTTCTGGCGGCATTACAAATTAGGATTGTTAGAGGTCAGACTCGAATTATCTTGGAGGAGAAATGATTAAAGGAAATGGGCGATGCCTTTGTGGCGCTGTAACGTTTACTGCACAGAACATCAACAATAATGTCACCGCTTGTCATTGCGGCATGTGCAGGAGATGGGGTGGTCCCTTGTTGGCCGTTAGTTGTGGGACGGAAATAGCATTTGAAGGACAAGAGAATATTACTGTCTATAACTCTTCTGATTGGGCAGAGCGAGGATTTTGCAAGAAATGCGGCAGTCACTTATTTTACCGCCTCAAAGAAATCAATGAATATGAGATATCAGCAGGTCTGTTTGATAATCAAGCGATTTTCAATTTCGACTTACAAGTATTTATTGATAGAAAACCTGCTTTTTATAGCTTTGCTAATAAAACAAAAGAAATGACCGAAGCAGAGGTATTTGAAAAGTATGCGCCCGAGTAGAACGCAGATTATTAGGTTCAGAGCGCCCCACAATAAATTGACTGTTATGCCAGGGTAAAGAATGGTCCAAGGTTTTTCATTGCCTATATAAACTAAGTCTCGTCGGCTTAATTGGCAGGGGTAGAACCCGAGTGATAACCCTCTCGCCCGCAGCACTACCTCCCCAACAACCACCGCATCGCCC
>JAFMBY010000124.1 GCA_017858135.1 Porticoccaceae bacterium | reverse complement strand
AAAGCCCGGCACTTCGCTGGGCTTTTTTCGTTTGGTCGCTTTCACCCATCGGGCTAAACCCTGTAGAATTCAGACACTCTTACTGTATTTATTAGCCAACCAAGCGACAAAACCGATGATGCGTTCGCTCCACAACATTACTCTTCTGTTCACGCTGTCGATTGCAGCCAATGCCTGGTCTGGCGGTGACCCCGATGATATCCAGCAGCTGCGCGACCTATTGCAGCCTATCACTAGCCTATCGGCACGCTTTGAACAGCAAATCACCGACGGGGATGGCTTTGAACTGCAGACCTCAGAAGGGCTGTTTCAGGTGTCGCAGCCGAATCGTTTGCGCTGGGTGGTTGAGACGCCGATGCCTCAGGAGATTATCGCTGACGGCGTGACGCTGTGGATCTACGACGCGGATCTTGAACAGGTGATTATTCAGCCGTTTAATAAGGATATTGCCGCGACGCCGGCGATTTTGTTTTCTGGTGATCTCGACGAGCTCGACAATGCCTACTTTGTGACTCAGGTTGCTGAAGATCGCTTTGAGCTAAAGCCGGAGCAGGGCGGTAGTCTGTTTGATAGCATGACCATTGCCTTTAATGCAGGTAAGCCGGCTTCTCTGGCGCTGACTGATAGTCTCGGTCAGACCACTACGATTCACTTTACCCAGCTTGAGCTCAATCCTGAGTTGTCAGGAGATCAGTTTGTGTTTCAGATCCCCGACGGGGTCGATGTTATCAATAATGCCAACTGATCTGTTCAGCCAAACTGTTTATAGACCTCTGGCTGCACGTATGCGCCCAGCGACTCTCGATGGTTTCTATGGCCAAGAGCATTTGATTGGGCTGGGCAAGCCGCTGCGTGAGGCGATTGAGGGCGGGGCGTTGCACTCAATGATCTTTTGGGGGCCGCCCGGAGTAGGCAAAACGACACTGGCAAAGATTATTGCCGGCTCGGCTGATGCCCACTTTGAAAGCATTTCTGCGGTGCTGTCTGGAGTGAAAGAGATTCGCGCTGCGATAGCCAAGGCTACTGAGCAGCGTGATCTGCGCGGCCGCAAGACGATTCTTTTTGTCGACGAGGTACACCGGTTTAATAAGTCACAGCAGGATGCCTTTCTGCCTTTTGTGGAAGATGGCACGGTAGTCTTTATCGGCGCTACCACTGAGAATCCCTCGTTTGAGTTAAACAATGCATTGTTATCACGCTGCCGCGTCTACGTGCTGAAAAGCCTCGATAACGAACAGATTAAAATCGTCATTCGCCAGGCCTTGGCCGATCAGCAGTCTGGCCTTGGTGAGCGTCAGTTGCAGTTGGACGATGAGGCGTTGGAGCTGTTGGCCACTGCTGCCGATGGTGATGCACGACGGGCGCTTAATCTACTTGAGATTGCCAATGATTTGGCCAGCGAGAGTGGAGAAAGTGCGACCATTGATCGAGCGGTGCTGGAGCAGGTATTGGTTGGAGACACCCGTCGCTTTGATAAGGGTGGTGAGTATTTTTATGATCAGATCTCTGCGCTGCACAAGTCCGTGCGCGGGTCATCGCCGGATGCCGCACTCTATTGGCTGTGCCGTATGCTGGATGGTGGTTGCGACCCCATTTATATCGCTCGCCGCTTGGTGCGTATGGCCAGTGAAGATATTGGCAATGCCGATCCGCGGGCTTTAGAACTGGCCATGAATGCCTGGGATGTGCAGGAGCGGCTCGGCAGTCCTGAAGGTGAGCTGGCACTGGCACAGGCGGTGGTTTATCTGGCAGTGGCGGCGAAAAGCAATGCGGTGTACAGCGCCTTTAAGGCGACCATGGCGGATGTGCGCTCGTTGCCCAGTTATGAGGTGCCGATGCATTTACGCAATGCGGCAACCAGCTTGATGAAAGATCTGGATTACGGCAAAGACTATCGCTATGCCCACGATGAAGAGGGTGGTTATGCGCCTGGCGAGCGCTATTTACCTGATGAGCTTGAGGGTAAGCATTATTACCAGCCCACCGATCGTGGTCTGGAAAAGAAAATCGCTGAGAAGCTGACCTATCTGCGCAGTCTCGATGCGAAACAAAAGGGAACTCGGTGATGAACTGGATTGCGGTTGCGACGGGCGGTGCTCTGGGGGCTATGGCTCGCTACGCCGTCAGCGCTTGGGTGTTTGAGGTGTCGAGCCATAAGTTTCCCTATGCCACGTTGGCGGTCAATGTGCTGGGTAGTTTTGTGATGGGCATATTGTTTGTGCTGATTATTGAGCGCGCGGCATTACCGGTGGAGATGCGCAGTCTATGGATGATCGGATTTCTCGGCGCCTTTACAACCTTCTCAACCTTCTCGCTTGATGCCCTCGGTTTGTGGCAAAATGGCCACCTTTTTCTGGCGCTGCTCTATGTGCTGGCGACGGTCATTTTATGTCTGCTCGCGATTAGCAGTTCAATCTGGTTGGCGCGCTTGTTCTAGGGTTTAATTTTATTTTTTATTTAAGGACACCATCATGCTTGACCCGAAGCTGTTACGTTCGGATTTAAATGCCGTTGCCGAGAGCCTGAATATCAAGGGCTATACCCTCGACTGCGAGGCTTTTATGGCGCTCGAAGCGCAGCGCAAAGCACTGCAGTTGGCCGCAGAGAGTTTGCAGCAAGAGCGCAATACCTATTCCAAGTCGATGGGCAAATTGATCGGTGAAGCGAAGGCCAAAGGCGAAGACATTGAGCCGTTAAAGGCCAAGGGTGAGCAGATTAAAAATGACTCAGCGGCTGCCGATGCGGCGCTGGCTGAGGTGCAGGCGCAACTTGATAGTCTGCTGCAAGAGATCCCCAATATTCCTCACAGCTCGGTGCCTGCGGGCAAGAGCGAAGACGATAATGTCGAGGTGCGGCGCTGGGGCGCACCGCGGCAGTTTGAGTTTGAAGTCAAGGATCATGTAGATCTCGGCGCTGCGCTGAATGGTCTCGACTTTGATGTGGCGGCCAAAATTACTGGTTCGCGTTTTTCTCAGATGCGTGGTGGTTTAGCCAGTCTGCACCGAGCGCTGACCCAGTTTATGCTCAACACGCATATTAACGAGCACGGTTATGAGGAAGTCTATGTGCCTTATATCGTTAATCGTGAGTCACTGTTTGGCACTGGCCAGTTGCCGAAGTTTGAAGCGGATTTGTTTAAGCTCGACGACGAGCGCGAGTTTTATTTGATCCCCACCGCCGAAGTGCCGATCACCAATATTTATCGCGACGAAATCGTCGATACTCTGCCGATTAAGTTTGTTTCGCACACACCCTGTTTTAGAAGTGAAGCCGGCAGCTACGGTCGCGACACCCGCGGTATGATTCGCCAGCATCAGTTTGAGAAAGTCGAGATGGTGCAGTTTGTCCATCCCGATGAGTCGTGGGATAGCTTGGAAACATTGGTTGGCCATGCTGAAGCGATTCTGCAAAAACTTGAGTTGCCGTATCGCACCGTGGTGCTCTGTGGTGGCGACCTCGGCTTCTCGGCAGCAAAAACCTACGATATTGAAGTGTGGTTGCCGTCGCAGGAAAAGTATCGCGAGATTTCATCGTGCAGTCATTTTGCTGACTTCCAGGCACGCCGTATGAAAGCGCGCTTTAGAAATGCCGAGGGCAAGCCTGAGCTGCTGCATACGCTGAATGGTTCTGGTTTAGCAGTAGGGCGTACGTTGCTGGCGGTGATGGAGAATTATCAGCAGGCTGATGGCTCAATTGCTATTCCTGAGGTGTTGCAGCCATTGATGAATGGCATGACTGAGATTCGTTAACGTCAGCGTTTTAGCGGGTCGGGATGGCACCTAACTGTGTCATCCTCAGCGCAGCCGAAGGGTCCTTAAAAAAACAAGCAGAGAAACCATGGATTACCTGCCACTCTTTCACAACCTCAAAGGCCGCAATATCTTAGTGATCGGCGGTGGTGAGATCGCCTTGCGCAAAGTGCGGTTGGTGCAGGAAGCCAGTGCGATTATTACCATTGTCGCGAAAGATTTCTGCCCTGATTTATTAGAGATGGATGCGCGTGACAAGGAACATGGCTGTAACGGGTTGCACCTAATAACCGCCGGCTATGAGCATCAGCATATGCTCGATATTGCCAATATCGTGATGGTGATTGCGGCGACCAACGATCGCGATCTCAACCGTCTTGTCTCTGAGCATGCTCAAGCAGCTAATATTCTTTCCAATGTGGTCGATGACCCTGGATTTTCCACAGTGATTTTTCCCTCGATTGTCGATCGCTCGCCGATACAGATTGCCATTTCCAGTGGCGGCGATGCGCCGGTTTTGGTGCGTTTGTTGCGCACCAAATTTGAAGCATTGCTACCCGCTGGGATGAGCAAGCTGGGTTCATTGGCGGGCAGTTTTCGCGAACGGGTAAAAGCTAAGTTTGCCAATGGTGCTGATCGCAAAGCGTTCTGGGAAGAGGTATTTTATGGGCCCATTGCGGAGCAGGCTTATGCCAATAATCTCGATGAAGCTGAGCGCCTGTTAACGCACAAGCTTGAGTCGACTGATGAGTTTAAAACCGGTGAGGTCTATCTAGTCGGCGGTGGTCCCGGCGACCCCGATCTGTTGACCTTTAAAGCGCTGCGACTGATGCAGCAGGCGGACATTGTGCTCTACGATCGGCTGGTGTCAAAAGAGGTGCTCAATCTGGTGCGCCGTGACGCAACGCGCATCTATGTCGGCAAAACCGCAGGCGATCATCCGGTCACCCAAGACAATATCAATCAAAAGCTGGTCGATTATGCCCTTGAAGGTAACCGTGTGGTGCGTCTTAAGGGCGGCGATCCGTTTATCTTTGGTCGTGGCGGTGAAGAGATCGAAACCCTTGCTGAGCACGGTATTCCGTTTCAGGTGGTGCCCGGTATCACTGCCGCCTCTGGTTGTGCCAGTTACGCGGGTATTCCTCTCACTCATCGGGATTATGCGCAATCAGTACGTTTTATCGCCGGCCACTTGCGCTCGGGCAAAATGGATCTCAACTGGCCAGAGCTCGTGCAGCCCAATCAGACTCTAGTGTTTTATATGGGTCTCAATGGCATGGAGACCATCTGTGAGCAGCTTAAACAGCATGGTTTGGATGCGCAGACACCAGCGGCGTTGATCGAAAAGGGCACGACCGATCGTCAGCAGGTGTTTATTGGTGATCTCGACAGTCTGCCCGACATAGTTCGCCAAGCGGGCGCTAAAGCACCAACCCTTATTATCGTCGGCCATGTCGTCAGCCTTCACGACAAGCTGGCCTGGTTTAACCTTTCGGAGAAAAGTGAATGACCACAGAATTTGATTATGACCTGTTTGTAATTGGTGCCGGCTCAGGCGGTGTGCGCGCGGCTCGCATGGCCGCGTCGAAAGGCAAAAAAGTGGCTGTCGCAGAAGAGCGCTATCTCGGTGGCACTTGCGTTAATGTCGGCTGTGTTCCGAAGAAGCTGTTTGTCTATGCCTCTCAGTTTCCGGAATTATTTCACGCCAGTAAAGGCTTTG
>JAFMBY010000123.1 GCA_017858135.1 Porticoccaceae bacterium | reverse complement strand
CACCACCAGATGAGCCACCACCAGATGAGCCACCACCAGATGAGCCACCACCAGACGAGCCACCACTAGATGAGGATGAGCTTGAGCTGGTTGGCGAAGGCATTTGACAGGCGCTCAGAGCAAGAATTAACAGGGCGGCCATAGCCCAGTTTGGGATCAGGCCAGCAATATTATCGGATCGTCGAGCCTGCTGCTTTTTATTGGCGTATATATTCATAGTGAGTCTTTTTTATCCCTGTGACTTTTTACTGGCATAGGAGAAGGTGATAGTGCTGGTGGTAGCCTCGCCTCCCACCAGTTTGGGTCTAAAGCGCTTGGCGCGAATATCTTTAAAGATGGTGCGACGAACCTTTTTATCCAGCTCTTCGGGTGGATTTAATATCTCGATATCGTTTGGAGTACCACTTTCAGAAATGGCCATGGATATTTCGAAATCAACATCAGCCGTCTCTTGTTTTTTAATGCCCAGTGCGGTGAATTCAATCACTTTAGCTTGACCAAAAAGCGATTCGCGCAGTTGCTCTGATTGATCGCTGGTCTCCAGCGCCTCATAGGCAAGCTTGTAGGCTTTGTTGGCAGACATTCGCTGCCCAAACACTAGATACCAGTCGCCCAGTTCGGCGATGGCATTAGCCTGATCCGCAGGTGTGGTATCAGCTTGCAGTTCCAATGATTCGACCACTTTTTGCAGCGCCAGCTTGCCGCGCTGATAGTGTTTGTGTGAGGAGGTATCCTGGCTCATAACAGTCGATGCATTATTAAACGAGATGCCAGCCTCAGAGGGCTCGCCGTGCTCTTTGATATGGTTGGCAATAAAGTAATGCAGGTGGCTGAGTTTGCGATAGATTTGAGGGCTGTCTGGATTACTCAGATCGTCATGTTCCTCGAGGATACTGTACATGCGCGTTCCCAGGCGCTCGGAAATGACCAGGTTTTGGTAGCCGGAATTTCTCGGCCGTTCACTGTAAGTATCAAGGTACCAATCGAGCAGCTCATCGAGAACCGGGAGCATGCGCGGGTCTTTCTCGCCGTAGGCTTGGGTGTTAATAAAATAGACATTCTCCAGCGCTTTTTGTGATTCGTCCCAATTGCCGAGAAAACTTTCTGTCTCGGCAATCGACATCAAGTAAGGAGTTTGAGACAGGCTGTTAAGACCAAAATTGACACGTTCAATTTGCATACCGCGCTGAAATGCTCGCCGAGCTCGCTCGTATTCCTGTTTTGAAAAGTGCGATTTACCCAAGCCAAGATAGAGGTCTGATAGCTCCATAGAATAGGCGCTCAACTCAGCCTCTGCGGTATCGATGGCATTTAAGTAATCTGTGACTGGGTCACTCTGCTTGAGGTCGGGAAGATCAGATTGTGCTGCAGCCAGACCAGTAAAACTCAAAACGATAAGCGCCATTAAAGCCAAATTCAGTTGACTTGTTCTGGTTGCACTGCTGTTGTCTTTCATTTCAAGCTTCCCCCATTAACGTTGGAAATTAGAGTAGACATTTTGCAGCGGGTTCCATAACTCGCAGTAACAAAAGTGTATTTGGTTCGCTTTTAACGATCTTTTTACTGACTACTGATTATACCCACTATGAGTTAGGTTGTTATCCGAGGCATTGTTGTTCTGCTATGCTCCCGCAAATAGCGACAGTTTATACATGGGTGACGAAGAATTCATAGCGTGGGTATACTTTCTCAAGGTAAATGATGAGCATGGATAAAAAATGAGTAAAGCATTAGAGGGGTTGAGAGTTATTGAGCTGGGCCAGCTTTTGGCCGGGCCATTCGCCGGTTGTATGCTGGGCTATTTCGGTGCCGAGGTGATAAAAATCGAGCCTCCGGGTGGCGATCCTATTCGCAACTGGCGCGAGGTTAAGGGCGGCACATCACTGTGGTGGCGCAGTTTGGCGCGCAACAAAAAGTGTATCTCTCTCGATCTTAAAACTGCCGAGGGGCGCGATCTGGTTAAACAGCTGTTAAAAACCGCCGACATCGTGGTGGAAAATTTTCGCCCTGGTGTGTTGGAAGCTTGGGGACTTGATCCCGAGTCGCTGCGTGCCGACAACCCAGACCTTATTTATGCTCGTATTTCAGGCTATGGGCAAACTGGACCCTACGCAGAAAAACCCGGATTTGCCTCGGCCTGTGAAGCGATAAGCGGTTTTCGCTACGTCAATGGCTATCCCGGGGAAGCTCCTGTGAGGCCTAATCTTAGCCTCGGTGATACCATTTCCGGGTTGCATGCGGTGTTAGGTATTTTGATGGCACTGCGCGCCAGAGATCGTGGTGATGGCGGTCAGGTTGTCGACGTGGCACTGTATGAGTCGATGTTTAATTTGCTTGAGGCGGTAGTGCCTGAGTATGACGGTGCAGCCGTTGTTCGCGAACCAGCTGGCACTACCGTAACAGGCATTGTGCCGACTAATACATACCAGTGCGCCGATGGGAAATTTTTGGTCATCGGCGGCAACGGCGATTCAATCTATGCGCGTTTAATGGCCGCCGTCGGACGTCCTGAGATGGGCACAGATGAGAAATATGCCAGCAATGCCAAGCGCGTTGTTCACGAAGCGGAAATTGATCAGGTACTCAAGGCTTGGTGCGCCAGTCAGACCTTGGCCGATGCCATGCAGATTCTCGAGGACCACCGTGTTCCCTGTGGGCCGGTCTACAGTGTTGTCGATATGATGGAGGACAGCCATTTTAAGGCGCGCGGATTATTTGAGCAGGTCGAGATAAACGGTGAGCCGCTGAAAATTCCTGCGATGCTGCCGAAGCTAGCTAATACTCCTGGGGAGACTCAGTGGCCTGGCCCTGAAATTGGCAGTCACACCGACGAGATACTGCAAGGGCTGGGTTTAGACAGTGCCCAGATCACGCATTTAAAGACCACAGGAATTGTAACCGATAGTAAGTGATCGTCAGTTGCAGTGGAGAACCGTTTTTAACGTGTCTTAAAAGAGGAAAATTCAATGAGTATTGGTTCATTTCATCCGCCCCGTCGCATGCTGATGGGGCCAGGTCCCTCCGACGTTAGCGAGCGCGTGTTGGCAGCCATGGCGAGGCCCACGGTCGGCCACCTCGATCCGACGTTTATCACTATGATGGATGAAGTCAAAAGCCTTTTGCAGTATGTTTTTCAAACTCGTAATGAGCTGACCTTTGCCGTGTCGGCACCGGGTTCGGCGGGCATGGAATGCTGCTTTGCCAATCTGGTGGAGCCAGGTGATAAGGTTATTGTCTGTCAGAACGGTGTCTTTGGCGGACGCATGAAAGAGAATGTCGAACGCTGTGGCGGCGTTGCGGTGATGGTTCAGGATGACTGGGGTTGCGCGGTGGACGCGCAAAAACTTGAAGAGGCTCTGCTGCAACATCCAGATGCCGTGCTAGTCGCTTTTGTTCACGCTGAAACCTCTACCGGCGCGCAATCCGATGCCAAAACACTGGTTGAACTGGCGCATCAACACGACTGTCTGGCGATTGTCGACGCAGTGACCTCACTGGCTGGAACGCCATTAAAAGTGGATGAGTGGCAGATTGATGCGATCTACTCAGGGTCACAAAAATGTCTCTCGGCATCGCCAGGATTGTCGCCGGTCAGTTTTAGTCCTCGCGCCGCTGAAAAGATTGGCAATCGTCAAACTAAGGTGCAGAGCTGGTTCCTTGATCTCAATCTGGTGATGGGCTATTGGGGAGGTGAGGGCAAGCGCGCCTATCATCACACTGCTCCGGTCAACTGTCTCTATGGACTGCACGAGTCGCTGGTAATGGTTCAGGAAGAAGGGCTCGAAAATGCCTGGGCTCGACACGACAAAAACCACCGTACATTGCGTAAGGGTCTTGAGCAGTTGGGTATTTCATTTCTCGTCGCAGAGCAAGATCGTCTGCCGCAACTCAACACTGTGTTTATTCCTGAGGGCGTCGATGACGCTGCCGTGCGCACTCAGTTGCTCAACGAGTACAATCTTGAGATTGGCGCCGGATTGGGTGCACTGGCGGGTAAGGTCTGGCGTATTGGTCTGATGGGGCATGCCAGCAAGCAGTCGAATATCGATCACTGCCTCTCATCCCTGAGGGCAGTTGTTTAACTTAAATTGTCTCCGGAGCGGTCTGCTCAATGCTATTTAGTGGGCGGCATTAAATCCATTAGCGCTAATACTGTTGCGTGGACACCCCGTGTCACAGACGGTTGCGGATCTATTTTGAACAGCGGGCTGTGATGGGAGGGAATCGCCGGACCGCCCTCTAGCGCTGCCTTGTAATCTGCTGCACTGGTACCACCGACGGAAAAGTAGACGCTGGGGATTGCCGGCTCAGTGGTAAAGTAGGGGAAGTCCTCCGCGCCCATGCCTTTGGAAGCGATGGAGAGCACCTGATCGTCGCCGAGGCCTGCTTGCCAAACTGACTTTAGGCGCCTTGCTAACGGCGCATTATTAAGTGTGGGCGGTGTTGATGAGGGCGAGTAAATCACCTCTGGCAATTTGTCTTCCGGTAGACCCGCCGCGCGACCGAGGTTTTCTGCGATGCGTTTAATGCCTTTGAGCAGGGTTTCGCGGGTTTCCAAATTGGTGTTGCGCACCGTTAACTGCAGCACCGCTCGATCGGAAATAATATTGTGCTTGGTGCCGCCATGAAATGATCCAACGGTGACTACACCGGGCTCGCGCGGTGCGAGTTCTCGCGATACCAGCGTTTGCAGTGCGACTACAATCTGGCTACCCAACAGTATTGGATCCTTGCCCGCATGGGGTGATGCTCCGTGTGCTCCGACACCGTGAACAATAATGTCGACACTGTCGGAACCAGCATAGGGTGAGCCCTCCTGAACATTGATGATGCCTGCGGGGAGGCCAGCACCAACATGGAAGGCCAGCGCGTAATCGGGCTGACCAAAGCGCTGCCAGAGATTGTCATCCATCATCGCTTTGGCGCCGCGAATGCGCTCCTCGGCGGGTTGGCCGATCAACATCAGCGTGCCCGACCATTGATCTTTGCGCTCAGACATTTGTCGTGCAGTGCCAATCAGGCTGGTGATATGCACATCGTGACCACAGGCGTGCATCACGGCCACCTCAGTGCCGGTGATGGGATCAATCTGGGTCGCTGTCGAGGCGTAGTCGAGCCCGGATTTCTCTTTTACTGGCAGCCCATCCATATCGCCACGCATCATCACCAGAGGACCGTCACCATTTTCTAAAATTGCCACCACGCCAGTACCGCCGACACCTTCGGTCACCTGAAAACCGCTGCTGCGCAGTTCCTCGGCCAATCGTTTGGCGGTTTTAAATTCAGTCAGACTGAGTTCCGGGTTGCGATGAAAATGGGTGAACAGCGCACCGAGGCGATCGCTGTAATCTTGTTCAATTGAACGAGCAAGCTCATCGCTGGCTGGTGCAGCACTGGCTTGCCAGCTCAGGGTGCCAAGAGTTAAACATGAAAAAAATGCAATTTTCCGCAGATTAAAATGGTTCATAATAAGTCCCGAGATTTTCGTGAGTAAAATTTAGCCCCTAAAATTTAG
>JAFMBY010000027.1 GCA_017858135.1 Porticoccaceae bacterium | reverse complement strand
TGATAGAGTGTCCAAGCCGAGTCTTTACCGCTGCTCCATGACAGCAGAACTCGCTTGATCGCTTTAGACGCTGAGGCAGTCATCTATAAACTCAGGCGCAGCCCGAGACTGGCACCGAAGCCCAGGGTTTGATAGCCAAAGACTTCTTCATAGTCTTCGTCGAGCAGATTATCTAAGCGCAGATAGAGATCTAACTTTTCGCTGGCGCTGTAGTTAGCGTTAATATTGAGCAAGGTATAGTCAGCCAACGTCACGGTCTGCGAAGGTGTTGGCCAAGGCGGAAAAAAGACATCGGTTTGACTGCCGTTGTACTGCGCATTGGTATTAATTTGTAGATTATCCATTGCCTGCCAAGCCAAATTTAGGCTGCCAGTATGACGCGCGCGACGCACTTCATCGATATAACCACCGGCACCATCTGACTCCACTGAATCCGTATAAGTGTAGGCCGCACTGACTGACAGATTATCACTCAGCCCACCCATTGCGGTTAACTCAACACCCTGACGCTGGCTTTGGCCCTCTTTGTTGTCAGATGTATACCCAAAGGTGGCGGGGTCGTAGACAAAACCATCAATCTCATTTTCCAGATCAGCATCAAATAATGTCGCGGATAAGGTGAGGTTACCCAGTTGCTGATCAATACCCAACTCCCAGCTTGTCGACTCTTCAGGCTCTAAATTGGGATTGCCAATAAAGTTGGTATAAAAACCAAAGCGTTCAGAAAAAGTCGGATTTTTAATCGCAGTACCGTAGGCACCGCGCAGTCGAGCGCTGTCGCTAAGCTGATAAACCGCTTCAAATTTAAAGGTATTGGCACTCTCAAACTCAGAATTATCATCGTAGCGGCCACTGGCCGCCAGTGTCAGACTATCTGAAACCTGTGTGCGATACTCAATTGCCAGGCTATCGGTATTACGCTGACGATCCTGATTGGGATCCAGCCCCCAGCTCAGGGGACCACGCTGCTGGAAATCTTCTTCCTCACGCTCGGCCAATACTGACAGACGCTGTGTCGATTCACCCCAAAAGATCGAACCAATATACTGGTACTGATCTTTGGTAGAGGCCGTGGAATTGCCCAGCACATCGGTGTCAAACGCTTCGTTGTCATTACTTGATTGTGCGATCACTAGCTTGTGCTGAAAGCGACCATCGGCAGACATATAGTTGCCCTGCACACGCATGGTGGTATTGCGAAATTCGGAGACTTTATCCTGGTCTTCAACAAAACCATCAAAATCATTGTCTGCATCAAACTCGTTCATACCATCGGACTGACGTGCGGCAAATGACAGTTGCAGCTCATCGCTAACCGCCCAGCCAGCAGTGAGGTTGACGCTGGTATTCTGATAACCATCTTTTTCACTGCCAGTGCGCGAGATATTAGCGCCATCGGTTTCCAAGTGGCTAAGGCCAAGGCGTGCATCGAAGTCACCCTGCTTGCTGCCAATACTAAAACCACTTTTGTGAGTTGCAAAGCTGCCGGTCTCGGCAAATAGGCCAATGCTTAAAGGCTGGTCGGCACGGCGGGTAATAATATTGACCACACCGGCCATGGCATCGCTGCCGCGCAGTGAACTCTGTGGTCCTCGAATGACTTCAATACGCTCAATATCAGCGGCGTTCAAAGTACCCCAATTGAGCTCATCACTCTGCGAAGGATCATTCGCTTCGACGCCATCGATTAGCACCAAAAGATGATTGGCTTCAGCGCCGCGAACACGAATTTGCGTCGCCGAGCCTTGGACACCGCTGCGGCTGACTGCAAGACCCGGCACATCGCGCAGTAGATCACTGACACTCAGCGCCGCGCGATTTTTCAGCTGTTCACTGTCGATAACCGTAACCGCATTGGCCACGCGTGAAGCAGCAATCGGTAGCAGAGACGCGCTGACCAGCACTTCTTCAATTTGTGATGGATCAGATTGCGCCTGAGCAGTAATCGGTAATACAGATAGTGATATTGAAAGCAGCGATGCAGCGGAAGCTGTCGCTATGGAATAGCTATTTTTCATTTTGGATCCTCTTACACCCACACCCGAGTGACTAAAAGTAAATTTACGGGGGCGTGCAAGAAAACTGACAGAGACTGTCAATCAGCACAAGACCGCACCCCGCGGTTTGTCTGCGTTGCGATAGGCCGGTCTCCGGACTCATAAGTGAACAGCTAAATGACTCAATAGCGCTGTTCTGATTAGTAACCTTCCCATGTTTAAAAAAACACAGTGGTATCACTACCAAACATTCTTATTTACCGTTGCGGGGGCAGTGTTGGGATAACTCCAAAGGCCGAACCTTGGCGGAGCGCACCAACTTCCCTTTTCACTCTTGTCTAGTCAATATCAGAGCTGACTAAAACTGAGAACCTATTGCAGAAGCAAGAAGTTGCAATCTAGTCGCTTAGAGATTTGATGTCAAACCCATTTCCCTGAGATTCGGTATTTATCCCGGCAGCTTCAACATGTTAATCTGCACGCCACAAAACAGAAGGCGCAATGACCATGCTTGCAGTACTGATTAAACGTATCCTGGCTCCCGGAATGGAGAGCACCTACGAAGAGTTTTCACGGAAAATTATTCAAGCTGCGGTGCCGGCCAAGGGATTTATTTCCAGCAAAGCCTTTAAAGACATTAACAACCCCGGTATCCGCTACACCCTAATCCAGATGGAAACACTGGCCGACTGGCACGCCTGGCAGAACTCCGCCGAGCGCAATGACGCACTGGCACTGATACAGCCGCTACTGCAAGAGCCAGAAACGGTGTCGATCCTGACCACAGCTTAACAACTCAACTGTAGAGCAATCCACTTCATTACAGCGCGTCCAGCGCCTCGGTAACCTTGCGCACGCCGATCACCTGCATACCTTTGATTGGCTGCTTCGGCACATTGCCCGCCGGCACAATGGCGCGGGTAAAGCCATGTTTCGCGGCTTCGCGCAGTCGCTCCTGACCATTGGCCACTGGACGAATTTCACCGGCCAGACCGACCTCACCAAAGACGACCAAGTTTTGTGGCAGAGGCTTATCTCGGAAACTAGAGATCACCGCCAGAATCAGCGCCAGGTCAGCACTGGTTTCAAGCACCTTGACCCCGCCGACCACATTGACGAAAACATCCTGATCGCCCACCGAAATACCGCCATGACGATGCAGCACAGCCAGCAGCATCGACAGACGATTGTGGTCGAGACCCACCGTCACCCGCCGCGGATTGCCGAGATGGCTGTCATCGACCAACGCCTGCAATTCGACCAGCAGCGGTCTGGTTCCCTCCCAGACAATCATCACCACACTGCCCGACGAGACCTCTTCGCCACGCTGCAAAAATATCGCCGAGGGGTTGGGCACTTCGCGTAAGCCTTTGTCAGTCATGGCAAACACACCCAGCTCATTGACTGCACCAAAGCGGTTTTTATGGCTGCGCAGGGTGCGGAAATGGCTGTCGCTGGAACCCTCAAGCATCAGCGAGCAGTCGATCATATGCTCCAGCACTTTGGGGCCTGCGAGAGAACCATCTTTGGTGACATGGCCAACCAAGATCAATACGGTGCCGGTCTGCTTGGCAAAGCGCACCAACATGGCGGCACTTTCGCGCACCTGTGAAACGCTACCCGGCGCCGAGGCGACCTCCTCCATATGCATGACTTGAATCGAGTCAACCACCAGAATCTTCGGACGTTTCTGCTCAGCAATGGCGCAGACCGTTTCCACCGAAGTCTCGGCCATGATCTCCAGTTTATCGGTGGGCAGCCCAAGACGATTGGCGCGCATGGCAATCTGCTGCGGCGACTCTTCACCGGTGACATAGAGTGCAGAATGATTTTCAGCCAGCTTGCACAGCGTCTGCAGCAGCACAGTACTTTTACCGGCCCCCGGCTCACCGCCGAGCAAGACACAGGAGCCCGGTACCAAACCGCCGCCGAGCACTAAATCCAGTTCACTGGTTCCGGTACTGATGCGTGGAATTTCATCCAGTGCAATATCGGCGAGGGTTTTAACGGCGCTGTCGACAGCGCCGGCAAACCCAGGGCGCAGGACTTTAGCGCCGCGGGAGGGCGATCCTAAACGTATTTCCGAGAGGGTATTCCAGGCATTGCACTCGGTGCACTGGCCCTGCCATTTGCGGTAGTCGGCGCCGCAGTCATTGCAGACATAGGCTGATTTGGTTTTGCTGACCAAATGATTTCTCCTCAAGATTGATGCCTATTAAATCTCATTACTGTTGTTATGTACAGTAATAGCGCTATTCTCAATTTCCCCTGCTGAGGCTAAGATACGATCCCTCAAAACGTTTATTCATGGAGCATCATGCAGCCTATCGCCAGCAAGTCCGAGTGTAAAATCCGTCAGGCAACAGAGGGCGACTGCAAGATCATACTGCGCTTTATTACCCTGCTAGCCGAGTATGAAAAGCTCGCCCATGAGGTGGTCGCCAACGAAGAGAAACTCGCGGCCACGCTATTTGGCAATAATTCCAACGCTGAGGTGATTATTGCCGAGTATCAAGGCAAACCGGTAGGCTTTGCGCTGTTTTTTACCAATTACTCGACCTTCCTTGCCCAGCCGGGAATCTATCTCGAAGATCTATTTGTGGAGACCAGCATGCGCGGGAAAGGCTTTGGCAAAGCGCTGCTGACGTATCTCGCCAGGATCGCGGTGACCCGACACTGCGGTCGCCTTGAGTGGTCGGTGCTCGACTGGAATCAACCGGCAATCGACTTCTATCGTTCGCTGGGGGCCGTGCCGATGGATGGCTGGACGGTGAATCGTCTGACCGGCGAGGCTCTGCACAACGTCGCTAAACAGGCCGGCTAAAATCTCTCAGGGAGACATCATATGAACAGTTCACAACTTGCCGGCAAACGAATTTTAGTCACCCAGAGTGATACCTTTATGGGCCCGACCCTCTGTGAGGTCTTCGCCGAAATGGGTGCTGAGGTGATAGCCGACAATAATCTGCTTACCGATCCCGCCCTGCCAGCCAAGATTATTCAGCAGGCCGGGCATATAGATGTGCTGGTGATTAATCTGGCGATCCCTGCGCCTTTTACTAAGGGCGAATTGGTGGATGACGCTGAATGGTCGGCAACCTTTAGCGCGGTAGTCGACCCCATGCCAAGGCTTTGCACTGCAGTTCTAACACAGATGATTGAGCGTCAGGCGGGGAAAATTTTAGTGATGGGCAGCGCCTCGGCACTGCGTGGTATGAAGCGTGCATCGACCTATAGTGCCGCACGAGGTGCCCAGCTCTCCTATGTCAAAGCCATGGGTGTGGAGATGGCGCCTCAGGGTATTCAAATCAATGCTATAGCCCAGAACTTTGTCGATAACCCGACCTATTTTCCTGAAGAGACCAAGGCAAATCCCAGGTTTCAGGAACGACTTAAAAATGATGTGCCGCTTGGACGTTTGGTGACATTAAGAGAGGATGCGTTGTTTGCCGCTTATCTGTGTTCGGATGCAGCGGACTGCTTTGTCGGCCAGGTGTTTCCAGTGAGTGGGGGTTGGGCGGTTTAAATAAAGTGAATTAATGGCTCTGAAAAAATCTTAACCTCGTTCATCAGTGGGCTTTCTGATAAAGTATTGCGATGTCGCTGATACCCGAAAAACCGATCACTATCTCCCCTACTCTGGCCGCCACCATCGGCCTGGAAGAGACCGTGTTGCTGCAACTTTTACAGGAGTGCCGCAGTCATGGCACGCCTGAGCGGAATCAGGGTTTTGAGTGGTTTACCGTGGCCGCAGAAAAATTGCTCAGCCTGGCGCCGTTCTGGCGCGAAGCGGATATTCTGCGTCTCTCGGCGGGATTGCATGAGAAGGGTCTGCTGTTGATTGGCGGCGCGCCCTTTTCTTCGCATCGAGACTTTCGCTTTGCCTTTAACGATGTCCCCGCATCGAGCACCAACCGTACGGCTAATCCGGTCTCTCAGCGCAGCGCTCCAGCAGTATCCAACGCCATGCCAGCGTCCGCTAAGACGATTGGCAATAGCTGGCAGCCAAGTCAGGACGCCGTGCGTCAACTCAGTCAGCTCGGTGTAACTCAGGCCTTTGCCCAACAGCAGATTCCCCAGTTTGTCACCTATTGGCGAGAGCGCAATGTACCGCGCCACAGCTGGGAGTCAAAATTTATCAAAGAGGTTTGGCGCCAGTGGCAGCAGGCAGAAGCGACCTCCCATCGCCGCCGTCAGGAAGTGACGCTGACCAATGAGTGGCGGCCGTCGCGCGATGCCCTACAGATTTTGATTGGTCAGGGTGGCATCAATAGCAATTTTGTTGAAGATGCAATCCCAGAGTTTATTCTCTACTGGCGTGACCGCGGTGATATCTCTAGCACCTGGGACTCGAAGTTTATCCAGCATATTCGTCGCCAATGGCAGTTTTATACTGGCATGATGGAACAGGACAGCATGCCGCGCGCTATCGAGGCGCAGTGGCGACCGAAAGAGTCGGTCTACGATGTGCTGCAAATGGCCAATATCAGCCGTCAATTCGCCGAGCAGTTATTGCCAGAATTTATTCTCTACTGGCAGGAGAACGGCACGCCACAATGCTCCTGGAGTACCAAGTTTCTTCAATTTGTAAAGCGTCAATGGGCGCGACATATTCAACCTTCGTCAACGGATACAGCACATGGCAAACAGCAAGGATCTAATCCAAACGGTCGCATCCGAGATCGCAGCTTCGTCGAAGACCTCACCGACCGCAGCTGGGCAAGCTAAACCAGCCGCAGCCAGCGCGGAACTGATTGATGCGATCAATCAGACCTTTGCTCTATTTCGCGCCAATTACCACAATCAGTATTACGCGGCTTTTGGCGATAAAAATGAGTCGGTCGGACTGGCGAAAAAATTATGGCTCTCTAAACTCAGCGATTTTGCGCCAACGATTATTTTATTGGCGGCAGAAAAAATAATTGCCGACAATGACTATCTGCCGACTCTGCATAAAATGCTCAATGCCTGCCGTGCGGTGGGCATGCCCGCCGGCCTGCCGTCGCCACGCAAAGCCTATCTTGAGGTGTGCAATAAACGCAGCCCCAAGGCAGCGCAGAAGTGGTCGCATCCGGCTGTCTATGCCGCGGGGCGCGACTGCGGATGGCACTATTTGGCCAACACCATTGAAAGCAAAGCGTTTAGTCAATTTGCTGAAGTCTATCAGCAGTATTGCGAGCGCGTTATCGCTGGCGAAGTGTTTCAGGTCGAACCACCAGAGGCGCTGCCGGAAACCTCGTTAAAGCCGGCGAGTAAAGAACAGGCACTAACTGAGTTGGATAATTTAAAACAACTTTTGAGCTAATCTGCCGAGGCCTATGAGCATGGCGCCAACCCCACTGATTCACAACTCCACCGCGAGACGCATGGCGAAGACTATTCTCAATGGCTTTCGCAGTTACTTTGCCGACTACCTCAACTCCACTCTCAGCGCCAAAGCGCGCTTTGAAAAAGCCGACTGGCACGGTGTGCAACAGGCCAATGTCGATCGCCTTGAGCTGTATAAAGCCAAAGTCGCTCAAACGGTCATGTATCTGGGTATGGTAACCAATAAAGATATTGCCAACCTGGAGCTCTGGGCCGAGGCGAAAAAAGTCTACACACAGTTGGTGTTTAATTTCCCCAATTTTGAAATTGCCGAAACATTTTTTAACTCGGTATTTGCCGACCTGCATGATCACGACAAGATCAATGACGATATTATCTATGTACTATCGTCGCATATGATTGAAGCACCGGCCGCTGAATACAGTATTTTTATCCGCTATGAGGGCAACAACCGGCGCGATATTTTCCGCCGTATTCTCAAAGAGTCAGAGTTCTCTCTACCCGGTGAAGATATCGAACTGGATTTGGATTGCATTCTCAATGTCTTCTGCAGTGAAGTAACACCTAACCTAACCGGCTCGCCCGATGATTTAAAATTCGATCTGCTCGAGTCGATCTTCTATCGCAGCAAGGCTGCTTATATGGTTGGGCGTGTTGTCGATGGGGATCAGACGTTCCCCATGGCGATAGTCATCTTAAATAACGAAAAAGGTCAGCTATATGTTGATACGGCGATCTTTAATACCGATGATCTGAGTGTTATTTTCAGTTTTACCCGCAATCACTTTATGGTTGATGCGCCACTGCCCTACCAGTACGCGCATTTTTTAAAAACGCTGATGCCGAAAAAACTGGATTATGAAATCTATAATTCTCTGGGTTTTCCAAAGCATGCAAAAACCGAATTTTATCGCCAGTTGGTTCACCACCTAAACAATTCTGATGATCAGTTTGTGGTTGCACCGGGTATTAAGGGCATGGTGATGACGGTGTTTATGCTGCCCTCATACAACATTGTGTTTAAAATCATTAAAGATAAATTTGCACCGCCGAAAGAAGTTACACACCAAACCGTGCGCGATAAGTATCGTCTGGTTTCACGACATGATCGTATTGGCCGCATGGCAGACACTCAGGATTTCGATAATCTGGTTTTTCCGTTGCACCGTTTCTCGTCCACACTTCTCGAAGAGCTGCAAAAAGTGGCCGCCTCATCCATTGAGATTCGCGGCGACAAACTGGTGATCAAACATCTCTACACCGAACGCTATATGACGCCGTTAAACATCTATTTAGAAACGGCTAATGACGAAGAGATGCGCAGTGCTATGGAGGAGTATGGCAACTGTATCAAGCAATTGGCTGCCGCCAATATTTTCCCCGGCGATATGCCGCTAAAGAATTTTGGTGTCACCCGCCACGCTCGCGTGGTGTTCTATGATTACGACGAGATTGCCGCGCTGACCGACTGCAACTTTCGAAAAATTCCCCAGGCGCGTACCGAAGAAGAAGAGATGCAAGCTGGCACTTGGTACACGGTGGCCCCTGATGATGTTTTCCCGGAAGAGTTCAGGCTATTTTTTTCCGGCAATATCAAAGCGCGTAAAATGTTCGAAGAGATGCACAGCGATCTCTATACGGTGGAATTCTGGCAGGGTCTGCAAGAGAAAATTCGCAACGGGTTCGTACTCGATGTCTTCCCTTACCGCCGCGCCAAACGTTTCGATCGAGGCAAAGAATCTGGCCTGGAAGTGTTTTCTGGTTAGCTAGCGCAAAGGTAGCTGGGTGCTCAAGGTGCCTGAGCGAATGGTCAACGTGTCAATACCGATAGATTCAATCACCCAATCACGGTCGATGTTGTCGCCAACATGATAGATTTTTTCGCCGACGAAAATACGATTTAACGGTGAACCGCTGCGGATAAAAATATGTCCAGTGATACTAACCGTTGGCAGCGGTACCTGGGTCTCGGCAATTGGCTGCGAGACAATTTGCTCTTTGGCTATTGCAACCGCAGGCTTATTCTCGAGCGAATTATTTTCAACCGTAGCAATTTTATCTGCGATGTTTTCAGGCACTGGCTGCCCCATCTTGCTAGGCTCAGGAGTAGGAGATGACAGCCCCCACTGCGCGGGACTGTTCAACTTGGAGAAGCCAAAAAATAGTCCTGCTGCAATAACAACGATGCTTAGCGGAAGCCAATAACGCGCGGGCTGTTTGCTCGTCTTTTGATAGGGGTCCCAACCTGAGCTAACAAAATCATCTAAGTCTTTTGGCTCCTCACGCAGACGCTCATGCTCAGCTTTTTTTAAGGCATTGAGGATATAGGACATTACATGGCTTCCATAAGCAGCGGGATATTGTTTGCGCTCAACTGAGTCAACCGCATCAGCGTTTCGCGCCCCAAAATACCATCCGCAACCAGCCCCTGCTGTCGCTGAAAGCCGAGCACCTGCTGAGCAATAGCAGAGGTATAACGACCTCCGCTGATAATGATTTCACTGTTATTATCGAGGCTGCGCAGTTGCGCCTGCAACCAGTCGAGCACCAGCGGGGTGTTTTCACCGATAGTATTTGACTCAATATTATTGCCAGTAACACTGAGCGGCCCAATATACCCCTGCGGCGGTTTCCATAAATAGAGATAGCTGCCGTTCCAAGCCGCTTGAAAAGCCTTCAATGTCATCCGTACGTCACCCTGGCGGTCCTGCAAGGTCACCGCGTTGAAACTGAGTTGGGCGAGCACATAAGATTTAAGATAACCCGTTTCTACTCGTAACCAAACAACACCGGGGCGATTAATTTGCTCGAGCGAGGCGAGTTCGGGCAAGCTGACTTTTTCGGCGCGCAAATTCTGCAGGCTGGCGACGACTGCCAGCTCTTCTTCACTGTAGGCTTCGACTGACTCGACACCCCACAGCGCCAGAAGTCCGGCAAAGGGGTTAGTGATAACCTCTGGCGCTGGCACGTCGAGGTCGGGAATATTCTCCTCTGGCAACGGAATATCAACACTAATCGCGCTGCTAAGACTCGCTTCACTCACAGCGGGCAAGGTTTCGGGCTTGGGCTCGACTATTAATTGCCCTTGGTCAGGCGTCTCTTTATCAGGGATCATTTTATCAGGGATCGTTTTATCGGCAATCTCTTTGTGGGTTGTTGCGGGTAGCTGAAAAGCCGACGGATTACTAACATAGATTACCGCCAGCGCGGCAATCAGCAAGCTGATGGCAATGGCCGCAATCAGCAAAGATTTACTCAGCGATGATTTTTTTGGCTGGCTGAGAATCTCAGAGGCAGCCTGTTTAACCAGTTTCGCGGAAACAGTCGGAGCACCGATTGAATAGGCCGCGACCAGAGACTGGTGGCAGACCAAATTAATCAGCCTTGGCACACCCCCAGTAAGGCGAAATAAAACGGCGACACAGGCATCGTCAAAAATGGGCCTTTTCGCGCCGGCACGATGCAGGCGATGGTTGATGTAGTTGGAGAGATCGTTCTTATCCAGTGGCGAGAGATGAAATCGTGACACCACACGTTGATTTAATTGGCGCAGCTCCTGTTTTGCGAGAATATCCAATAACTCTGGCTGACCAACCAATAGAATATGCAGTAGTTTATGTGTACTGGTTTCCAGATTACTCAGCAGGCGCAGAGTTTCAAGTACTTCTGGCGTCAGATTTTGCGCCTCTTCAATAACAATTAATGTCTTTTTACCCTCTGCGTGGGCGGCAAGTAAATCGCTATTAAGGGCATCAATACACTGCTTGGTAAAGGACAGTTCGCGATTATCCGGCAGCACAATATCGAGCTCATCACAGATGCTGGCCAGCACATCGGAGGCATTAAGTTTGCTGTTGAGAATATAAGCAACGCGCACATGGGGTGGTATGCGTTTGATCATGGTGCGCGTGAGCGTGGTTTTACCCGTACCCACCTCACCGGTCAGCAGAATAAAGCCACCCTCGCGGTCGAGCCCATATTTCAAATGGGCAACGGCCTGGCGGTGATAGATGCTGGGGTAGAGAAACCCAGGATCAGGGACAATCGAGAACGGCTCTCGGGCAAGGGCAAAGTGTTGCAGATAGATGCTCATAGCGCCTCAGATTACTGTTCGTTTTGCCCCTCATTGATAAACTCGTCGAGCATTGGCTGAATCAAACCGCTCTCTTTGCTCTCCAAATCACGCTTGATCAGATGTTGATATTTCGTATCGGACAGCTTGCGCGCGTCTTCCGCGGTACGAATAATGGTCGGGCGGATAAACATCATCAACACTGACTGCGAATCACTTTTGCTGGTCGAGCGAAACAGTCGACCAAGCAGCGGAATATCACCCAACAGTGGCACTTTGGTGGCACTGCCGTTAGTTTGATCTTCAATCAAGCCGCCGAGTATTAACAGCTCGCCATCCTGTATCAGCACATTGGTTTGCATGGTGCTTTTTGAGGTGGTCTGCAAGCCCGGCTCGCCACTCTTAACCTTAGACGATTCCTGCTCAATCTCGAGCCGGACCGAATCACCTTTGCTGATCTGCGGTTTTACTTTGAGCTTGACCCCAACCTCTTCGCGATTGATGGTGGTAAAGGGATTATTGCTGCCATTGTTGCTACTGGTAAAACTGCCAGTCTGAAATGGCACTTCTTCACCCACTGACAATGTCGCTTCTTCATTGTCCAGAGTCACCACTGAGGGTGTCGAGAGAATCTTGGTGCTGCCGTCAGTTTTTAGCGCCTGAATTAAGACGCCAATCCCTTTGCCGGTGAGTGGATCAAAATCTCCCGCCACGCCGATTGTGGTGGCCGCGGTACCCAGGGCTCCGCCCAATGTTGAGATATCGGATTCGCTGATATCGCCGTCGGCGCCAGTGCCAATAATAGTCGAGAGTAGATTATCAAACTTGGTTAAATAGCCGCCGCGGTTTTTGCTCGTATAAGCGAGTTGAGTGCTGAGTCGCTTGGCTTGATCTTCGGAAAGCTCTGCAATAACCGCTTCAATTAATACCTGTGGTCGCGAGCGATCCAGCTGGGTAACAACATTTTTGATCTCGCGAATCACTGCGGTCGGGGCTGCCACAACTAAGGCATTATTGAGCTCATCGATCTGTATCTGATAGGCTGCCTTAGCTTTTTTGTCCGACGCAGCTTCTCCAGCAAGCTGGAGGAAAATATCTGACTGCAACATACCTTCAACAATTGGCTTCATTTCTGCGGCACGGGAATAGTTCAGGTAGATAACTTCGACACTGCCCTTTTTGGTTGAGGGCTGATCGAGGGTTTGCAGCATAATTTTAAAGGCGCGGCGAGCTGAACTGGGACCACTGACAATCACCCGATTGTTCATGCCATCTTCAACCAGAGACAGGTCTTGCTTTTGCAACTGTTTCAACTGTCCGGCGATATGCACGGCCTCACCGGCCGAGATATGCTCCAGACTGATTACCTCAACGGCACTGAGATTAGGATCATCTAGCTCGGCTATCAGTGATTCAAGTAGCACAATATTGGATTGCACGTCGGTGACTACCATCGAATTACTTTGCGCAAAGGCGTTGAGGCGTGCGCCTGAACTCATCACTGGTTTAAGTACCGGAACCAGAGTGGCTACCTGAACATTGTCGATTTTAATCACTTTGGTGACGAGCTCGTTATTCCCTGCCCCACCAGCAAAATTAAACGCCTGATTAAACGGTAAAATTCGGGTTACCACACCATCTTCGACGGCTTGAAAACCCTGAACCTGAATCGCCGAGAGCACTGCTTGATAGAGCAGGTCTGAATCAATTGCCTCGGGCGCAATAATGGTCACCTTGCCTTTTACTCGTGGATCGAGAACAAATGATTTACCGGTAATTTCTGCAACGCTTTCAATCACGCTGCGAATATCCGCATCGCGAAAATTGATCCGCACCACTTCACCAGCGCTGGCCTCGGCGATCATGCTCAGCACGATAGTTAGCGCCCCCACCAGGCGAACAATTTTTTTGCCAAAACCTGTTGTTTGGTCTGTCATTATTTTTCTCATTTTTATTTATTTAACCCGAGTTTCGGTAACATTTTAGCCGACAAACTTGCCGCATTAACATACACCACCACAGGCTCACCGTCGCGGATAATCGTGACTGGGAGACTGCTCTCATTGGTGTAGTTGACCCAAAGTGAGGGGTCAGACATCAACTCCTGAATACCCGAGCCGCCAACATCGACAACGACATCACCATCCTCGATATCAGCCAACATTTTCATTTCGTCAGAAAGTTTATTGAGTTTAAAGCCACTACCATAATTATCCACTTGAACCGGCAGCGCACCAAACATATTGGCCATGGCAAAACCTTCATCGGCAGCTTGGTCTTGGTCGGTTTCGACGACCTGTTCGGTCTCCATCACATTGTCTGCTTTCTCAAGCAGAATCTGGCGCTTGGCACCATTTTGCTCGACGATAATACGCAACGGCTGTATCTGTTTGATGACCACTGACGCGCCAAGCTTATCATCAACGTGATAGACCTGCTCCGGTCGACCATTAAAAGAAATGGTCGCCGCCGACGTTCGCTCGCCGATTACTACGCCCAGCAGTTTTGCCTTGATCGTCGCGTTAGCCAAATCATCGAGATCATCTGCTGCTATGGAAGCCGGTGCAGCGGCGCCGTTAAACCAATTCCAGCGCAACCCAGCGACAGATGCCTGTGCCGCGCGAGGAACCGCTTTCGGCGCCGGATTATCAGCACGAAACAGCACAAGCAGATTGATAAGCATGACAGCACAGAATACTAATAGTAGGACATTGCTGATTAACACCAATTTCTGCACCAACGTACCCGCCACTGAGCGCTGCAAATAGGCTTTTAAAGCCGAGGTGCTATTCGACATTCTGCACCTCCATAGTGGCCGCAAAGCTCATCCCGGTGGTCGCCGTAGGACTGATCTCAAGAGTATTGATATTCAACCCCTGGCAGGCCAACTGATGAACCAACTGCAAGATGCGATTGGCATTGGCACTTTCAAGACTTACCCGATACGTAGACTGAGTCTGCTCTGCAAGACTGATTAACTTGAGCTGATTGCGCCTTAGCATAAGGGTGATCACATCTGCGTCACTGCCTTTTTGCAATGTTTTACCGAGACAGCGATTGCCCAGCCGGCCGACTGTGACACCCTGCTCTTCGAGCCATTGGAGGTCAGCCTGAAGGACCTGATAGCGCTGTTCTAACTCGGCCGCTTTTTCGATGCCGGGCAATAGCGCCATGTAGATCGCTGCAATCACGACAATCGCAGCTCCGGCGACGACAATCACTCGCTCCCGCGACTGCAGTTGCGCAAACCAATCGCCAACCGAGCTTAAACTTTTCATTATTTAGCCACCTTGCGCAGCGTTATACTGGTTAATTCATCAACGTCTTGACGCTCAATGGTGAAACCCGGCACATTGACAGTGCGCGCGTTAACCTTGGCTGCATTTTTCAGCGTCAGAGAGACACCGGCACTGTCGGCAACCAATGTCTGTAATTCGCAGTCACAGTTACTCATCAATGCATCTAACCCTGTCAGCGCTCGCATCAGTGGTGCCTCTACGCTTTCACGCTGCTTAAATAGATCAGCCAATAATTGCTCACCGCTGCTGCGGATGGCTTCAGGCTTGGCACGACTGCCCAAGAAGACGTTGCCAAAACTGGTTTCGGCAACACTTTCAAGACTGGCGATACGCTCTTCGAGATGGCCGTTGGACAGCTGTAGATAGCCAAAACCAAGTACCAGAGCCAGCATTAACAACGCTGCGCTGGACAACCATGCCCGCGGCGACAAGTCTCCGGAAAGGGGTTTAAACTCACCGGCCAACAGATTAGCTGACTCGGGTATAGGGGCAAATTGCCAATCGATATCGGCGTTATTAATGTCGGCGTCGGCGCGCAGATCGTCGGGGATCAGTGATTCATCCGGCGCAGAGACAGACAGTCGCGGCGCAATATCGGCAGCATCGAGATGACGGCGAACCAACAGCCAAGCCAAATCAGCCTCGGCGGCGAAACCGCTATCACTGGCCGTGCGCACTAAAAACTGTCCCTCACGCCAGGCCATGCTAATGCGCCCGGGCTCAAACGGCAGCGCCAGATAGTCGGCCACCATAGCACTGCAATCGACACCGGCATTGTCGGCGATACGCAGCCATTCACGGAGATCCTGTTTGCTCACCACGCTGACAGCCAGCTGTTTTTTGTCCTCCAACACACTGCTGGCACCGATCACAAAGTGCATCTCTTCCACCGGCTGCAAGATGCGATCTTCGAGAAGCCAGGGAATTAACTCGGGCCATTTGCGCTGCGGCGCAGCGGGTGCCTCAATAACATGCACGGTGATACGCTCCGACGGCACCCATAGCGCCATCGGTCTGTTTACATCACTGGCACCGAGCAGATGTCGGTCAAGGTGGTGAATGTGATCAACAGATAATGTCATTTGTGCGAATTCCTAAAAATTGCCAGCTGTATTGTTATCGGTAATATCGCAGAGTGGTCGCAGGTAATATGCGTCGCCTGCTTCGCTGGACTCATCTGCATCAAAGCGTCCTGCGTCCCTGTTTGAGCTATCCAATTCATCCCTGTTATCAGCACCCAGATCGTTATCTAGATCACTAGGGCCAAATGGTACAGTTGTGACACCAGCAGGTACAACCGTTATCTCCCTGCGAATCACCGCCGGGCGAGAAAGGGACCCGCGCTGCATTATACTTTTTACCTCAAGCTTTGACTGCCCTAATGTCACTTCGAGATTGAGCTGAAAGAAATCCGACTTTACGTCGATCAGCTTCGACGGCCAGCGCAGGGCGAGCGGGCCCTCGCCAACCATCAGGCGAATATCGAGGGCCTGATAAAACTCCTGAAGCGTTGAGAAAGGTCTGTTGTCGACAACCAGATCGACAAAGTCAGAGCCCATACCATCACTCAGAGCCATCAGTATCGGCGCAGGGGCGGTATTGATATTAATCGTCGTCGAACGTGGCAGTGCCGTTATCCACGGCAGCAAACGCTGCACTTCGGCCAAGCTGTAGCCAGCCATCGCCGCCAGCTCGGCCGGATCAGCAATCAAATTATTAGCCGGAAAGCGCTGGGGGCTGTAATTACTGTAATCAGTCTGCTCGGCACCGGCGGGATTGATCAACCCATCACCAATATCGAGCCAGTCAATGATCACCGGAACTCTGCTTTGATCAACCAAATAATCCATATCGGTGAGCAGGCTTTCCCAGACCTTGGCCAGGCCAACTGCCGACGATTCGCGCTCCGCGGTGAGTGCGGAATCGGTGTAGCTAGCAAAGGTATTAATATTGATGCGCGATTGCAGATCTATCAGGCAGCCAACAAGGGTGCCGCCATCGACGGGCAATAGCGGAATAGCCTGCGCCCAATCTTCGCCGAAATGATCGACTTTGGGATCATCATTATCCGCCGACAGCAGATCTCTAGCCCAGCTCTCTGCACTAATGGCTAAGAGCACTGCCTGATCTCCGTGCAACGAACCGGTTGCCTGAGAGACGTCAATCTGATGACGATAAAAAATATTGCCGAGAATAAGCGTCACCGCGAGCACCAAAATCAGGGTTGCCAGCAGTGCCACTCCGCGCTGACGCCGGGGAAGTGAGCTTGGTAACTGAGTAGGGGTTTTGCTCGCGATCGCGACACCATTTCTATTATTCATCGGTGCCGGTACCGGAATCCTTGCCAGGATTGGGGTCGAAATCAAGCCCTGGTAACAGGCGTGAGGTCTCAGAGCCATCGGCCAAGGTGATCGTCATACGGATCATCCGTGGCAAACTGAGAGGATCGTGGGTCTCGTTAATCGGTGGCCAGTCTGGCGAAAAAACATTCTCTCGAGAGAGCTGTTCAATCTCCACATCATCAACACCTCTAACCAGTACGACTAGGTTACCCTCGCTGGCCAGCGACGATGCAGTAACCGGCCAAGAACGGCGCTCGAGCTGATTATCATCATTGATACGGTATTCGATGCGGCTAACGCCAGTGGGGTTTGAGCGCACCATTGGCCCACCACCGCGGCTAAAACGTACACCAAAATTACTCGGGTCAGTGAGATAGGCGCGCTCCATACCGCCCAGCCCATCAGCAAATCCCCGTGGCCGCAGGTGCATTATGTCGCGACTGATAATCTGCCAGGCACGGTGCAGCTGCGCCTCATCCTCTAATTGGCCGCGACTGCGGTCATTGCTGCTGAGAATAACGTCCACCGCTTGATAGGACATCACCGACATCACCGCCAGCAACATCAGTGATATCACCGCTTCAATTAGCGTGAAACCGCCCTGCCGCTCTCGGTGCGATATGTGGCTGCGCGAGCGTATGGTGGCCGCCATCAGTTTGTTTCCACCAAATAGACAAACAGTGCGGCGCGATCGGACTGACTGCCTTGAACACCAGCCTTCGCCTCATAGCGGTAGAGGTTGTTGCCCATAGCTTCTTTGATTTGCAAGCTCCAGCGCCAATCCTGATTGCCCTGGCTGGCCACGCCCTTGGTTGGACGCTTCGACTTGCGTGAAATAGAAACCCATTTCTCCGAGTCCTGATAGCGTTCCAGCAGACGATTCCAGGACACCTGTGACGCGTAAAACTGCTCGCGCAGGCGTATCCGCTCATCGGCGTACTGCTGCACCAAGTAGAGCGCGCTGCCCATCACCCAGCCGAGGATTGCCAGAGCAACGGCCACTTCAATCAGGGTAAAACCGCCAGCGCGGCGCGAGGAGTAAGCGTTTTTCATGGTGCTGACTTGCGCATAATCATCGACCCGCTCTCGTCGTCCCAGCTGTAGGTGTACGCCAATGGGCTCGAAGCAAAGCTCAGTCGCAACTCGCCGGCCGGCTCCATGTAACCATCTGGCAACATGGCGATCAGCGGTATTAGCGCCCCATCTTCATCGGCGAGGGGATCTTCAATATCATCGTATTCGACGCTCCGATAGACCGTCCATTCCGCCTTCGCCTGATTGTCGAGCGCAAAGGCCTCTGGGTAAGTGGTGACAAACCAGTGCTGGCGAAAATAGGCAACCGGCTGCAACCGGTCACTCTGCTGCTGAGGATCGTCGGAATTGGCGACTATGCCATAGGCGACGCCTTCGAGAGCCGCCTGCTCAGAGAGCTGATTGAGCCACACCAGCAGATTGTCGGCCTGACTCTGGTAGCGCCGATCAAAAGCCTGATTGATCGCGAACAGGCTCATCGCCGACATGGTGGCCAAAATAATCACCACCACGCTGATCTCGATCAGGGTAAAACCAGCTTGGCGACGCAGGGAAACTATCATATTACTTTATGTTCCAGTTGCCCCAATCCTGATCAGACCCTTCACCGCCCTGCTGGCCGTCAGCGCCCAGCGTATAGATATCAACTTCTTTTTCATGTTGGCTGGGATTGCTGTACTGGTAAGCGGTGCCCCAGGGATCTACCGGCGCCTTCTCCAGGTATGGCCCGTTCCAATTATCCGCATCACCAGGATTATTCATCAGCGCCTCGAGGCCCTGACTCTGCCGGGGATAACGATAATTATCCAGACGGTAAAATTTCAACGCCCCCTCAATAACACGAATATCCTGAGCAATGCGCGTGCGCTCCGCCTGCTGTACCTTTTTAAACAGCGTTGGCGCAATCATCGCACCCAGAAGGGCAATCACCACCACCACAACCATCATCTCAATCAGCGTAAAACCCGCCTGTTTATTCCTAGATACCATTTCTAACACCCCTTAAATTTATTCCTAACCCTGTCAGTAAATCACCAACAGAAACTTATATGTGTATCGAACCCAACCCGATTTAAATCGATTACGAGCAGGGCTTTTGTTCTGTGGTTAGGCGAAATTTCAACGCCAACACAGGGTAAATTACCCGGTCCCCTTACGTTATTGTGGGGAGAGATTTTTTTTCACGACAAGGCAAAAACGCACGTAATGAGGGCGCTTACTTCCTGTAAGTGACCGATTGAGTACGTTTTTAACGCCGCCATGGAGAAAAATATCCCCCACAATTAGATCATGTTGTTCATATCCATTATTGGAAGCATAACTGCTGCTACCACCGATAAAATAATCATCCCCATAAAAATAATCAAAATCGGATTAATTAATTTCAAGAAGACTTCCACCGCATTGTTGAGCCGCAGGGAATAATAATCAGAGACTCGCAAAAGCATCTTATCCAACTCACTGGATGCTTCGCCACTGCCGACCATATGCACGAGAAATCCGCTGCCGACATCACCGTCGTGAAGCGCTTTGTGCAGGGTGCTGCCCTGACGCATGGCCTCGGTGACGCCTTCCATTTTGCTGCGCAGATGCAGGTTAGTGACCACCGCTGACGAAATTTTTAGTGCCGCCAGTGCTGGCACACCATTGCTTAATAGCACGCCGAGGCTACGTGACCAATCGGCGATATTGGCCATACGCATCCAGCGCCCGAGACCCGGCATGGTGAGCATAAACGCATGCCAGCGCTGCTTTCGCTGAGCGTCTTTCATGGCCTGTACAAAGGCCAGAAAGAGCGCAACCAACACGACCAATAGGAACAAGCCATAGCTCTGAGTAAACTCGCTAATATTGATAATAATGCGAGTAATCAATGGCAGCTCACGATTGGAGCTAGTGAACACGGCGGTAATTTTAGGCACTACCCACACCATCATAATGGCCACTACAATAATCGAGGTGCTGATTAGTGTGGCCGGATAGATCATGGCGCGACTGATAGTTTTGCGGTTTTCGGCGCTGCTCTCAAGATCTTCGGCAAGACGCATTAACACCTCATGGAGGTGGCCGCTCTCTTCACCGACACTGATGCCGGCAACAATGCTTTCGGGAATTTTGTAAGGCGAGCGGCGCAGCGCTTCGGAAAAGCTGCGACCCTCGATAATTTCACTGCGCCAACTCTGCAACATGCGTCGCTGTTTATCGGTTTCAGCCTGCTCTATGGTCATGCGCAGAGCGTCTTCGAGGGGCAGGCCGGACTGAATCAGAATGGCTTGCTGCTGCAGCAACAGCGACAGATCAAAATTATTCACCCGCGCCTCGCGCCGGGCACTGGCCGTTTTAACCGCAGTTTTGCTAACTTCAGCAAGCTCTGAGGGCAACAACTGTTTGTCTTTTAACAGGCGTCGTGCGTGGCGCTCCGAGTCGGCGGAGATTACCCCGGTTACCCGTTTGCCTAAAGGATCATAGGCGGCGTAGTCAAAGGCTGGCATGTTTATACACTTTATTTAAACACTGGTGACACGAAGCACTTCTTCAATAGTGGTCACACCGCGACGCACCAGTTCGAAGCCTGCATCGCGAATGCTCGGGACAGTTTTACGGATTGCAGCTTCCAACTCTATCTCACCCGCATTTTCATGAATTAACGTCTGCAGATCAGCGCCGACCGAGACTAACTCGAAAAGTGCCTGACGCCCACTGTACCCGGTGTTATTGCAATCGCTGCAACCAGAAGCTTGGTAAATCTCTTCTCCCAGATGCAACTTTAACAAATTGCGGTTGAATTCATTGGGTCGCTCGGCGACGCGACAACTTTTACACAGCCTGCGCAGCAGACGCTGGGAGACAATACCGCGCACGGTGGAGGCCAGCAGGAAGCTGTCGACACCGAGATCCTGCAGTCGGGTAATCGCGCCAGCGGCAGTATTGGTATGCAGAGTGGATAGCACCAGGTGGCCGGTCAAACTGGCTTGGGTGGCAATCTCGGCGGTCTCACCGTCTCGAATCTCACCGATCAAAATCACATCTGGATCCTGACGCAGAATAGCGCGCAAGCCGCGGGCAAAGGTCATACCGGCACGCAGATTAATTTGCGTCTGACTGATGCCGGGCAGATCGTATTCGACCGGATCTTCGACGGTCATAATATTGCGCTGCTGGCGGTCCATCTGCTGCAGTGCAGCATAGAGAGTAGTGGTTTTACCAGAGCCGGTGGGGCCGGTCACCAGAATAATGCCGTGGGGTCGCGAAATCAGATCAACTAACTGCTCTTTGGTCTCCTGGGGCATACCCAGATCATCGGTTTGCAGTTTGCCAGCATCTTTGTCCAGCAGCCTCATCACCACTCGCTCGCCATGGCTCGAGGGCATAGTGGAAATACGCAGGTCAATACTGCGCCCACCGAGGCGCACGCTCATGCGTCCATCTTGAGGCAATCGACGCTCAGCAATATCGAGCTTCGACATCACTTTGATGCGCGAGATTAATAGTGGCGCAATCTGAATGGAGGGTGACAGCACAGTGCGCAACACACCATCGAGACGAAAGCGCACCAGCGCTTCTTTTTCATAGGGTTCAATATGAATGTCCGAGGCGTTTTCTTTGAGCGATTCAGCGATCACGGCATTTAACAGTCTTACAATCGGTGCATCGTTCTCGGCATCTAATAGATCACCGGCCTCTTCCAATTCTGCTGCGGCAGATTCCATATCGACAAAGTCTTTCATGTCAGCCATGACTGCTTCGGAAGAATTCTGCCGCCCGCTATAGAGCTGGCTGAGCAGCGCGTCAAACTCTTGATCAGCAACGCTTCGAACAGACAGGTTGCGACCTGCCATTCGGCTAACTTCACTGATCGCCCAATCCGGCGCACTTGGCGCCAACAGCAGATCACCTTCTGCGGCACGCAGCAGTACCCGATTCATTCTGGCGAATTCGTAGGGCAGCAAATCAAGCGCATCTGGGGTCATAGGTACCTCTGACTATTTCAACCTCGGGGTCACGCATTTGACGCGACGCTAAACCAAAAAACTCTACCATAATCCGATTGCAACTATGCTCTGTTTGCGTTGTATGGCAGCGCGGTCGCGACAGAACTCTGCGCCGCTAGTCTTTAACCGGCTTGCCAGACGCCATCGACGGAAACGGGAATGAGCGGACATTTCCGCCAGGGCTCACGCCACTAGCATCGGTGATTTTGCAGGTTCCTTCCTTTTCTACTTCATCGATGCGCACAATAGATTGCATCGGAATAAAGCTGCGCTTGATGGCGGAGAACTCATTTTTAAGCTTCTCTTCGGCCGGATCAACAATCATCTGTGAGCGCTCACCAAAAATAAATTCTTCCACCTCAAGAAAGCCCCAAAGATCACTCTGAAAGACGTGGCGAGCATAAATCTCGTAGACCTGTCCCTGATTAAAAAAGGTGATTCGGTAGATGGGTTCGCTGGACATGAAGGGTTTGCCAATCTGCTGCTATTAAAGGGCGATAATAATAGCACAAGATGTTTTTATATAACGGCTTTATGTTGCGAATTGGGTGCGCAGGGCTATAATGCTCGACCTCTTAATTTGATCAAAGATTAACCAGTTCGATGACTGCAAAACCCGTTAAAAAGCTGCATATCGTCACTCATGGCTGTCAGATGAATGAGTATGATTCTGCGCGCATGCGCGATCTGCTCGGCGACAGCCATCAGATGGTCGCGACCGACAACGCAGAAGATGCCGATGTTATCTTGCTCAATACCTGTTCGATCCGCGAAAAAGCTCAGGAAAAAGTCTTTCATCAACTCGGCCGCTGGAAGCACTTAAAACAAGCCAATCCGGATCTGGTGATTGGGGTTGGCGGTTGTGTCGCCAGTCAGGAAGGAGAAGCGATAGCCAAGCGCGCACCCTTTGTCGACCTAGTCTTTGGCCCACAAACCCTGCATCGTCTGCCAGAAATGATGGAGACCCGCAAAACCGACGGCACTGTTGTCGTCGATATCAGCTTCCCGGAAATTGAAAAATTTGATCGCCTGCCAACACCTGAGGCGGATGGGGTTTCTGCGTTTGTGTCGATTATGGAGGGCTGCTCCAAGTACTGCTCGTTTTGCGTCGTGCCCTATACTCGCGGCGAAGAAGTCAGCCGCCCCATGGCCGATGTACTCGCCGAGATCAGCGCGCTAGCTGAACAGGGTGTTCGCGAGGTCAATCTGCTCGGTCAGAACGTCAATGCCTATCTCGGTGAAATGCCGGATGGGTCAATTTGCGATTTTGCCGAACTACTACCCTATGTCGCCGACATTGCCGGCATCGATAGGATTCGCTACACCACCTCTCACCCAGTAGAATTTTCTGATCGCCTGATCGATGTCTATGCCCGCGTGCCGGAGCTGGTCAGCCATCTGCACCTGCCGGTACAGAGTGGCTCGGATCGAATTTTGATGGCCATGAAACGCGGCCACACGGCGATTGAGTACAAATCAAAGATTCGTCGCCTGCGCCAAGTTCGTCCAGATATCAGCATCTCGTCAGACTTCATTATCGGCTTCCCAAATGAGAGCGAAGACGATTTCGCGGCCACCATGAAACTGATTAATGATATCGGTTTTGATACCTCGTTTAGCTTTATCTATAGCGCCAGACCCGGCACACCAGCTGCAGATTTGCCAGATAGCACTGCGGATGCCGTTAAAAAGCAGCGCTTAAAAATTCTTCAGGACCGCATCAGCCAGCACGCCGCTGAAATCAGTCGACGCATGGTAGGCAAGCAGGAAAAACTGCTGGTCACCGGCATTTCGAAAAAAGATCCCGGACAGCTGCAGGGACGTACTGAAAACAATCGCGTGGTTAACTTTCGCAGTGACAATCATGCACTTATTGGCACCTTTGTCGACAGCCTCATCACCGAGGCACTGCCCAACTCATTGCGCGGCGATTTACTCTAGCCCGCCTGCCTAAACGCAATTCGCGTACGTGCGTAAATAGGCATGGTATCGGTCCAATAAAAAGAGTTTACGCTGTTCCTCAGATCGCGCTATGCTTAGGCTAACTACTCGGAAATTAAGGTAAAAAAGCACTCATTGAAAAGATTGGATAATCAACCATCTGCCTCAACGATCACCGTTGAGCCAAATGACGCCCGGCGCCTGGCTGCACTCTGCGGCCAATTTGATGAAAACCTCCGCCTGATCGAACAGCGTCTCAATGTTGATATTCGCTCGAGAGACAATTTCTTTGCAGTGTATGGTGATCCAGCTTCGGCCAATCAGGCCACTGACGTTATTTACAATCTCTATCAGCAAACGGCACATTTCGCCGACCTACCTGCAGAGGAAGTACATCTGAATTTGCGGCAAAGCCTGCAAAATCCCAACCAAAACTCCGATTCCATTGGCAAACTATCTCTTAAAGAGGCGTCGTTAATGCAAACACCCCCGCTGAGCGCTCCACAGCCCGTCGACAATGTCGACAGTTTTTCTGTTATTCGCACCAAAAAAGGCAATATCAAACCGCGCGGACTCAATCAGCAGCGCTATGTGCGCGCGATTCAGACCCACGATGTCAATTTTGGCATTGGCCCAGCGGGTACCGGAAAAACCTATCTGGCTGTTGCCTGCGCCGTGGAGGCGCTATTGCGTGATGAAGTTGAACGTATCCTGCTGGTGCGACCCGCCGTGGAAGCCGGCGAGCGACTCGGTTTTCTGCCCGGTGATCTGGCGCAAAAAGTCGACCCCTACCTGCGTCCGCTCTACGACGCGCTGCATGAAATGCTCGGCTTTGAAACCGTGGCGAAACTGCAGGAGCGCAATGTGATTGAGATTGCTCCGCTGGCCTATATGCGCGGTCGCACTCTAAACGGAGCCTATATTTTGCTCGATGAAAGCCAAAACACCACTCGTGAGCAGATGAAAATGTTTCTCACCCGTATTGGCTTCGGCTCAACCGCCGTTATCACTGGTGATATGTCTCAGGTTGACCTGCCACGCGGGGTGCAATCGGGGCTGGTTCACGCCTGCGAAGTGCTCAAAGATGTCGAGGAAGTCAGCTTTACTCATTTCATATCTCGCGATGTCGTTCGTCACCCTATTGTTCAAAGTATCGTAGATGCCTATGATGCCCATGAGAAAACTGAATAAATAACCGATTAATGAATCTATCGATCGACATTCAGAAGGCCTGCGCCTCTGAAGAATCCCCCGACGAAGACAGTATTAAGCGCTGGGTAAGCGCTGCCATACGTGATGAGCGGGACCACAGCGACCTGAGCATTCGCATTGTCGATGAACAGGAAAGTGCCGATCTCAATCAGCGCTACCGCTTCAAAAGCGGCCCCACCAATGTTCTCAGCTTCCCCTTTGACGCAGTCACACCGGAACCTTTGCCGATGCTCGGTGATATAGTGGTCTGCGCACCGATAGTGGTCCGCGAGGCCGCTGAACAGCACAAAACGCTACAGGCACACTGGGCGCATATCGTGATTCATGGCGTGTTGCACCTGCTCGGTTATGATCATATTGATGACAAGGACGCCGAACATATGGAGACTCTCGAGACAGCAATTATGCTGGAGCTGGGTTTTCCACCCCCCTACCGGACTCTAACCGAGTCCTCCGACGATCCTATTGTGGTCACGAGCAACTAACTAATGAACGACGAAACAGCCAATAGCGCCCCCGAAAAATCGATATTTGAAAAGATTGGCCGGGCCTTTTCGCAAAACCCACGCAGCAGTGAAGACCTAGCCGACATGTTGCGCAGTGCGGAAAATGAGTCGATTATCGATGCCAGTGTGCTGCAAATCATGGAAGGTGCGTTAAAAGTCTCCGATCAGCAGGCACGTGAGATTATGATCCCACGCTCGCAAATGGTGATTATTGAAGATGACTTTACCCTTGAGCAGGTGCTCGAAGTGGTGATTAGCTCCCAGCACTCGCGCTTTCCTGTGGTTGGTGAATCCTCCGACGATATCAAAGGCATATTGTTAGCCAAAGAAATGTTGCCACTGCTGCTGTCGGGCAACGATTCTTTCGACCTCAAGTCCCTGCTGCGACCGGCCACCATTATTCCGGAGAGCAAACGCCTAAATATCCTGCTGCAGGAGTTTCGCGAACAGCGCTATCACATGGCCATTGTGGTCGATGAATACGGTGGCGTATCCGGGCTGCTGACGATTGAAGATATCCTTGAAGAGATTGTTGGCGAAATTGAGGATGAAACTGATGAGCACGAAGAGGCGCCAATTTTGCCAACCGAAAGCGGCTCTTTCAATGTCGAAGCGATCACCGAAATTGACGATTTTAACGAGTTCTTTGATGTCGGACTGGCGGATGACGAATTTGATACCGTCGGAGGCCTAGTGCTGCACGCCTTTGGGCGACTCCCCGAAATCAATGAAAGTATCGATATTGACGGTTTTAGTTTTAAAGTAACCGATGGCGACAACCGCAAAATCACCCAGCTGGAAGTGACTAAAATCAGCTCATGATACGCTCAGCTCGCGGGCAAACATTTCTCCTTTTATTTGCCTCGGGGGCACTGCTTCCTCTGGCGTTGGCGCCGTTCAATCTGTGGCCAATCGCGATTCCCTGCATCGCCGTACTATTCCGCAAGTTGCAGCACCAGACAGTCAAGCAAGCGCTTGTAAAAACCAGCGTATTTGGCTTTGCGATGTTCTTTTCAGGGGTCAGCTGGGTCTATGTCAGCATCCATGATCACGGCTTTATCGCCGCACCGCTGGCGCTACTGGCAACGGCCCTATTTTGCCTATTTCTGGCCCTGCTCTTTGCTTTGCCCTTTGTCCTTAGTGCACTCATCCCACAGCGCCCAGCCTCTTGGCTACTTGGACTGCCGGCAATTTGGGTGCTTAGCGAATGGTTTCGCAGCTGGATCTTTACCGGCTTTCCCTGGCTCTATGCCGGCTACATCCACACCGATACTTGGCTCAGCGGATGGGCACCCATCGGAGGCGTGATGTGGCTGGGCTTCATCACTGCAGTGGCGGCGGCGTCACTCTCACAGCTAACGCAGTCTCAACTCCGCCAGTCACAACAGGTTCAGCGAAATTTAAAAACTGCTATTTTGGCGGTATTATTAATGACAGTAAGTGGTTACTTACTTCAGCAAATAAGCTGGACTCAGGCAACCGGCAAAGACCTCTCAGTGGTATTGATTCAACCGAACACTGATCAAAACAAAAAGTGGTCAACCAACGAACGGCAGGTCATCCTTAAGCAACTGCAAGCGCAAACTAAGCCACACTGGGGCGCCGACCTAATTATCTGGCCAGAAGCCGCTATTCCGGCAACGCCGCAACGGGTCAGCGACTATCTTAGTGACGTCGATCGAATTGCAAAAGTGAACCAAACTGCGCTGCTAACCGGTATACCCACCCATGATTGGCGTAGCGATCAGTATTACAACTCAGTGCTGGCACTTGGTGCTGCTAGCGGGCAGTACGACAAGACCCGGCTAGTACCCTTTGGAGAATATGTGCCGCTGGAAGGAATGTTGCGCGGTCTGATCCGGTTTTTTGATTTGCCGATGTCGTCTTTTTCTCTTGGCAACCCAGATCAGCCCCTGCTGAGCATTGCGGGAGAATCGATGGCTACGGCAATCTGTTATGAGATTGTCTATCCCGATCTCGTGGCGCGCATCAGTCGCGAGGCGACGCTGCTCTTAACCGTCAGCAACGACGCTTGGTTTGGTCGCTCGTTTGCGCCGCAGCAACACATGCAGATGGCACGCATGCGCGCCATCGAAAATGCCAAGCCGATGCTACGCGGCACCAGCAATGGGGTCACTGCGATCGTCGACCATCGCGGCCAAATTGTCCGGCAGATAGAACAATTTAGTGCTGGTGAGCTCAGCGGCAATATCGCACCGCGAAGCGGACAGACAATATTTTCAAAGACTGGCTCATGGCCAGTGGTGATCATGGCGCTGCTAATTTGTGGCGGTTTAATAATAACAAGAC
>JAFMBY010000122.1 GCA_017858135.1 Porticoccaceae bacterium | reverse complement strand
CAGCTCTTCATGGGACAGCTCTGCAAAGTCATTATTTTTCATGCGCCAAGACTACGCTATTCGCTGTGCTGTTGAAATAGACAAAACCACCCCAATCTATCTCACTATCCCGCTTATACAGAGCGGGCGAAAATGAGATTTTTGCTGTGCGCTATGTGTTTTTGATATTTGTGATTATGCCGGTGCTGGAGATGTGGCTGCTGATAACCGTCGGTGGCCAGATCGGTGCACTGCCAACTATTGGTCTGGTATTGCTGACCGCTTTTATCGGCGTCAACCTGCTGCGCCATCAGGGTTTCGATACATTGTGGCGTGGGCAGCGCAAGTTTGCGGAGGGTCAGTTGCCGGCACAGGAAATTGCCGAGGGGATTATTCTCGCGGTATCCGGTGCGCTGTTGCTGACACCGGGATTTGTCACCGATGGCATCGGCTTTGCTGGATTGATCCCTGCGGTTCGTGGCGCAGTTGCGCGGCTGGTACTGAGCCGCATGGTTGTTACCGGCGCGACGATGGGCAGTGCCCATCTATACACCAGCAGGGCTGATCACTCCGCAAGAGATGCAGCAAAAAAGTCCGATGACATTATCGAAGGAGAGTCGTGGGACGAACGGTAATTTGAAAACATAATCGCAGTGATAAACAAGGAGGTTTGCCAAACAGGAAGAGATAAAAAATTTGCCGTGATCCCTTGAAAAAGAAATCCGGCGCCACCATATGATGTGCAGCTGCGGGAATCCGCATGTACAAGTAACTTTTGAACACTGAAGATAGATAAATTGGAGAGACAAAGTATGAAAATTCGTCCATTACACGACCGAGTGATCGTTCGTCGCGAGGAAGAAGAAGCAAAAACTGCTGGTGGCATTTTGTTGCCAGGTTCTGCACAGGAAAAGCCAAATCAAGGTGAAGTTATCGCTGTTGGCAGTGGCCGTATTCTCGATAACGGTGAGCTGCGTCCGGTTGATGTGAAAGTGGGTGATAAGGTTGTGTTTGGCAAATACGCCGGACAGGACACCATTGATGTCGACGGCGAAGAGCTGATTATTCTCAGCGAAACCGATATCAAGGCCGTTATCGAAGGTTAAGTCTCAGCCTCGATAGTGAAAGATACTTATAGAAATTTTGTTATAACGATTTACGAAAGGAATTAAACATGTCAGCTAAAGAAGTGAAGTTTGGCAGCAGTGCTCGCCAAGGTATGTTGGACGGTGTCAATATCCTCGCCAACGCGGTTAAAGTAACGCTCGGTCCCAAAGGCCGCAACGTCGTGCTGGATAAGTCATTCGGTGCGCCAACCGTAACGAAAGATGGTGTTTCTGTAGCGAAAGAAATTGAGCTCAGCGATAAGTTTGAAAACATGGGCGCTCAAATGGTCAAAGAAGTGGCCTCAAAAGCGTCTGATGAAGCCGGTGACGGCACCACCACCGCAACCGTTTTAGCTCAGGCTATTATTATCGAAGGCCTCAAGTCTGTGGCTGCCGGTATGAACCCAATGGATCTTAAGCGCGGTATCGATAAAGCGGTGATTGCTGCGGTGACTGAAATTGCTGCGCTGGCCAAGCCTTGCTCTAATTCAAAAGAAGTCGCGCAGGTTGGTACTATTTCGGCCAACAGTGATGCACATATTGGTGACATCATTGCTGAAGCGATGGATAAAGTCGGTAAAGAAGGCGTGATTACTGTTGAAGAGGGCTCCGGTCTCGAAAATGAGCTGGATATTGTTGAAGGTATGCAGTTCGATCGCGGTTATCTCTCACCCTACTTTATCAACAACCAAGAGAGCATGAGCGCCGAGCAAGAAAGCCCATATATTTTGTTGGTCGATAAGAAGATCTCTAATATTCGCGAATTGCTGCCGCTGCTGGAAAATGTTGCTAAAGCAGGCAAGCCGTTAATGATTATCGCTGAAGACGTTGAAGGCGAAGCGCTGGCGACTCTGGTTGTTAACAACCTGCGTGGTATTGTTAAAGTGGCAGCCTGTAAAGCACCTGGTTTCGGTGATCGTCGCAAGGCGATGCTTGAAGATATCGCCACATTGACTGGCGGTACCGTGATCTCTGAAGAAGTCGGTCTGGATCTTGAGACTGCTACCCTTGAGCATCTGGGTACGGCTAAGCGCATTACCATGACCAAAGAAGCCACGACCATTGTTGACGGTGCTGGCGATGCAGCGGTGATCGGTGCTCGCGTTAAGCAGATCCGTGCGCAAATCGAAGATACTAGTTCAGATTACGACCGCGAGAAGCTTCAGGAACGTGTCGCTAAACTGGCTGGCGGTGTTGCGGTAATCAAGGTTGGCGCGACCACTGAAATGGAAATGAAAGAGAAGAAAGCCCGCGTTGAAGACGCCCTGCACGCAACTCGTGCTGCGGTTGAAGAAGGCGTGGTACCTGGCGGTGGTGTTGCTCTGGTTCGTGTACTGCAGAAGATTGCAGACACTGTTGGCGACAACAACGATCAAACTGTGGGTGTGGGCATTGCTCTGCGCGCCATGGAAGCGCCACTGCGTCAGATCGTTACCAATGCTGGCGGCGAAGGTTCAGTAGTCGTGGACAAAGTCAAAGCTGGAAAAGGTAACTTCGGTTACAACGCGGCTTCTGGCGAGTACGGCGATATGATCGAAATGGGTATCCTCGATCCGGCCAAAGTTGCGCGCACCGCACTACAAGCTGCAGCGTCTATCGCTGGTCTTATGATCACCACCGAAGCCATGGTTGCCGATGCGCCTAGCGACTCAGCTGCTGGTGGCGGTATGCCAGATATGGGTGGCATGGGCGGTATGGGTGGTATGGGTGGCATGGGCGGCATGATGTAATCAGCTGTTCCAACCCAAGTTATAGAGAAAAGCCTCGCAGATTTTTGCGGGGCTTTTTTTTTGATTATTTTTCCGATTATCTTTTGAGTCAGCGAAATAAGCGCCAAAAACCTCTGTTTATAGGCCAAAGTTGATTGCTATTTTGGCGCTCTTCCCCAACAATTGACGCCAATCAAAACAGCCGTCCGCGAGGGCGCACTACACTAAACACGATATCAAAGGAGTCTGTTATGACCGGTGAATTAATTGAATTTTTAGTCCGTTGGGGTCACGTACTATTCGGCATTGTTTGGATAGGCATGTTGTACTACTTCAACTTTGTTCAGGGCGGCTACTTTAAAGAGGCGACGCCAGAAGCATTGGCTGATGCCAAGGCTAAGTTAGCACCTAGCGCACTGTGGTGGTTCCGCTGGGGCGCCATGTTCACTTTCCTGACCGGCCTTTACCTGCTTCACGTTGTTACTGGTAACAGTCAGCTCAACAACTACATTATTGTTGGTGCCACTATGGGTACATTGATGTTTTTGAATGTATGGGCAGTGATCTGGCCGGCACAAAAAATCGCTCTGGGTCTGGTTGAAGGCGGCGACAAAGCGGCTGCAGGTGCCAAGGCACTGCTGGCGTCACGCACTAACACACTGTTCTCTGCACCGATGTTGCTGGGTATGCTCGCTGGTCCCCACTATGTTGGTGAGGGCTACGGCTCAGCGGTTGGCGGCACTGGCCTGATTGTTATGCTGGTGATTGTTGCACTGCTCGAAGTCAACGCGCTGGTGGGTAAGCAGGGTCCAATGACCACTGTCAAAGGCGTGATTCACTCAAGCCTGGGTTTGACTGCGGTAATGGTTCTGGCGCTTAACCTGCTCTAATTAAAGGCACAGCAATCGTTAGACATTAAAAAGCCGGCCCAGCGCCGGCTTTTTTGTGCCTGCTTGGTTTTCCATCGGTGCTGATTAATAGTGACAAATAACCCCGTCGCACAGATGTCGGTCAAAATGAATTTGCGTATAATGCAGCAACCTTGCAGATGGCCCCAAAACAGGAATCTAAAATGACTGCGGATAAACCCCGTATTAACCCGATTGTCCCGGAACGAGACGATATGATTGGGCGTTCATCGATGTCCGCGCCCGCAACTAAAAACGCGTCTTCGTCAGGTGATGGCAAGCGCTCTGGCAGTGGGTCATCCAATGGTTCGGGCTCTGGTTCTGGCTCTGGCTCTGGCAGTGATGCAGGCGGCGGCAAGGTATTGATAGTGATTGTGTTGGCGGCACTTGTTGGCGTGGCCGCATTTGGTGGCACGCAGTTTGTTGCGCTGTCGAATAATCATAATGAGTTGCAGCAGCGCTTCGACGCTCTGGAGTCACGCCTGAGCAGTACTGATGAATCAGTTACCCAGTCGGGTGCCGCAATGCAGTTAAAGATCAGTACCCAGGCTGACGAATTAAAGAAACACTGGAGTGAAATCAGAAAACTCTGGGGTGTCACCAATGACATCAATAAAGGCAAAATTGACAGCAACAAAAAAGATATCGCCTTTTTGGCTAGCAAACGCACTGCTGTTGAAAAATCGATTGCTGACCTGAGCGCGCGTGTCGACAAAGAGAATCGCAGCCTGACCAATCTCAGCGGTAACTATCTGGCGATCTCGGCGGATATTGATGCAGTCAATGCGAGCATGCGCAAATTGTCTGACAAAGTGGCTGCGCTGCAATCTTCACTGACTGGCATTGATCGTCAGTTAAAGGCCAACGCCGAAGCGATTGAATCAATGGATGCCTTCCGCCGTCAGACCAATCAGAAAATTTATGATCTGGAGAAGCGTTCGTCGGCTTCAGGGCCGGCCGTTGTTACTCCACCAAGCCAATAAATGACAGGAAACCCATAACTGCAATGACCATTATTCGCCAGGAAGACCTTATCAGCAGCGTCGCCGACGCACTGCAATATATTTCCTACTATCACCCGGTTGATTTTATTCAGGCGGTCAAGCAGGCCTATGATCGCGAAGAGTCCAAGGCCGCCAAAGATGCCATGGCGCAGATTTTGGTCAACTCGCGCATGTGTGCGATGGGTCATCGACCGATCTGTCAGGATACCGGCATCGTCACGGTATTTGTCCGCGTTGGTATGGATGTTCAATGGCAGGGCGATATGAGCCTCACCGATATGATTAACGAAGGTGTGCGCCGAGCCTACACTCATCCTGACAATGTGCTGCGTGCCTCAATTCTCAGCGACCCTGACGGCGAACGCAAAAACACCGGCGATAACACGCCTGCGGTGATTCACTACGATATCGTTCCCGGCAATAGCGTTGCCATCGATGTGGCGGCCAAAGGCGGTGGCTCTGAAGCGAAATCAAAGTTCGCCATGCTCAATCCATCCGATTCAGTCGTCGACTGGGTACTGCAAATGGTTCCGACCATGGGCGCCGGTTGGTGTCCACCGGGCATGCTCGGCATCGGCATTGGCGGCACCGCCGAAAAAGCCATGTTGATGGCCAAAGAGTCTCTGCTCGAGCACATTGATATCGCCGAGCTACAGGCGAGAGGTGCCAGCAACCGCAATGAAGAGCTGCGCCTTGAGTTATTCGACAAGGTCAATGCTCTGGGTATTGGTGCTCAGGGTCTCGGCGGTTTGACCACTGTGCTGGATATTAAGATCAAAGATTACCCATCCCATGCGGCTAACAAAGCCGTGGCGATTATTCCCAACTGTGCCGCGACACGTCATGTGCACT
>JAFMBY010000121.1 GCA_017858135.1 Porticoccaceae bacterium | reverse complement strand
AGCCTATTGTTGGCTTATCGGCCTAACACTCGCCGCACTCTCCTAGCAAACCGAAATGCGTGCTTAAAGACAAACTTAAAGTACAGTGCAAATGTCACTAGAAATAATGCAAATGACAGCGCTTCATACTGTGGCCAGACTCTCTCCAGAAAAATACCGATTGCGGCTAAGCCACTCGCCGCCAAAATAATGGCCATTAACGCCTGCCGTTGCGAAAGACCGGCACGCATCAAAATATGGTGAAGATGGGTGCGGTCAGCGTGAAAGGGTGACTTACCTTTGTTCACTCGCCGCATCATAGTACTCGCCATATCCATCAATGGAATTGCCACCAGCCACAGTGCAGTGGCCGGCTGCAGAACGGCATCGCTTTTCTGCGAGAAGTGGATCATGGCAATAGCGACCGCGCAGCCAAGAAAAGTACTGCCGGCATCGCCCATAAATATTTTGCTGTTGGTGAAGGGGCTCAGGGTTAAATTGAACATTAGAAAGACGCCAATCGATGTCGCCATGTAGGCGAGCAATGCCACCTCATTATCTGCTGCGCGACCATTGGCGAGGAAAAGCAAACTGAGAAGCGAGACAACGGTTAAAGAGCCGGCCAGGCCATCGATGCCATCGACCATATTGTAGGCATTACACAGCCCGGTGATCGCGATGGCAGTAAAAGGTATGGCGATCAACCCGAGACTGATAGTGCCAAGCCCCGTCAGATTGCCCAGATCACGCAGCGCACTGCCACCGATGGTCGCAAGCGTGACACCGGCAATCAACTGCATGGTCAGTCGATAATAGGGGTGCACAGGATAGCGGTCATCTAGGGCGCCAATAAAGGTGATCAGACCGCAAATAAGCGCAATGCCAATAAAGCGCTCGGGCAGATTGAGAAACAGCACCGCACTAAAGAGCACGGAGAGATAGATGGCGATGCCACCAACCAGAGGGACCGCGCCATGATGTACTTTTCGCTCATCGGGACGATCAATCAGACCTGTCAGATGTGATATTGGAATCAGTAAATGTGTTACCAGAAAACTGAGTAGTGCAACCCCGGCGAGGGACGGCAAATATTGCATCATCGGTGGATCTCCTTTAGCAATTCCATCTAGTTGTTACTCCATGCACTACTTAACTTACGCAGCGTGGCACAATCTTCTCATACTGGAAAGGCTTGAAACTAAAAATTGCCTAAGTATGCCTGTTCTGAATGCCAGACGCCAGTGCATGGGCACCATGTTAATGTGGTATTTTCGATGGCCTTTTTACCCTCACAGCGACGTCGCTAAAGTCTTTCTGACGCCAGCCAAGACTACCTTATCGATATGGTGGATAAGCAGCAACGGATCGCATCCGCTATGGCCATCAGCGCAGTCCGAATTCTCTATGTGGCGATGAAGAGGGCGTTCGAGAGTGTATCGGCGACAGCACCTAAATAAAGCGTGTTGACGTCAATATAATCAGTCTAGGGCTGCACGACAGTCGTGTTGATCTGTCGGGTAGTATTGATGGCGGCAGCAGCGACAAGATCTCTTAGGCCAGCGTCATCGCGACTTGGTTTGATGCCGCAGAGTGAATGGCAGCGCCACAAAAAAAGGGCTGCATCTCTGCAACCCTTTTTAATTTGGCTCCGCCTGCTGGGCTCGAACCAGCGACCCAATGATTAACAGTCATTTGCTCTACCAACTGAGCTAAGGCGGAATTGTGTCGTTGACAACAGGCGCGCATTCTAGGCGGCATGGGGGGCAGAGTCAACATTTTCTGGGCGCTCGGTGATGGGTATTTCGAGTCCGACAATAAAGCCTTATTAATTATCAATTTAACCTCGGAATCGAGCTTGGACAAAGTCGCTGTATAACGTCTGATTAGACGACTCACTTTTTACCCTGTGCAACTCATCTGTAAACCGATACCCTGTACAATTGTCGTCGCCAACGGACGTGAGTTTTATTATTTATTTCAGAAAGGACGCTATCTTGAATCGCTGTAATCTGCCTATCAAGTGCGCAATCGTGTCGATGCTATGGCTTCTGCCCTTTTTGGGGACTGCTGATCATCAACCGCCTCATAATGAGGCTCAGTCGGCCCCAGTATTGGACAATGTCTCGCAGCCATTTACGCAGCTATTTGAAGAAGTCACAGTGCAGCTCTCGACCAATAAAGACCGCTATTTAAAAGATCCAATGGCTTACCATGAATTTGTCACCCGTGTTCTGCAGCCGCGATGGGATGCGTCATCCACCACTAGTGCACTGCTAGGTACTGAGCGCTTTGCGTCTCTCGGCGCTGTCGAGCAGCAACAGCTGGTCGAGGCGGTGACCAATACATTGATTCGCTATGCCTTTGAGGGGCTCGAGCATTATTCTTCCCAGCAGTTTCACATTGTGAATGTGGTAATCAACTCTGAGGCCACCATGGGCTGGGTTCAAGTGGAAATGGAGTCGCCATTGATACCTGATATTATTCTCGACGTATTGATTAAGCAGAGCGCAAATAATATCTGGAAGGCAGTGGATGTGCGCCTAAAAGGCATCACTTACGTGGCGGTTAAAAAACACCAATTTCGTGAAACCATTGAAGAGCGAGGTATTCGAGCATTGATTGCTGATTTAAAGCACAAGAACCACGAGTACTTTGCTGAGATCTGTACCAAAACCAATAGCAGCGGCAGGGCGCCCTGCATGATGAGTACAAACTAACCATGGCCAATATTTTACCGATGCCGCCACTGACCGTGGTCAGTGACTATTCTCCCGCTGGAGATCAGCCCGCGGCGATCAAAAAGCTCGTCGAAGGACTGCAAAATGGCCTTGCTGGTCAGACACTATTGGGTGTAACAGGATCTGGTAAAACCTTTACCGTGGCCAAAGTAATGGAGGCAGTGCAGCGCCCGACTATTGTGATGGCACACAACAAGACCCTGGCCGCGCAGCTCTATGGTGAGTTTAAAAGCTTCTTTCCCAACAATGCCGTTGAGTATTTTGTCTCTTATTACGACTATTATCAGCCCGAGGCCTATGTGCCCTCATCGGACACCTTTATTGAGAAGGACGCCGCGGTTAACTCCCATATTGAACAGATGCGCCTGTCGGCCACCAAGGCGCTGATGGAGCGGCGTGATGTGATTGTCGTCGCCACCGTCTCATCTATCTACGGTTTGGGTGATCCTGAGTCCTATTTAAAGATGGTGCTGCATCTCTCTCGCGGTGAAAAAATTGATCAGCGCGATATCTTGCGCCGCCTTGCGGAATTGCAATACAAGCGCAATGACATCGATTTTGACCGCTCCTCTTACCGGGTTCGCGGTGATGTTATCGACGTCTATCCCGCCGACTCGGACTACGAGGCGCTGCGCATTGAGCTTTTCGACGAGGAGGTCGAAAACCTCACTCTGTTCGATCCGCTCACTGGCGAAGTGCTGCGCAAAGTGGCGCGCTACACCGTCTACCCAAAGTCACACTATGTCACACCGCGCCATACTGTTCTTGAAGCGGCCGACAAGATTAAACTCGAGCTCGATGAACGCCTCACGCAGCTGCGTTCGGTAGACAAGCTTGTTGAAGCCCAACGTCTTGGCGAGCGAGTGCGTTACGACAGTGAAATGATGCGCGAACTCGGTTACTGCAACGGCATCGAAAACTATTCGCGCTACCTCTCCGGACGTGCGCCCGGCGAGCCGCCGCCGACACTGTTTGATTATCTACCTGACGATGCGCTGTTGATTATCGATGAATCTCACGTCACCGTGCCGCAGATTGGCGGCATGTACAAAGGTGACCGCTCGCGCAAAGAAACCTTGGTTGAGTACGGTTTTAGACTGCCCTCAGCTCTCGATAATCGCCCACTGCGTTTTGACGAGTGGGAGGCTTTAGCACCGCAGATGATCTTTGTCTCAGCGACACCGAGCCGCTATGAAGCCGCTAACGCCGGACAGATCGTCGAGCAAGTGGTGCGTCCCACCGGGCTTCTCGATCCCGAAATCGAAGTGCGTCCGGCGCTCAGTCAAGTCGATGACGTGCTCTCAGAAATTCATCGCTGTGTGGCGCTCAATGAGCGTATTTTAATTACCGTGCTGACCAAACGCATGGCCGAAGACCTCACCGATTACCTCGCCGAGCACGGTGTTCGGGTGCGCTACCTGCACTCCGATATCGACACCGTGGAGCGCGTCGAGATTATCCGTGATCTGCGCCTTGGCGAGTTTGATGTGCTGGTGGGCATCAACCTGCTGCGAGAGGGGCTGGATATGCCAGAGGTGTCTCTGGTAGCGGTTTTTGATGCCGACAAAGAAGGCTTTCTGCGCTCTGATACCTCACTGATTCAAACCATTGGTCGCGCCGCACGACATGTGCGCGGCAAAGCCATACTCTATGCCGATAAAATCACCGGCTCCATGCAGCGCGCCATTGACGAGACTGAACGCCGCAGGGCCAAGCAGGTCGAGCACAATACGCTGCATGGTCTGACACCCAAAGGTATTGTCAAATCAGTCGCCGATATTATGGAAGGTGCCTACGCCGGAACGGCGAAGAACAAGCGCGGCAAAAAGGTTGCCGAAGGGTTGGCCAGCTATGATATTTCTGACGCGCCGGTGGCGATTCGCGATGTAGCCAAAGAGTTGAAACGTCTTGAAGAAAAGATGTATCAGCACGCGCGTAATCTCGAGTTTGAAGAAGCTGCTCAGGTCCGCGATGAGATTGGCAAATTGCGTGAGCGCAGCTTGGCGTCTTAGGCGGCGGTTGGTGATTAAAAGCCAGTTAACACAACTGCCGCGCTCTCTTGCCCCGGCCGCAGTGACGAGATCTCAGCCAGCCTGCGGGGGATCCTGCAGCAGCGCTGACGATGACAGTTTGGGACGGTCTCTCGGTTTTATGCGCTGAGAATCTCACTGATTCTCTCTAGGCAGGCTTCCATACTGCTGCGAATAAAGGTTTCAAACACTACCGGTGTAATAGCCGTCTCCCAAATCAGGCGGCAGCCATCTGCATTGGCTATGACTTGCATGCTGGCATGGTGAGACTCTAGGGGCGCAGGGCTTTCAAAGCACGAATATTCCATGCTCCGCTGTTCAGGGTCACGACTTAAAATCCTTTCTTTTATATCACCGGCGCCGGGCAGAGACAGTGAGCGCACTTCACCGTCAAAAGTGCAGCCAGCCGCGCCAGGGACCCAATCGACTCGATCCGGAGTGCCGACTATGGCCCATAGTTGGTCTGCGGAGGCATTGAATTGGTGGTCAAATTTTACTGACATTGAGAGGGCCCGTTGTTGGTTGTTATGGTCGTGAGTCGGGGCCTGATATTAACTGATTGGCTTGTCAGCTGCCAAGTATGGGCGTCATGGGGCGCCCAGCGTTGCTGTGCGTCCAAACTCTGCCGTGGGCATAGTTTGTCGAACGGGGTTCTCGTCCTATCGTCCATTCCGAACTGAAAATAAAAAAGGCCACTTCTTTCGAAGCAGCCTTTTTTATTTTAGTGGCGGACCGGACGGGAGTGATTCAAAAAGCCTAAGGGCTTTTTTCTCCCCTGCGGGGCAGCCTGAAGTCTGTCCAAATCGTCCTCTAGGACGATTAGTGATTCAAAAAGCCTAAGGGCTTTTTTCTCCCCTGCGGGGCAGCCTGAAGTCT
>JAFMBY010000026.1 GCA_017858135.1 Porticoccaceae bacterium | reverse complement strand
CAACAACAAAGATCAAGTACATCGCGATACCAACACCAATAATAGGCACAGCATCAATCAGACCAGCGAGCAGGAACATTTTGCCTTGCAACATAGGGCCAAGCTCTGGCTGACGAGCGGTTGCTTCGATCAACTTTCCACCCAACAAACCCATACCAACGGCCGCTCCCAACGCGCCCAAACCAAGCATAATTGCCGCAGCAATGATTACTAGTTCCATCGTAAACTCCTGACTTCAGTCATTAAAAATTAATAGTAAAATTAGTGGTCTTCATGCGCCATACTTAAATAGACGACAGTAAGAACCATGAAAATAAATGCTTGCAGGGTAATCACCAAAATATGGAATACCGCCCAGCCCCACTGCATTAACCCGCCACCCAGAGCTGTCAATCCACCACCTATAGCCATAAACACCATACACAGCAGAACCGTTTTACCCGTGGATATTTTTCCTTTGAGATTTAGCCCGCAGACAGTGCAGACCAAAACAAAGATAGCCAACCAAAATAGTGGATTGGTTTGCTCCCCAAAGAGTTGTGCATGCAGACCACCGCCAACTAGACCAGCGCCCGCGCCTGCCGCAAACATCGTTGCGATCAGGATAAAGATCATTTCTCCGGCATACATATTGCCGAATAACCGCAAACCCAAGGAGAACGGTTTGGCCAGCAAGCCAACAGTTTCCATAAACAGGTTAATCGGGATAAAACCCCAGTGATTAAAGGGGTGCATAGTGAGCTCTTTAACAAAGCCAGTCCCTTTAATCTTGAAGGAGTAGTAAACCATGAGAATAAACACGGCTAGTGCCATTCCCAGGGTTACATTGGGATCTGTCGACGGCACAATTTTTTGGTAGCTAACGCCAGCCAGCGCCAGCAGTGACGGGATTAAATCAACCGGCAACAAATCCATCAAGTTCATCAAAAAGATCCAAACAAAGATGGTTAACGCCAGCGGCGCGACCATTTTGTTGCGCCCATGAAAACTGTCTTTTACCGAACCATCGATAAACTCGACAATCATTTCGACAAAATTTAACCAACCAGCGGGCACGCCTGTGTGGGCTTTTTTCGCCGCACGATAAAACATCCAACAAAATAGCGAACCCAAACCGATTGACCAAACCATGGAATCGACATGGATTGCCCAAAAGCCCATTTCAGCCGCTTCCTGTGCGCTGTGAGCAAAGCCCCAGCCACTATCGGGATGGTTTCCGTAGACGAGGTTTTGGAGGTGGTGCTGAATGTACTCAGTCGTGCTTGCGGGATTTTCGCCTGCCATCTGTGTCTCTCAACTGGTTAGTGCTCGACTTTTAATCAAGCGTTACGTTATGCGGCTAGCGTTTCACGATCGTGAAGACCAAAAACCACTGCACCAAAATCATTATTACAAAGGAGCAAAACAGGGCACCAACATCAAGTGGGCTGACCATCAGAAAGGTGCCGGTAAACAGTACCGCCGTCAAAACTACCTTTCCTGTTTCTCCCCAGTACATTGCGCGTACAATCGACTGCACACGCCTAGCACCTGCAAATCTAAAGGCCTGTCGCGCAAACCAGGCTTGCGGGCCAATCTGAATCAGCCCGCCAATCAATACCGAATAGGCTATTTCAGGGCTCCAATTTATCAGTGCTGCCGCAATGGGCAACAATAACCCCAACTGATAAAGCGCCACTCTGCTAACTGCTGGTAATGAAATGGTCGTCATTGTACGTGTTTGACACCTTTTCTTAGTGCCCTGGCAGGCAAGTCTAAACGGCCGACCTTAAAGGCTGCGCATTATAGGTATAGTCATAAGGATATTCAATACAGGATCGAACCTATATGGTCAAAATTCGTCAGCTCGATAGAGCTGATTAAAAACTCACTTAAGATGCGCGAGAATGCCGTCCAGTTCGTCAACACTATTGTATTTAAAAATCAGTTTTCCAGCGCCTTTGGCGTTGTGCTGGATACTGGTTGGGACACCGATTTTTTCAGAGATCTCTTCCTCTAACCTTTTGATATCCGGACTGCTTTTCGCTTCAGTAAGCGCCTCTCTGGTATCGCCAGACTGCAGTTTTTTAACCAGCGCTTCAGTTTGACGGACAGTCATGCTGGTGCCAGCGACCGTACGCGCTGCATTAATCTGGACAGCGGCGTCGAGGGCGAGCAAACATTTAGCGTGACCGAGCTCTAAATCACCTCGCTCAAGCAGCTTTTGAACCTCTAACTCAAGGCTGGTGAGGCGCATAAGGTTGGTCACCGCCGAGCGAGACTTACCCACTGCATCGGCAACCTGCTGTTGCGTTAATTGAAATTCCTGCTGCAGGCGCTGTAATGCCAAGCTTTCCTCCATGGCATTTAAATCTTCACGCTGGATATTTTCGATCAGCGCCATAGCGATTGCCGCTTCGTCGGACACCTCGCGAACGATAACCGGAACCGTATCGAGGCCCACTTGCTGCGCGGCTCGCCAGCGACGCTCTCCGGCTATAATTTCATAGCGATCATCAGCCAACGACCTTACAATCAGCGGCTGCATGATGCCTTGAGTGCGTATCGAGCTAGCCAGCTCTTCAAGGGCTTCACCGTTAATGTCACGACGTGGCTGATATTTACCGCGCTGCAACAGCTCCACAGCCAGTTGCTTAAACTGGCCGTCTGCGGTTGTTGATGACGTCGAATCAATGACCTCATAATCTGCATCGTCGCTTAGACCGAGCAGTGCATCCAACCCTTTACCAAGACTCTGTCGCTTTGTGGCCATAATGTTATTGTTCCGCCGTTGCTGGCTGCTGCTGATCAAGCTTGGCTTTGGCTTGGCGGAGTATTTCTCCGGCAAGGGCCAAGTAAGCTAGCGAACCCTTTGAGTTTCGATCGTAAGCCAATGCTGGCAATCCGTGACTAGGAGCCTCTGCAAGCCGAACATTGCGCGGAATACTGACTCGGTAAACACGGCTGCCAAAGTATTTGCGTAACTGCGCCGATACCGCATTCGTCAGGCTATTTCGCGGGTCGTACATGGTGCGTAAAATGCCTTCTATATGCAGCCCTGGATTGATCAGTTTGGCAATTTGTTTAATGGTGTTGTTTAAGGCCGACAGACCTTCGAGCGCATAGTACTCGCACTGCATGGGAATAATCACACCATCGCTGGCGACGAAGGCGTTGACCGTGAGCATATTGAGTGAGGGGGGGCAGTCGATGATCACATAGTCATAATTACTGGCAACACGCTTTAAAGCGTAACGCAAACGAGTCTCACGACCTATCTCTTGCATTAACTCAACTTCAGCCGCGACAAGGTCGCCATTCGAAGGCAGTAGATGAATTTTGGCCTTTACGCAGGGGACAATCACATCTTCAATTTTCGCTTTCTCGGTGAGCACATGATAGACACTGGTTTTACAATTGTGTTTATCAATACCTGCACCCATGGTTGCATTACCCTGAGGATCGAGATCGACCAGTAAGACGCGCTGTTTGTACGCAGCGAGGGACGCAGCCAAGTTGACGCTGGTTGTGGTTTTTCCCACACCGCCTTTCTGGTTTGCTATTGAGATTATCCGTGTCACCGCTCTAACCTTTAAACTGTGTTGTCATTGCGTTGATGGCATCGACCAATCACGATCAAATGCCGCTCACCCTCAACACCCGGAACTTGCAGAGTATGTGAGGTCTCGACCTTATAGTCTTTCGCCACCTCACTCAACTCAGATTGCGGGAATTTTCCTTTCATCGCCAGAAACACGCCCTGCGCGGCGAGCAAATGATGACACTTATCAACCATATCTGCGATTGATGTAAAAGCGCGGCTAAGCACCGCATCGTAACATTCGCGAGGTTGATGTTGTTCAACCCGAGACTGAATTTCAGTGACATTGGTCAGCCCTAAATGACAGCGGACTTGAAATAAAAAGCGTGTCTTTTTGCCATTGCTATCAAGCAGCGTAAACTGTTTATCAGGGTACATAATGGCCAACGGTATGCCCGGCAAGCCAGCACCAGTGCCGACATCAATTAAATGCTCGCCCGTTACATGCGGAAGAACAGTAAGGCTGTCTAGCAGATGCAATGCAATCATCTGCGCAGGATCACGAATGGCGGTAAGGTTATAGGCCTTATTCCAACTAATCAGTAGCTCCAGATAGGCCAACAGCTGGTCGCGCTGCAGAGAGGTGTAATCAACTCCCATGTTTTGCATACCTGCTTCAAGAATATCTGCCAATTGCGATTCGGCGGGCAGTTTAAGCGGCACGTTTTTTCAACTGTACAATCAATAAAGAAATAGCCGCCGGGGTAACACCCGGAATTCTACTCGCCCTGGCAAGCGTGTCAGGTGTGGCCTCGGTAAGTTTTTGCTTCACCTCGTTGGACAGCCCCTTGACAGCATGATAATCAAAACTAGCCGGAATGCGGGTCTTTTCGTGGCGCTGCAAGCGATCAACTTCATCCTGCTGACGAGTGATATAGCCTGAATATTTAGCATCGATCTCGACTTGCTCGGCAATTTTTTGTTCAACCTGATGCTCAGGGTAAAGTGAACCCAGAATCTGATAATCAATTTCTGGGCGCTTGAGCAACTCAAATAGTGAGTACTCGTGAGAGAGCTTTTTCTCGATATGGGCAGAGAGCCTTTCCGCAACCTCACTGGCAGGTTGGATCCATGTGGCCTTTAAACGCTGACGCTCTAATTCAATCGCCTCGCGTTTCTCACTGAAGCGCTTCCAACGATTATCATCCACCAGACCCAGTTCACGGCCTTTCTCAGTAAGGCGCAGGTCGGCATTATCTTCGCGCAACAACAGCCGATACTCGGCACGACTGGTGAACATTCTATAAGGCTCCAATGTACCCATACTGATCAGGTCATCAACCAATACACCGGTATAGGCAACATCGCGTCCTGGGCACCAGCTTTCGCGATCCTGAACCTGAAGTGCGGCGTTAGCTCCAGCCAGCAAGCCCTGCGCAGCAGCTTCCTCATAACCTGTTGTGCCATTTATCTGACCGGCAAAAAACAGTCCTTTAATCGCTTTAGTTTCCAGAGAGTACTTGAGATCCTGAGGGTTAAAATAGTCATATTCGATGGCATAGCCGGGCCGAGTAATGTGGGCGTTTTCAAACCCTTTTATCGAACGGACTAATTGAAGCTGAACATCAAACGGGAGACTGGTAGAGATACCATTGGGATACAATTCATAGGTATCCAGGCCTTCTGGCTCAATAAATATCTGGTGCTGATCTTTATCAGCGAAGCGCACCACTTTATCTTCGATCGAGGGGCAGTACCTCGGACCGATTCCGTCAATGACTCCCGTGTAAAGCGGAGACCGATCCATACCGCCGTGAATAATATCGTGAGTCTGGCGATTGGTGTAGGTGATCCAGCAGCACGTCTGCTTGGGATGTTGATCAACTGAACCCAGATATGACATAACCGGTTCAGGTTTGTCACCCCACTGCTCGGGAAGATGGGTAAAGTCAACGCTACGCGCATCGATACGCGGTGGTGTGCCGGTTTTTAAGCGCTCAACTCGAAACGGCAGTGATCGCAATCGCTGCGACAGATTCACTGACGGCGGATCGCCAGCCCTTCCCGCAGCGTAATTTTCCATGCCGATATGAATCTTACCGGCAAGAAAGGTTCCGGCAGTTACGACGACAGTCTTAGCGTTGAATGTGAGCCCCATTTGGGTCACCACACCTGTGACCCTATCTCCCTCGACAACAAGATCATCCACGGCTTGCTGGAAAATGGTTAGGTTTTGCTGGCTTTCAAGGATGCTAAGTATCGCCGCCTTGTAGCGAATTCGATCCGCTTGCGCCCGTGTCGCCCGCACCGCGGGACCTTTGCGTGAATTGAGAACCCTGAATTGAATACCACCAAAGTCAGTTGCCGTGGCCATCGCACCACCAAGAGCGTCAATCTCTTTGACGAGATGGCTTTTGCCGATACCGCCGATAGCCGGATTACATGACATCTGCCCCAGCGTTTCAATATTGTGGGTGAGTAGCAATGTGTTGCTTCCCATGCGTGCAGCAGCCAGACAGGCTTCGGTGCCAGCATGACCGCCACCAACAACAATTACATCAAAAGAATCAGGGTAAAGCATAAAACACAATCACGAGGTGCCAAAAAGGGAAATCATTATACGTGGGGTTGATGCTAGTTTAACCACTTTATTTTCTTAGGCCTAGTCGCTTACTGTTGTTGAGTAGTTTTGTTTATAAGCTTATTAAATAAATATACTTATATAGTATATAGAGATTATTGTTATTGTTATTAGGGACCTTTTTCTTTGGGGATAATAGTATTAAATCAATTGAAATCATGGTGTTAGCTCTGTTTTTGAGCTGGATAACGCTGTTGGTTAAATCGTTTTTTCCTTGTATTAGCGGTGGCTGAATTTGTGGAGAAATGTAAGTTTCATCTATAACAGACTTTTTTCGGTTTTTCTGTGGATCGTTTATAGTTGTGTTCACCGATTGTCCACAGGTTAACTCAGTCGCACGCATTTATGCTTTGTTATTGGGGATATCCTGTTTAATTGGCGGGGATAAGGGCCCTGTTAGCGGATATTAATCGGCCGCGAGGTGTTTATTGAAAATAAGCATTGAATCAAAGGTTTAATTTCATTAAACTCCCGCGCCCTGACGCAGTCATACCGTTTTAGCGGTCAAGTTGGCACATTAGATATTTTTCGGATTTAACGTTATGAAAAGAACATTTCAACCCAGTGTAATAAAGCGTAAACGCACTCACGGTTTTAGAGCTCGTATGGCAACTGCAGGCGGTCGTGCTGTATTGAATCGTCGTCGCGCCAAAGGCCGCAAGCGCTTAGCTGCATAGTGCCCTCAGGGCTATCTATGCCCAGAGCTGGCTTCGGTAAAGATCGACGCTTACTCAAACCCTTCGAGTTTAAGAAGGTGTTTGATAACAATAGCGTTCGGGTCGCTCACCCCAATCTCCTTATTCTCTCTGAACCCAACGGCACGGAAACGTCGCGGTTGGGCTTAGTTATTGGTAAAAAAAACGTCCCTACTGCTGTGGCACGAAATAGAGTTAAACGCGTCGTGCGCGAGACGTTTCGCCTGACGGCGTTGCCGGTGCCGGTTGATATTGTTTTTCTTGCACGAAAAGATCTTGGTAAACTCTCGGCGACTGCATTGGCAGCCCTCATTCAGCAGTCATGGGGTAGACTGAGCGCGCGCCTTGATAAAGAGGGTAAGCACGATGCGTAAAGTGGTTATTGCATTGATCAAAGGCTACCAATATGCCCTCAGTCCGCTGCTTGGTAATAATTGTCGTTTTCATCCTAGCTGTTCTAGCTATGCCGAAGAGGCGTTTCGTCGCTTTGGTGTGTTAAAAGGGGGTTATCTTACGTTGCTTAGGGTAGTAAAATGCCAGCCTTTCCATTCAGGGGGTTATGATCCGGTGTTGCCGGTAGAACATTCTGGTAAATCGGATAAAAAAACTCCGCAAACAATAATCACACAGAGTCATAAATAGAATGGATTGGAAAAAAACACTGAATATTGCCGCGATAGCGATTGTCGCGTGGTTATTGATCGTCGAGTGGAGCCAGTTCCAAGATGATGTGGCCAGCCAGACTTTACCTCCACAGGAAGAGGTGATGATTCCAGACTCCGCTCAATTGCCAACAGCAGCTGTTCAATTGGGTAGTGAGTTGCCGTCATTGGTTGAAACGCCTGTAGCTGTGGTTGAGAAAAAAGTAGACGCACGCCTCGTAAAGGTCACCACCGATACCGTGGAAGTGGTTATCGATACTCTGGGCGGCGATATTGTCCAGGTTAAGTTGCTCAATCACCTGACCAAAATGAGTGAGGATGGCGGTGAGCCGTTTACGCTGCTAACAAGGTCATCAAAAAACGAATATATCGCGCAGAGCGGATTGATTGGCAAGAACGGAACCGATACGCGTGAGGGGCGAGGCGTTTATATCGCATCTAGCTCTGAATTTGTGCTTGAGTCAGGTCAGCCAACGTTAAATGTCGACCTAACCCTTAACCAAAACGGGGTGAGGTTGGTAAAGCGCTTTAGTTTTAATCGCTCGGACTATGTGATCGGCGTCAGTTATCTGATTAACAATTCCAGTTACGACCCTTGGGAGGCCACATTTTATGGCCAGATAAAGCGCGATTCGCACGAACCATTGGTTGAATCAAGCGGCGGTGTCAGTCCCTATTTGGGCGCAGCGCTGAGAGAAGCTGACAAGAATTTTGCCAAACATGATTTTTCAGATATTGAAGATGCGAGTGTCAAGACCAGCATTGAGGGTGGCTGGGTGGCGATGGTTCAGCACTACTTTATCAGCGCGTGGATACCGCCCGCCGATCAACAGAATAATTTCAGCTTGCGTAAACTGTCTGGACAAGACGTGTACCTTATGGGTTTCACTGGCGAAAAAATTACTGTTCCGGCTGGAGCATACGGGGAGTATAAAGCACAGTTTTATGTTGGCCCTAAGGATCAAGACAAGCTTGAAGCCTTGGCTGAGTATCTCGATCTTACCGTGGACTACGGTTTTTTGTGGATGCTGGCTAAACCGATATTTGCTGCCATGAAGTACATTCATGAATTGGTTGGCAACTGGGGCTGGTCGATTATTTTGCTAACAGTCTGTATCAAGGTGCTGCTTTACCCGCTGTCCGCAGCGAGCCTGCGTTCCATGGCGAAAATGCGTAGTTTGCAACCCAAGATGGAGAGTTTAAAAGAGACTTACGGCGACGATCGCCAAAAAATGTCTCAAGAGTTAATGGCGTTGTACAAGAAAGAGAAGGTTAATCCTGCTGGCGGTTGTTTTCCAATGCTCCTTCAGATGCCGGTGTTTTTGTCTCTGTATTGGGTGTTGTTGGAGAGTGTTGAGATTAGGCACTCGCCGTGGATATTTTGGATTCAAGATCTGTCGGCTAAAGATCCGTATTTTATTTTGCCGTTAGTGATGGGCGCGAGTATGCTTTTGATGCAAAAGATGCAGCCTATGCCCACCGACCCGACCCAGGCTATGGTGATGAAAGTGATGCCGATCGCTTTTACCTTCTTCTTTATGATATTCCCCTCCGGTTTGGTGCTTTACTGGACCGTCAATAACCTGCTGTCCATGCTGCAACAGTGGTACGTCAACAGGCAGTTGGAGGTGGCGAACAGCTCGTCAGGCAAAGCTAAAAAGTAATTAGCTAAAGGCCCTTGTAAGGGCCTTTTTTATCTGGGTGTAACCTGTGCAAAATGACGTAGACAGCATTGTCGCGATTGCCACACCACCGGGGCGTGGCGGTGTCGGAATAGTGCGGGTATCTGGACCGCAAGCGCTGAGTTTGGCCGAGACTATAACGGGCAAAAAACTGCTACCGCGACAGGCTAGCTACTGCCGGTTTACCAGTGCGGTCGGTGATGTTATGGATATGGGGGTGGCGATTTACTTTCCCGGACCGGCCTCGTTCACTGGTGAAGATGTGCTGGAGCTGCAGGGACACGGCGGCCCAGTGATTCTGGATAACATAGTACAGCGCTGTGTTCAGCTTGGTGCGCGCTTGGCTCGACCTGGGGAGTTTAGTGAGCGGGCCTTTCTCAACGATAAAATGGATCTTGCGCAGGCTGAGGCTATTGCTGATTTAATTGATGCATCATCGCTGCAGGCCGCACGTTGTGCAATGCGCTCTCTGCAAGGGGATTTTTCAAGGCTGATTAATGATCTGGTTGAGCAGATGATTAACATTCGGGTTTATGTTGAGGCGGCAATTGATTTTCCCGAGGAGGAGATTGACTTCTTAGCTGATGAGCGACTCGCCGACAACCTTGCCGCACTGTCTGATAATCTCTCCAGTACACTTAGTCGCGCGCGACAGGGGTCGCTGCTGCGCGAGGGAATGACTGTGGTGCTGGCTGGTAAGCCCAACGCTGGAAAGTCTAGCTTACTAAATGCGTTGGCGGGACGCGATGCGGCGATTGTCACGGCGCAGGCTGGGACTACTCGCGACGTGTTGCGGGAGAAAATAACGCTCGATGGTATGCCGCTGCATATAGTGGATACAGCAGGGTTGCGCGATAGTGATGACGAGATTGAGCAAGAGGGCATTCGCCGTGCGTGGCAAGAGATTGAGAGAGCGGATCAGATCCTTTTTCTGGTAGATGCGAATGAGACGGATAGCCCAGATTTGGGGGCTATCTGGCCGGAGTATTTCCAGCGTTTCGGTGAGTCGTCACAATCGATCACGGTGGTGCTAAATAAGATCGACCAATCTGGTCACCTGCCTGGAAAGATCGATGACCTGCCCAGTACTTTTGCGATTTCTGCAAAACACAAAACTGGATTGGATCCCTTGGTTGAATTTTTGCAGTCCTGTATCGGGTTTGACGGGGGCGGTGAAGGGGTGTTTTCTGCGCGTCGACGCCATCTCACCGCCCTTGAAAAGGCCCGCGATTTTGTCGAAGTAGGACGCAGTCAATTGCGTCACAGTAGTGCTGGTGAGCTGCTCGCCGAAGATCTTCGGGAGGCGCAAAAACACCTCTCTGAAATCACCGGAACCTTTACCTCGGATGACCTTCTGGGACATGTGTTTTCGTCATTCTGCATTGGAAAGTGACCGTGATTTATTTATTGGTCACCTTCCCGAAGATACTTTATTGATCGAGTTAAAAAAAGCCCCGCAAAGCGCCTGTAATCACTGGTTTTAAACTGGTTATACTCAGGTTATCCACAGATGTTGTTTAAATATTAACCAATTATTTTTTAAGACTCTGTTGATAAAAAATATGTTGATATTATTTAACTATCTGAAAATAAAGTATTTTATAAAAATCTTGGGAAGTAGGGTTGGTTTTTTGTGTGTGGATAAATGTGTTTTAGATGTATACACTCTCAGCGTGTTAAAAATGCAGATTTGTCATTCTTGATAGCTAGTGTTGAGCCTCAAAAATAAACTAACTGCGTCACAAAATAAACTAATAACAATATAGTATTTTGGTCTGGTGGTATGTCGTTTGAAGTCGGTAATGTTCTATCGATATCAGCGGTTTCGGTGATGAGCACTATGCACGAATCTGACCTTTGGGGTTGTAATTGAACCGAGAATCACAAGCAGTGCCTATAAATTCCTTTCTACAGCGTAGACCGCTGGACCTAACTGGTGGTGAGCAGCTGATGGATGAAGATGGGCTTCAAGCGGTGTGGGCTAGGTGTATCAGTCAGTTAAGTGATGAGCTGACTGCGCAGCAGTTTAATACCTGGATAAGGCCTTTAAAAGCCCAGCTTTTTTTGGGTGATGCTGGTTTTGATGCAGGCGGTTTGGCATCTCAGCAGCTAGTGCAGTTAGTCGCGCCAAATCGTTTTATTGAAGACTGGGTGCAAAGTAAGTTTTTGTCGCGGATAGAGAGCTTGTTTGGGCAGTTTTGTTCGGCACAGTGTGCGGTTGCTGTTATCGCTCAAGCAGAAAAGGCACCCGCATTTAAAGGCGGTGCTGTAGTTAGGGCGAACAGTCAGCGTGCCGATGTGGCGCCTGAACAGCAGTCTCTCGCGACTCAAGGTCAAGTTGCTGAGACGCAGCGGCCGCAGTTTTCTCAGGCAGACACGCCCTTTATTGAGCGTGTCACAGCGCCTGCCATTATCACCTCAGCCGCTGAGCATAGCCTCAAGAGCAATCTCAACAGTGCTTTTACCTTTGGCAGTTTTGTTGAGGGAAAATCCAATCAGTTAGCCCTGGCGGCGGCTCAGCAAGTCGCTGAAAACCCTGGTGGTTCCTATAACCCTTTATTCATCTACGGTGGTGTTGGTCTCGGTAAAACCCACCTAATGCATGCTGTGGGTAACGCTCTGCGTGAGCGCAAGCCTGATGCAAAAATTGTCTATTTGCACTCAGAGCGATTTGTTGCCGACATGGTCAAGGCCCTGCAACTCAAGGCTATTGATGAATTCAAGCAGTTCTATCGCTCGGTAGATGCTCTGCTGATTGACGATATTCAATTCTTTGCCGGTAAGGATCGCAGCCAAGAGGAGTTCTTCCATACCTACAATGCGCTGCTGGAGCGCGGCCAGCAGATGATTTTAACCTGTGATCGCTACCCAAAAGAGATTGATGGGGTCGAGGAGCGTCTCAAGTCTCGCTTTGGTTGGGGTCTAACCGTAGCCGTAGAGCCGCCCGAGCTGGAGACCAGGGTTGCGATCCTGATTAATAAGGCCGAGCAAGCGGGGATAGATTTGTCGCGAGACGCCGCGTTTTTTATTGCTCAGCGGATTCGTTCCAATGTTCGTGAGCTTGAGGGTGCGCTGAAGAGGGTAATGGCGCATGCGCAATTTAGTGGGCGGGTCATTGATATCGATTTAATTCGTGAATCATTGAAAGATTTGTTGGCGCTGCAGGACAAGCTGGTTACCATAGACAATATTCAAAGGGTGGTGGCGGACTATTATAAGTTGAAAATGTCCGACCTTCTCTCAAAGCGTCGCAGTAGATCAGTGGCACGGCCACGACAGGTGGCGATGGCGCTGGCCAAGGAGCTGACCAATTACAGTTTGCCTGAAATTGGCGAGTCTTTTGGCGGCCGCGACCATACCACGGTGCTACATGCGTGCCGCAAGGTGAAAGAGCTTGAGGCGACGGATAGAGAAATTGAGCGCGATTTAAAAAATCTCTATAGAACACTGTCCAGTTAGTCTGATCAGTAGCTAGTAGAAGATAGAGATACCAGCCAATAACAGCGATGGAGATACAACGTTACCATGAAATTTAGCCTTTCCCGTGAAGTATTGCTTAAGCCTCTGCAGTTGGTTGTTGGTGTGGTGGAAAGACGCCAGACGCTGCCCATTTTGTCTAATGTCCTGCTCACGCTTGAAGGCTCTAGACTGTCAATAACGGGTACGGATCTTGAGGTCGAAATTGTAGGTAACACTGATGTGGACAGCGCTGAAGAGGGCGGTGAAGTCACTGTTTCGGCCCGTAAGTTGCTTGATATCTGCCGCTCATTGCCTGATGGTGCGAAGGTGAATTTCTCCAGTAGTGACGGCAAGGCGCAGGTAGTCAGTGGGCGCAGTCGATTCACGCTGGCGACGCTGCCTGCCAATGAGTTCCCGTCTGTTGATAATGGTGAAAGCAATGTCGAGTTTACTGTAGATGCTGCGACTATAAAGACTTTGATCAGCGCCACGTCCTTTGCGATGGCGCAGCAGGATGTTCGCTACTATTTAAACGGGATGCTGTGGGAAGTGAGCGCCAACAAACTTCGCGCCGTCGCGACCGACGGTCATCGAATGGCGCTGTGTGACGCAGAGTGCGTGATTGATATAGCGGATCCGACCAAGGCTATTTTGCCGCGAAAAGGCGTGATCGAACTCTCTCGCTTGCTTGATGATGAGGGTGCGGTAAGCGTTGCTATGGGCTCTAACCATATCCGTGTCAATGGGCCGGATTACTGCTTTACCTCCAAGCTCGTCGACGGAGCTTACCCTGATTATGATCGTGTGCTGCCGAAGGGTGGTGATAAGTTGGTGTTGGGTGATCGTGCAGAGCTCAAGCAAGCGTTTGGGCGCACTGCAATTCTGTCCAACGAAAAGTACCGTGGTGTGAGAATTATGTTGTCAAATGGCGCCATCAAAATGGTAGCCAACAATCCTGAGCAGGAAGAGGCAGAGGAAGAGGTTGGGGTTGATTACGTTGGTGAAGAGCTGGAGATTGGCTTTAATGTCAGTTATCTTCTCGATGTGCTCAATGTGCTCAAGGGGGATGGGGTTCGCCTGACATTGTCAGACTCAAGCAGTAGTGCCTTGGTTGAGGACGCTGCTGACAGTTCCGCCGTCTATGTTGTCATGCCTATGCGGCTGTAGAGGAGTATTGATCTACTCTTCTAGCCGTCTGTGCCGCTAAATTATGTTCCTGTCGCAGCTGGATATTTTTCAGGTTCGAAACCTGGAAAGTGTCCGCGCATCCTGCCACCCACAAGCCAATATTATTTATGGCCCTAACGGCAGCGGTAAAACAAGTTTCTTAGAGTCCATCTATATGCTCGGCCGCGGGCGCTCCTTCCGCCATCGCGATTTACGCGTGGTGGTCAATAACGCAGCAGATGAATTAGTGGTCTCGGCGCGTTTAACGCGTGACTCAACGGGCTCCAACCACCAGCTGGGTATTAAGCGCACATCAAAAGGGCGCTTTGAGGCTCGCGTTGACGGAAACTCCCTTCAATCAGCGGTGCAGCTTGTTTCGGAGCTACCCCTTCAGTTAATCGATGCCCATAGTTTTATGCTCTTGGAGGGTGGCCCACTGCAGCGCAGGCAATTTTTGGATTGGGGTGTGTTCCACGTGGAACATGGTTATACCGATGTCTGGCGGCGCTTTCAAAAAACGCTAAAACAACGCAACCAACTGCTTCGGCATGGTAGAATAGACGAAGAATTATTGCGCGTCTGGACGGCTGAGTTGATTCCCCTGTGTGAGCAGGTCACCGACTTCCGGCGGCGCTATCTCTCTGGCCTGGCTGAACCGCTTGAAAAAGCTGTTAGCGCGTTTGATGGGTTGGGCCAAGTGAGCCTTGAGTATTACTGTGGTTGGGACGAAAGTCGCACCTTACAGGAGGTTTACGCTCACGACCAGGCTCGCGATGTGGTGACCAGATCGACTAGTCACGGCGCCCATCGAGCAGATATAAAAATAAAGGTGGATGGCCAGCCTGCGGCAGACCATCTCTCAAGGGGGCAGATAAAACTCCTCGTTTACGCGCTGAAACTGGCGCAAGCAAGCCATTACAGAGAAAAGTCAGGCGAGTCCTGTTTGTTTCTGTTGGATGATTTGCCTGCTGAGCTTGACTATCAGCATCGAGGGCAGGTGATTGCTTATTTGAATCATCTTGGTTGCCAATACTTTGTGACCGGTGTCGATAAGCAGGATTTTGAGTGTTTGGTGGAAAAGTTGCCCCATAAAATGTTCCACATGGAACATGGTGCGACTTCGGTTGATGAAACAACAGGAATAGAAAGTTTATGACTGACGAACAGAATTACGATTCTTCGAGTATTAAAGTATTGAAAGGCCTCGATGCCGTGCGCAAGCGTCCCGGGATGTATATAGGCGACACTGATGATGGCACAGGTCTGCACCATATGGTCTTTGAGGTGGTCGATAACTCAATAGACGAGGCGCTGGCTGGCCACTGCTCTGAGATCAAGATCATTATTCATCAGGATGAATCAATTACTGTGTCCGATAATGGCCGCGGCATTCCCACAGAGATGCATGATGAGGGCGTCTCCGCTGCTGAGGTTATTATGACCGTCTTGCATGCTGGCGGAAAATTCGACGACAACTCTTATAAGGTGTCTGGTGGGCTCCACGGTGTAGGGGTTTCAGTGGTTAATGCGCTATCAGTTGAGCTGCGATTAACCATTCGCCGCAATGGAAAGGTTCACGAGCAGGTGTACTCACATGGTGTGCCCCAGGGGCCTCTCGAAATTATCGGTGACACTGAAGAGTCGGGGACTCAAGTGCACTTTGTCCCCTCAGTCGACACCTTTACCAATATTAAATTCCATTTTGAGATCCTCGCTAAACGGCTGCGTGAGTTGTCTTTCCTTAACTCCGGCGTGCGCATCGTGTTACTCGATGAGCGCAGCGCGAAGGAAGAAGTTTACGCTTATGAGGGGGGCTTGAAGGCCTTTGTTGAGTTTCTCAATACCAATAAGACGACAGTTAACAAAATTATGCATTTTAATACTCAGCGCGATGACGGCACCAGCGTTGAAGTAGCACTGCAGTGGAACGATGGCTTTCAGGAGAATATCCACTGTTATACCAATAATATCCCGCAGCGCGATGGCGGTACTCACTTAGCTGGGTTTCGGTCAGCCTTAACACGAGGTTTGAATACCTATATTGAGAAAGAGGGTATTAACGGCAAGGCCAAAGTCGCGACCACTGGCGATGATGCCAGAGAGGGGCTGACGGCAATTGTATCGGTCAAGGTTCCAGATCCTAAGTTTTCGTCACAGACCAAAGATAAGCTGGTCAGCTCGGAGGTCAAAACCGCGGTTGAGCAGGAGATGGGCGAAAAGTTTAGCGATTTCTTACTTGAGTATCCTCAGGACGCCCGCGCTGTTGTTAACAAAATGATCGATGCTGCCCGCGCACGAGAAGCGGCGCGCAAGGCACGTGAGATGACTAGGCGGAAAGGTGCGCTGGACATTGCCGGATTGCCAGGCAAGCTGGCCGACTGTCAGGAAAAAGATCCGGCGCTGTCAGAGCTCTACTTGGTGGAGGGTGACTCGGCTGGTGGTTCGGCGAAGCAGGGTCGTGATCGCCGGACTCAGGCAATTCTTCCCCTGAAGGGCAAAATTCTCAATGTTGAGAAAGCGCGCTTCGATAAGATGCTGTCTAGCGCCGAGGTTGGCACTCTAATTACCGCGTTGGGGTGCGGTATTGGTAATGAAGAGTTTAATCTCCAGAAGCTTCGCTACCACACTATTGTTATCATGACCGACGCCGACGTGGATGGGTCGCATATTCGCACCCTGCTGTTAACGTTTTTCTTTCGTCAAATGCGCGAATTGGTCGAAAACGGCCATATTTTTATTGCTCAGCCGCCACTCTATAAGGTGAGCCGAGGTAAGAGCGAGCAGTATGTAAAAGATGACGATGCGCTGTTGGCGTATCTAACCTCGAAAGCGCTTGAAAATGCCAGTTTGCATGTCAATGCTACGGCGCCAGGAATACGGGGAACTGCACTTGAATCTCTGGTCAGTCAGTATCGCCATATCATGGGTTTAATCGATCGTATGTCTCTGGTCTACCCTAAAGAAGTGCTGCAGGCACTTGTCTATGCGCCAGCATTTTCGGCGGAACTTCTTGAAAACAGTAACGATCTTGCTGGCTGGTGTAGCGATCTCCAGGAAAAGCTTAAAGATGTGATGACAGGCACTCACCGCTATCAGGTGTTGGTCAGCGAGGATGCTGAACGGCATATTTTCCAGCCTAAGATAGAGGTCACCGCCCATGGTATTCCTAATTATCACCTTCTCAGCCGCGAATTTTTCGCCTCCAATGAGTACAGGGCAATCGCTGGTCTCGGTGAGATACTGCAAGGACTGATCGAAGAGGGTGCCTTTGTGCAGCGAGGAGAGCGTCAGCAGCCCGTGGACAGCTTTACTGAAACGCTGGATTGGCTAATGGCAGAGTCACGACGTGGCATTAGCACTCAGCGCTATAAAGGGCTGGGCGAGATGAACCCGAGCCAACTCTGGGAGACGACCATGGATCCTGATTCTCGGCGTATGTTGCGGGTCACTATTGAAGACGCCATCGCCGCGGATCAAATGTTTACTACTCTAATGGGTGATCAGGTTGAGCCGCGACGCGAATTTATTGAAACCAACGCGTTGTCAGTGGTGAATTTGGACGTGTGATGGACGTTCAGTAGCTATTCCAGCGGCTAATAGGCTGGATAATTGAGATAGCAAAACGCCGCCTAGTCTAGGCGGCGTTTTTGTTTCTCGACTTGGCTTGTCTTCTAGGCATCGGTTGCGGTTTCCCCTTTAGGCTCTCGCCACAGGCTTTCGGTCACTAGAGAGCGTTGGCTACCCATTGGTGTGCCTGTTCTGTGAGCTCACGAGGATTGCCCTCTGATGTGTCAATCGGCGGTCCTATAGCCAGTGTGATGGTGCCTGGCGTCTTCAGCCAGCTATCAGCTGGCCAGCACAGCCCTGCATTGTGGCGTACTGGCAGAATGGGTACTCCTGCAGACTTAGCCAGCGCGGCGCCGCTGGTCATAAAGTTGCCCACTTCGGAGGTTCGAATGCGTGTTCCTTCGGGAAAAATGACCACATTGATGCCCGCCGAAAGGCGTTGCTTACCCTGTTTCAATACTTGGCGAATAGCGCCTGCTGGGTTTGACCGTTTGATGGCGATAGCGCGCATAAAATAGAGCCCCCAGCCGAACAGGGGAATCCACAGCAGCTCGCGTTTAAGAATAACGCTGGCGGGCACAAACAGATACTGTAAAAAAAACGTTTCCCAGGTACTTTGATGGTTGCTGACGACAACACAGGCGTTTTTAGGGATATTGCCGAGACCCTCCAGCTTAATTTTGACGCCGCAGGTGATGCGCAGCCATAGCATCAATAACCTGTTGCCGAAGGTGACACACAGTTGGCGATAGCGGAATGGCAGGAACCCGATCAAGCACAGCGACAGAGTCATCAATAGAACCAAGATAATCAGTCCAATATAAAACGCTAATGCTCTGATGCCCTGCCAAATTTTTATCATTCCATTGCTGCCTCGTCAATGCGCCTACTTAGTTACCACCAAATGTGAAATATCGGCGACATTTAAAAATAACTGCCGCAGGTTGCGCAACAAAGCGAGACGATTAGCGCGAGTTTCCAGGTTCTCCGCCATTACTAGCACATCATCGAAAAATGCATCGACCGGTTCGCGTAGCGTCGCAAGATTATTTAAGACTCCCGCGTAATCACGCTTGCCCAGCAGTGGCTCAACCAGCGTACTGAGACGTTCAATCTCGGCGGCAAGCTGTTTTTCTGAGGGCTCTTCAAACCGCGTTTCATCGACGCTAGCGGCAATGCCCTGCTCGTCCTGCTTGGCCAATATATTCAACACCCGCTTATTGGCAGAGGCCAGTGCGACAGCTTCTGGCGCCCTCGAAAACTGATCGACAGCTCTTACTCGGGTATCGATATCCAGTGGATTAGAGAGCGCCAATGCGGCCACTGAGGCAAATACCTCCGGTGCAATATTTTCATCACGATACCAAGCTTTTAAGCGGTCAATAACGTAAGTGAGCACTTGCGAACATAGCTCGGTAGTGGGTTTTTTTAGAGCCAGCTGCTGGGCAGCAGAGGCGAGGGCAACATTCAGATCCATATCGATATTGCGCTCGATAATAATCCGCAAAATACCTAGGCTGGCGCGCCTCAGAGCAAACGGATCGCGCGATCCCGAGGGCTGCTGGCCAATACTAAAAATACCCACCAAGGTATCAAGGCGGTCAGCTAGGGCAAGCGTCGCACCGGTCTCGGTGGTGGGTATCGCATCACCGGCAAAACGCGGTAAATACTGCTCCAATAACGCTTCGGCAACCGTTGGGTCTTCACCGTCATTCAGCGCGTAGTAGCGGCCCATCACACCTTGCAGATCGTCGAATTCGCCGACCATTTCGCTGACTAGATCGGACTTACATAGCTCACCGGCTCGACCTGCAAGCGCTGCATCGGCACCCACAAACGGCGCCAATATTTTTGCTAATTCGCTGACCCGCGCGGTCTTATCATAAACGCTGCCGAGCTTGGATTGAAACACAATCTGCTTGAGTGAGTCACGGCGAGCCTGCAGTGAGGTTTTCAGGTCTGCATTGTAGAAAAATTCGGCATCGGCAAGACGCGGGCGGATAACCCGCTCATTACCACTGATCACCTGCTGAGGATCTTTGCTGGCAATATTGGCAACCGTGATAAACAGCGGCATAAGCTGGCCATTAGCATCGATCACATGAAAGTATTTTTGGTGCTGAGCCATCGATGAGACCAAGGCTTCGGCTGGCACTTGAAGAAAGTGCTGCTCAAATCGGCCCATCAGCGGCACCGGCCATTCATTGAGCGCAGTGACTTCGTCGAGCAAGTCATTATCAATCACGGCGCTGCCGCCGGCACGTTTGGCCGTGTCTAACACACCCTTTTGAATCAAGTCCCTGCGCTCGGCAAAATCGACGATTACAAAGGCATCGTAAAGGCTATCGCGATAGCTCGCCGGAGACTTAAGCAGGATGTCTCCTTGGCTGTGAAAGCGGTGACCGCGGCTGAGATTACTGCTGGTCAAGCCAAGAATATCGGTCTCGACTGTATGGTCGCCAAACAATACCACCGCCCACTGGACGGGTCGGACAAACTCCTGGCGGCTCTTGCCCCAGCGCATTGGTTTAGGGATTGGCAGTGCGGCCAAAGAGTGATTAATCACCTCCCCGAGCAGGCTTTCGGTATTGCGACCAGCAATAGTCTGGCGAACACAGAGTTTGTCTTGCTGGCCATCATTTTCAACCAGCCCAGAAAGCGCCGTGAGCTCAAGCTGATTCTTTTTCGCAAAGGCTTCAGCAGCTTTAGTGGCTTTGCCGTCAACATCAAAGGCAACCTTGGCTGGTGGTCCCCAATTTACAACGTCTTGATCTGGCGTCTGCTCCGCGAGATCTGCAATTAACACTGCCAGGCGCCGCGGCGCCGCATAGGTTTTCACCTTGCCAAACCTGAGGTTGTGCTCCTCAAGTCGCTTGACCACCCCTTGGGCAAAGCTCTCGGAGAGCTGTCGCAGAGCTTTTGGCGGCAGCTCTTCAGTGCCAATTTCAACTAGAAAATCTTTACTCACTTGGACTCTCCCGCTGCTTTGGCGCGTTCCAGCTTTGCCTGCTGTTGTTCCTTTTCCTGTGCGACCCGGGCTAATACTTCCTCGGCCAGATCTTTGTCGGCGAGAGGGAAGCCCAGCGCCAGACGCGAGTCAAAATAACCCTGAGCGACGGCTCGAGCGAGCGTTCGCACGCGCAGAATATAGCGTTGGCGTTCGGTGACAGAGATGGCGTGACGGGCATCCAGCAGATTAAAGGCATGAGAGGCCTTCATCACCATTTCATAGGCAGGTAATGGCAGACCATTCTCGGTCAGCCGCAAGCTGTCTTTTTCACACTGATCAAACTGTGCGAACAACGCCTCGATGTCTGCATGCTCAAAGTTAAAGGTCGACATCTCAACTTCGTTTTGGTGGAAAACATCGCCGTAGGTGACGTCTCCTTGAGGCCCATGAGCCCAAACCAAGTCGTAGATGCTGTCGACACCTTGCAGATACATGGCGATACGCTCAAGACCATAGGCAATCTCGCCAGTAACTGGATAGCATTCCAGTCCGCCGGCCTGCTGGAAGTAGGTGAACTGAGTAATTTCCATGCCGTTGAGCCAGACTTCCCAGCCAATACCCCAGGCGCCCAAGGTCGGCGATTCCCAGTTGTCCTCGACGAAGCGGACATCGTGAACTAGAGTATCGATGCCCAGTGAGCGCAAAGAGCCAAGATAAAGCTCTTGAAAGTCACTTGGCGACGGTTTCATCACCACCTGGAACTGATAGTAGTGTTGAAGGCGGTTAGGGTTTTCACCATAGCGCCCATCAGTGGGTCGGCGACAGCCTTGCACATAGGCGCTGTTCCAGTTCTCTGGACCAATGGCGCGTAAAAATGTCGCCGGGTGAAAGGTGCCTGCGCCCACTTCCATATCCAGTGGTTGAAGCACCACACAACCCTGGTCAGCCCAGTATTGTTGGAGTCTGATAATTAGCGCCTGAAATGTATCAGGGGGCGTGCCGACATTGCTCAAGGTGGATACCTGCGGGTCTGTATAACTGCTAAATGGTTGTTTTCGTGGAGAATGCGCAATTATAAGGCGACGGCTCAATAAAGAAAGGCCGGAAGCGAGCTAAAGGGGCAATTAAGTCCCCGGATTATAATCAGTTATGGATATAATACCGCCCATCGTTAGGGTTGCAGGATCAACCTGAGTGAACAAAACGTACTTATTATTAAGAGGAAACGTATCAATGGTGCATGTACGACGTGGTGAAAAGGTTCGCAAAGCAGTTTTTCCAGTGGCAGGGATGGGCACCCGCTTTTTGCCAGCAACCAAAGCCAATCCGAAAGAGATGTTGCCTGTCGTCGACAAACCATTAATTCAGTATGCCGTTGAAGAAGCCGTCGCAGCTGGTATCACGGAGATGATTTTTATCACTGGCCGCAATAAGCGCAGCATTGCAGACCACTTTGATAAAGCCTATGAGTTGGAGCATCAACTTGAAAAGAGTAACAAAACCAAATTATTAGATATCGCGCAAAATATTGTTCCCAAAGGAGTCAGCTGTACCTACATTCGTCAAAATGAAGCCTTGGGTCTTGGCCATGCCGTATCGACCGCCGCGCATCTTATTGGCGATGAGCCATTTGCAGTGATTCTCGCCGACGACCTGATCCACGGCGAGAAAGGTGCGGTTCAGCAGATGGTTGAACTCTACGAGTTTTACAAAAGCTCTGTTATCGCCGTCCAAAAAGTGCCGGGCCCCGATATCTCCGCTTACGGTGTTATTAGTGGCAAGCTGCAGGCAGACCGAGTATACCTGTTGGACAAAATTGTTGAAAAGCCGGCATTGGAAGATGCGCCCTCGGACATGGGTGTCACCGGCCGCTATATTTTCACCCCGCAAATTTTTAAACATTTGGCTATGTTAAAGCCCGGGGCCGGCGGCGAGTTTCAGCTCACCGACGCGATCCAGACACTGCTGACAGAAGAGCAGGTGTTGGCCTACGAATACAGTGGCACGCGCTACGACTGCGGTAGCAAAATGGGCTTGCTTAAAGCCAATATCGAACTCGGTCTGTTGCACAGCGAGGTCGGCGAAGAGTTGCGCAGCTATCTTCGAGACGAGCTCGCGGCCAAGCTTTAGCCGCCGCGAAGCAGCCGCTGTCTAGATTATCTGTGAGAGGCTAAGCGACAGTATTGAAAAATTATATTCTGCTAGGACTGTTGCGAAGTTTTGCTTTTTTACCGCTCAGCGTCAGTCGCGCTCTTGGCGCTGCTGTTGGTCGATTGATCTACGCGTTACAGCTCACGCCGGTGCGAATTGCGCGGGTTAATCTGCAGCTCTGCTATCCCCAGCGTTCTGCCGCCGCGATTGAGCAGATGTGTAAGCAGCGCATGATTCAGCTTGGCCAGGCATTCCTTGAAACCCCTCGAGTCTGGAGCTCATCAACTGCATGGTTGGAAAGCAAGATACTGTCTGTTGAAGGTTTGGACTTGCTGCAGGAGGCGCTGGCAGATAAATCTGGCACGCTGTTAATAGTCCCTCATCAGGGCAATTGGGAAGTCATTGGGCTCTGGCTCGCGCCGCAAACCAAGATGACCTCACTTTATGAGCCGCCCAAAATAGCGCCATTGGGCCGCTGGATAAAAGCGTCTCGGGAACAGTCTGGTGCGACATTGGTGCCCACTGACGTACGTGGTGTCGCCGCGCTGATTAAAGCCTTAAAACGAGGCGAGACCACCGCCATCCTGCCTGACCAGCAACCCGCCCCACAGAGTGGTATTGTGGTGCCTTTTATGAGCAATCAGGCGCGTACAATGACCTTGGCCACCAATTTGATTGATCGCTCTGGCAGCCGTGCCTTATTAGCGACCGCCCTGCGCGAGCCTGGAGGTTGGCGGCTGCATTTTTTGCCAGCCAGTGATGAACTGTATAGCGGTGATCCAGTCACCGCCGTGACCGCGTTAAATGACGATGTCGCTCGTATTGTCGCACTGGCACCTGAACAGTATCAGTGGGAGTACAAGCGCTTTCGCGCCCAGCCCGACGGTCGAAATATCTATGCCAAAGATGCATAAAAGCATGAGGGTGAAGAAATCAGCCCACTTTTCTGATCGTGTTACCTGGCGGCAACCGGTCATGGCAGCGGGTGTTCCGACCACGTTACACGGCTGGTTGTTGGATCGCGGCTCACTTACCACTCGCTTGCTCGAGGCTAGCGGTGGGCAGCTGAAAGTAGAGGTGCTGAGTCAGTCACTGCGACGCCCAAGCCTTTCTGAGCGCCGCGCATTGTCTCTTCCAGAGCATCGTCTGGCGCTGGTGCGCGAGGTATTGTTGATTGGTCGTGGCGTGCCCTGGGTATTTGCTCGCAGTGTTATTCCGCTGCAAACCCTGACGGGACGCTTGCGCAAATTGCGTCACCTCGACAGCAGGCCTCTGGGTGCATTGTTGTTTAGCGATCCCGCTATGACACGAGCACCATTGGAATGGGCCTGCATAGAACCTAATGGCCGAGCGTTGGCGCAACAACTCAACAATATCAATTCGCCCCTGTGGGGGCGGCGTTCAGTGTTTAAACTGTCGGCCAAGCCGCTGTTGGTCTGCGAGATTTTTTTACCGAGTTTTACAGCTTATGATTAATCCTTCAGCCGCACATCCCTGGCTGCGTCTGATGCGCCTCGAGCGGCCCATCGGCACCTATCTGTTATTGTGGCCAACCTTGTGGGCGCTGTGGTTTGCCAGTGCTGGTCGGCCAACGCTAGACAATCTGCTGATCTTTAGCCTTGGCGTTGTCGTCATGCGCGCAGCCGGTTGTGTGATTAACGACTATGCGGACCGTCATGTTGATGGAGAGGTGGAGCGCACCAAACAGCGGCCGTTGCCCTCAGGTGAAGTCCGTGCGAGCACCGCGCTCGGGCTGTTTTTTGCGTTGCTGCTGGTGGCCTTGATTCTGGTTTTACTGACTAATAAATTGACCATTGTGCTGGCCTTCGGTGGCGCTGCCGCTGCCACCCTCTATCCGTTTTTGAAGCGCATTACCCACTGGCCTCAGCTCGGACTTGGCATCGCTTGGGCCTGGTCGACACCCATGGCATTTGCCGCACACAACAACGCCTTGCCAGTTGAGCTCTGGGCGATATTTGCTGCAGTGGTGTTGTGGACTATCGCCTTCGATACCTATTACGCCATGGTCGATCGCGATGACGATTTACAGGTCGGGATCAAATCAACGGCAATCTTATTTGGCCGTTATGATCTTCTGATCATTGCATTATTGCAGCTCGCGGTGCTGGTTTTACTGGTGGTATCAGGAATGCTTTTTCAGCGTGGACTGATTTACTTTGCCGGACTGGTTGTCGCAGCGGGTTACTTTTTCAATCAGCACCGTATTAGTCGAGGCCGCGAACGAGAGGCCTGTTTTAAGGCTTTCCTCAGCAACAACCGCGTCGGAATGATCATTTTTATCGGTCTCGCTACGGACTATTTAGTCAACCCACAGTAACCGCTATAGCATTAGACTTTTTGCCAAATCAATAAGCGATTATTGGCTGGCATGGCGTGATCGTCGAGCAAAATAAGTGCTCCGTCCAAGGCCAACTGATTGACGGCATGAAACTCCCTGATGCCGCGATGAGGCACTTGCGCGCGCAACTGCAGATCAAAAAGCCGATTGCTTTCAGAGGTAAACTCGCCGTCATATTTGAGTGGCCCATAAAGGCAGAATATTCCGTCCGAGCGGAGGCTTGAAGCGATGTTACTAAACATTGCCTGCACCTCATGCCAGGCCATAATATGCGCGGTATTAGCCGTGTAGATTGCATCAAAGCTGGCTGCTGGCCACTGCCCGCCGGCGACGTCGAGCGCTATGGGTGGGCGCAAATTATCGGCTGGATAGTCGCTGATCCATCGCAAAATCCCCGCATGATTTTCACTCAGATCACTGGTCTGCCAGACCAGATGGGGCAATTGTGGCGCGAACCACACGGCATGTTGACCGGTCCCTGAGCCGATCTCGAGAAGATCGGTTTTACTTTGCAGCAATGGCGCGAGCAGGTTAAAAATAGCGGCCTTATTGTTTTCACAGGCCTGAGAGAAAGTTTTGTCCTTCAAAGTCACTACTGCTCCTGGTTTAACCGCCGAACCTCAATCGCGCACAAAGACAAATTGATCCTGCTCACTGAGCGCGGCATTGTATTTGTAGCCATCGGTGTCGAACTGTTTGATTTTGTCGACATCGGTAATGCGATTTTGGATGATATAGCGACTCATTAGTCCGCGTGCCTTTTTGGCATAAAAGCTAATGATTTTGTACTTATCGCCTTTCTTGTCCATAAATACCGGCGTCACAATGCGCGCAGCAATATCCTTCTTGTGCACCGACTTAAAGTATTCGTTAGAGGCGAGATTGACCAGCACCGATGTCTGCACTGTGTTGAGTTCGGCGGTGATAATGTCGCCCCAGAACTGATAGAGGTCGGCGCCTCGAGGGTTGGCAAACTTGGTGCCCATTTCCAGACGATAGGCTTGCATCAGGTCCAGAGGGCGCAGCACGCCATAGAGCCCTGAGAGAATACGCAGATGTTCCTGAGCCCAATGCAAATCATCCGCGCTCATGCTGTCAGCATCTAGCCCCTGATAGACATCGCCTTTAAAGGCTAATACCGCAGCCCGAGCATTGTCGGGATTAAACGGCGTTTGCCATTCTTGAAAACGCTCATAATTCAACGCGCCGAGCTTATCGCTGAGGCTCATCAAGCTGGAAACATCCTGTGGCGCCAGCGCCTTTAACCCCTGCGAAAGCTCTTGAGCATGATCTAATAGCGCCGGTTGCGATAGCATCGGTGCTTCAATGGGGCTTGAATAGTCGAGTTTTTTGGCCGGAGAAATAACAATTAACATAAGTAAACTGTGCCGTTTAGTGGAAATTACTTAGAATTAGTGCTGTCATTATATCAACTTGCGGCAAACGCGCGAGACTCTATTTGTTACCCCAGGGACTGGCAAATAAACTGAAATTTTAATGGAGACAGGGAATGAAAAAATGGCTTTTAGTACCAATAGTATCTGTTGTTATGGCCGCATGTTCAGTCAATCCAGTGACAGGGAAAAGCCAGTTATCAATCATCTCGCCGCAGCAGGAGGTGGCGATTGGTGAGAAAAATTATGCTCCGTCGCGGCAGTCGCAGGGCGGCGATTACTATCTTGATCCGACACTGCAAACCTACATTAGCGGAGTCGGCGAAAAACTCGCCGCAGTCAGTGATCGCCCGGCGCTGCCCTACGAGTTTGTCGTACTTAACAACAGAGTACCCAATGCCTGGGCACTGCCGGGGGGCAAAATCGCCATTAACACGGGCCTGTTAACGCTACTTGACGATGAGGCGCAGCTTGCGGCGGTGCTCGGCCATGAGATTGTCCATGCCGCCGCACGCCACGGTGCGACGCAGATGACTAGTGGAACACTGGCCAGTATTGGCCTGTTGACAGTGGGTGCTGCGGTGCAGGGTCGCTCCGGAGAACAGTTATATGGTATCGCCTCGCAAATGGGTGCGGCGGCATGGATGGCAAAGTATGGGCGCGATGACGAATTGGAGTCTGACTACTATGGCATGAGCTATATGGCCAGAGCGGGATATGAGGTGCAGGGCGCCGTTGAGTTACAGCAAACATTTGTCCAATTGAGTGAGTCGCGACAGGCGGACTTTTTCAGTAACTTGTTTGCCAGTCATCCGCCTTCTGTCCAGAGGGTCGAAGCCAACAAAGTTCGAGCGGCGGACTTCGCGCCGGGCCAGCGTTACCGTCAGCGTTATCAAACAGCGATCGCGCAGCTAAAAAAAGATGCCCCCGCCTATGCGGCTGAAAAATTGGCCAGCCAAGCTATCGCCGACAAAAAACCTGCGCTGGCTATTCAGCACCTCGACACAGCCGTGGCAGTGCAGCCGGCCGAGGGTCAGTTTTGGGCGCTGCGCGGCACTGCCTGGGAGATGCTTGATAACAGCGAAAATGCAGAGCAGGCCTACACCACCGCGATCAGCAAAAATGATAAATTTTTTAGTCCCTATTTGGCGCGTGGAATTCTGTATTACAAAGAGGGCCAGCGAGCCGCTGCAGTGGCTGATTTAAAAAGGAGTAATCAATTATTGCCAACCGCCACCGCGAGTTATTATCTCGGGGAGTTGGCGCTGCAGGAGCAGCGCTATGAACAGGCACAGAGCTATTTTCAGCAGGCCGCTCAGGAGGGTGGCGAGCTAGGCATCCAAAGTCGAGAAAAAATACAGCAGCTGAATTTGCAGTTGCGGCCGCATACATTTTTAGCCTTCGGTCAGTCGGCAAGCAGTAAAGGGGCGCTATTGATTAATGTGATGAACACCAGCCCGCGGGGCATGCGTAATATTATTATTGAGGTATTTGGGCCGACAAACTTGAGTGGCTCTGGTCAAGCTAAAATCATTGAATTAACCAATGTCCTCGAGCCTGGTGAGCAGGTGACGATCAGCACCGGTCTGGCTTACTTTTTAGAGCAGCAGGGAGTAGCCAATTACCGTATCGTTGCACGTAGTGCAAAACTGGTAAACTAAACCGAGTACGGTAAGATGTCGTTCTAACAGCAATTAAAGACCGTCAGAGGGTTGTTAATTATGCGGGAAACAAAGCAAAAACCACCCTGTGCGGTTTGCAGGTTGGTGCGTATGTACCTATTGGTCGCCGTGCCAATTATTCTGATTATGTGGATTAGACCTGAAGTTAGTCGTCTCAAAGGGTTCGACCTAACCAATGTATTTGCCAGCCTAATTGGCGTGATGTTGGTCTGTACTATTCTGTGGAAGGCCTACCATGAATTTTGGAAACCCAAACTCGATGCCGCCCGAAAAAACAAAAACTGATTGTTGGGGGTGTCGGCACTTCCATATCACCCACCGGCCAAGCATGCCTTATGGCTGTTATGCGATGGGCTTTAAGTCAAAAATGCTACCCTGTTTGGCGGTTGCCCAAATTGACGGTAATCGCTGTTTAAGCTTTCAGGCCAAGCCCGCTGCAACGACCAAATCCCCTATTGACTAAATTCTGCATTGACCA
>JAFMBY010000120.1 GCA_017858135.1 Porticoccaceae bacterium | reverse complement strand
AAAGTCAGAGCGAGCCTTCCATCCACAGGTCGATAATTAAATGGCGAGAACCGTCTTCACAAAGGGCAGTGTTAACCGGCGCTGCTCACGCAGAGACACCGCATCTAATTTCTCCAGCGCCTCCAGCAACACATGACTATTGCGCGGCAATCGGTGGAGCAAAAACAGCGCCACCTCGTCTGACAAATAGAGCCCAAGACTACTGGCCCGATGCTGCAACAACCGACGCAGATCAGCATCTTTATAATCAATCAGTTGCAATGAAATACCAGACTTTAAACGCGACAGCAGGTCCTCTAATACCACCTCTAAAAAGTCCGGCAGTGTGTGAGCGGTGATCAACAAACGTGTGCCTGACTCACTGCAGCGATTAAAAAAGTTAAACAGCGGCGCTTGCCAATCCTTGCGGCCAGCCACTTCATCGAGATCATCCAAACAGACAATATCAGAGGATTCCAATCCCTGCAGAACCTGTTCTGCCGGGTAATCACACAACTCTTTTAAGGGCAGATAAATCGCCGCACCGCTGCCCGGACGCAGACTGTGCTTTTGACATACTGCTTGCAGCAAATGCGACAGCCCTGTTCCCGATGAACCACAGATATACGCGTACTGCTTGCCCTCATCCTGCAACAACATCTTGGCCAGATGCTGAGGCGTACCATTGGGCGCATAAAAATTATCGAAGGTCGCCTGATTATCCAAGGTAATAGCCAAACTCAACTGCTGAAAATCGTTCACTTAGCGATCCAATCAAATTCTAAAGTGCCACTGAAGCGCGCCGCCTGCGAAGTTTGATTCGCCAGGCTGCCACTGCGCTCTAATGCTGAAATTAGCAGGTCAACGCCGCCGTCAATATCTACCGTCACAAACAGACGATCAGCTTTCACCGCAAAGACATTGGTCGACTGCACCAGCTTTAAACTCTGCAGCTGTTCCAGCACGGCCTGATAGTCAGCAAAGGAATCGACCTGATTAATCTGCACAATCAACTCGCTCGTGTCGGCCTGCGGTATGTAGGTTAATTGAGCTGAAATGCTGTCGACCAGATCATTGATTGCCAGCGTCACAAACGCCTCGCCGTCTTCTGCGCGCACATCGTTAAAACCACGCCGGTCATCCAACCGATAAATCCAACTACCACGCACCTCCCCCGCTGTCGTGGTAAACAATCGCAACAGCGCCCAGCCGTCAACATCGTAGCGCTGCGAAGCTACATCGATAATCTGCTCGCGCATACCCCAGGCCTCATTGACCGAGAGTGATAATTGATCCTCGAGGTCTAAATCGGGCAACTGATAAGGCACAGCACGATTCTGCATAATCTGCTGAAAATTCGCAGTGAAGTCGGGAAAGCCCTGGGCACTGACAAACTGGCGACCCGTCGCGGCATCATCTCTAACGATCCAGAACAAGAGTTTCGGTCGCTCGGCCGGCAACAGCGGCAGCTGCGCCCAGCGAATCAATTGATCGATAGCCTGAGATGAAAAACTGACCTGCAGCGCAAAGCCGGGCAATGCACCAGACTGTTCAGCCAGCGCCGTGTAACCGACGCTGGCAATAAAATTATTGGTGTTGGTGATCGCTTCCTGAATACCCGGCAACTGCATAATTTTACTGTTACCCGTCAGCTTAATCAGCACCTGTTCAAGCGCCTGATTGACGCCATCCTGTCTCGATTGCTCAGTTTGGTCGGCGACTAAAACACGTCCGTTATAAAGTCCGGAGACCTGTTCTGCGATTGCCGAGGTGCAAAATAGGGCAAAAACCAAAATTAATGTCCGTTTCAACGGTTTTTCTCCAGAAAATTTGCAACATTATATCAGTGCTTGATGAAAAGTAGGCCCACTGTCTCTAAAATAGCCGGTCCACAAAAGAAGGCTTGTGCCATGACCGAAAACAGCAAATCACTCAGCTATAAAGATGCAGGCGTCGACATCGATGCCGGCAATGCACTGATCGAAAAAATTAAGGGCGCAGCCAAGCGCACGCGACGACCAGAAGTATTGGCCGGACTGGGAGGGTTTGGCGCACTGTTTGAACTGCCCACAGGTTACAAGCAGCCAGTGCTGGTCTCGGGAACCGATGGCGTTGGCACCAAGTTGCGTCTTGCATTGGATCATGGCAAGCACGACACCGTGGGCATTGATCTGGTTGCCATGTGCGTTAACGACCTGATTGTCTGTGGTGCCGAGCCACTGTTTTTCCTCGACTACTACGCCACCGGCAAGCTGGATATAGAGACCGCCGCCGCCGTGGTAAATGGCATTGCCGACGGCTGTGATCTCTCCGGCTGCTCGCTAATCGGCGGCGAAACTGCAGAGATGCCGGGCATGTATGAAGGCGCAGACTATGATCTCGCCGGTTTTTGTGTCGGCATCGTCGAGAAGGCTGATCTGATCGATGGCTCCAAAGTCAGTATTGGCGACACCTTAATTGGCTTAGCCTCAAGCGGCCCTCACTCGAATGGCTACTCGCTGATTCGCAAAGTGCTGGAAGTCACGGCGACCGACCCGGCGACCGAGCAACTCGACGGTGAGCTGCTGATCGACCTGCTGATGAAGCCGACGCGCATCTATGTCAAACCGCTGCTTGAATTGATCGCCAAGTCTCAGGTCAATGCACTGGCACATATCACCGGCGGTGGACTGCTGGAAAATATTCCGCGAGTTCTGCCAGACAATGCCAAAGCCGTGATCGACACTCAGGCCTGGACTCGTCCAGCGGTCTTCGACTGGCTGCAAAAAGGCGGCAATATCGACGAACACGAAATGCACCGCACGCTAAATTGCGGCGTCGGCATGGTCATCTGTGTACCCAAGGAGCGCGCGCAAGAAGCGCTGGGTTTGTTGGCTGCTAGTGGTGAAAGCGCATTCGAACTGGGCACTATCACGGCTCTGGAGGCAGACGAGGAACAGGTTCAACTGCTCGGACTATCCTGATGAGTGACCACTCGACAGCCAAACGGCGCATCGTTGTATTGATTTCCGGAAGCGGGTCCAACCTGCAATCATTTATTGATGGTTGCGCCGATGGGTCCGTGAATGGCGATGTGGTTGCGGTGATCAGCAATAAAGCCGGAGTGAAAGGGCTTGAGCGCGCGGCTGCGGCGGCGATACCCAATATTACACTGGATCACAACAGCTTCGCCTCGCGCACAGAGTTCGATGCCGCACTGGCAGATGTGATCGATAGCTTCTCACCAGACCTGATTGTTCTGGCAGGCTTTATGCGCATCCTAACGCCGCAGTTTGTTAACCGCTTCCTCGGGCGGCTGATTAATATTCACCCGTCACTGCTGCCAAAATATCCTGGTTTACACACCCATCAGCGCGCCATCGATGCCGGTGACAGTGAAGCTGGAGCGACTGTTCACTTTGTCACCGCCGAACTGGATGGCGGCCCGGCTATTGTTCAGGCACGGGTAGAGCTACTAAAAAATGACAGTGCAGAGACCTTAGCCTCACGCGTGCTGAACTATGAACATCAGATCTATCCACTGGCCGCAGAGTGGTTTTGTCAGGGACGCCTAGAGTTGCGAGATGGCCATGTCATTCTTGATAATGAGTTGCTGCCCGAGAGCGGCGTCTGTGTCGAAATAGCCGAGCGTGCCGAATAGCAGAGGCCCAACAAAAGCGACTGCTATAAAGTATTTTTCGACAACAGCGAACCAAGCGAAATTTTGCTACTCTAACAGCACCTGCGAGATTCATCACCGAGGTCTAACCATTGTCATCATTCATAACGATAAAATCGGTCATCACTCGACTCGGTGCGGCGATGATGCTGCCACTACTCTTTATACAGACACCATCCGCCTTCAGCGACCCGGCACAGACCTCTCTGCAAACAACCTCTGAAACAGCCATTAATCTCTATCGCGCAGACTACTCTGCGAGATTCAGCGGTCTAGAAATTGAAGCTGTGCAGCGCCTCGAAGAAATTGAACCTGGGGTTTACCGCGAAAGCCTGGTGGCAAAAAACTTCCTTGGCAAAATAGATGAACAGAGCACCTTTAAGCTGACCAAAAACCAACAGCTGCGCCCTACCGAATACCACTACACCCGCTCTATCTTTGGCAGCACGCGAACCGAAGTGCAGCGTTTCGACTGGCAAAATAATACCGTGCATTATCAAAAAAATGAAAGCACCAAAGAAACTGAACTCCAAGCAGGGCAGCTGGATATGATCACTCACCGACTGCAGTTGCGGCGTGATTTGAACGCCGGAGAAAAGACTTTTTCCTATCCTGTTATTTCCCGAGGAAAGCTGAAACAATACCACTATCGTGTCGCGGGAGAAGAAGTTTTACATACCGCTCTCGGCCCACTGAGAACAGTCAAAGTTGAGAGAACTAACGCCAGCGATGACCGCAGCTTTACCGCCTGGCTGGCCAGCGACTGGGATCATCTGATTGTAAAGCTGGAACAACAAAAGAACGGCGATAGTCATCAGCTTGAATTGCGCGGCGCAGTTATCAATAACCAGACAGTACGACCAATTAATTCTGACCATAAGACACGAGACGGCAGCACACTATGAACCGCGCACAGAAAAAATCCAGCTCAAACAATATCGTCTTTATCGCCGGCACCTTAATCGCTGTGGCAATTATTGTTGCGGTTCTCTTTAAAGCACAAAACAAACCAGAAGATGATCCGGAACTGATTGCCATACCAGAGCCAGTGGCTGAAGCGGTTATACAAGCACCTGTCGTACCCGAAGCGGTTATCCCCCAAGCGGTCGAACCAGAGCCAGTCCAAGAGCCGCAGGTAAGCTTAGTCAGCAAGCCACCACCACTGCCCAAGTTAGATAACAGCGATGACTTTATCCGCGAGCGTCTACTGCTAATCAATAACAAGCCAGAGTTTGCCAAATGGGTGAAAGCCGATGATCTACTGCGCCGCACCGCCAGTTATGTAGATGGCCTGTCAAATGGCGTCGTGCTCTCGAAGATATTTCCACTAACAGCCCCGGAAGGCCTATTTGCCACCCACAGCAGCGACGGCACGGTCTGGTTAAATGCCGGCAACTACGAGCGCTATGGCCGCACGGTTAACACCATAACCAACCTACCCATGGACTCCATGGGCAAGCTCTTCCACTTTATCAGGCCATTGCTGGAAAATGCCTTTTCAGAAATGGGCTACAACCCCAGGCAGATGGACGGCATCATTTTGCACGCCATCGATGTGATATTGGCAACACCCATCGTCGTCGAACCGATCAAACTAACGCGAGATTCCGTCGTCTATAAATTCGCCGACCCGGCTCTCGAGTCACTGCTGCCATTGCAAAAACAGCTTCTGCGCACTGGCCCAGAAAACACCAAACGCATCCAGCAACAAGCCACTGCATTGCGCGAAGCGTTGCTGAATCCCTAGCTTAAAAGTCTAATCACTTCGCAAGAGCTCATTTAACCCAAAGAAATAATGTATTTCTCGGGAAACATGAATTAAAAACGAGGATTTTTTCGTCAGTGCAAGGCAGCGCCGCACGCAGCGACTGAGTGTATTAAAAATACATGAAGTTGCGAGTACCGCGCTCACACCGCACTCGCGAAAGTCGAAAACCTTTAACCCTCGAAAGTGGCTTAATGCACAGAAAACCTGAATTAAAAACGAGGATTTTTTCGTCAGTGCAAGGCAGCGCCGCACGCAGCGAC
>JAFMBY010000119.1 GCA_017858135.1 Porticoccaceae bacterium | reverse complement strand
AGCCGATCTAGAGCGTGCCGCCGGGTTTGTCGACATAGCGCGCAATTCTAAAGCCTAAATCAATCCGTCCATCAGTGCCAGAATCACGGTAGCTCAGGCGCAATTCAGTGCGTGAAGCTAGCGCCCAACTGGCACCGCGAATCACATGTTTATTGCCTTGCTGGGGACCGCGAGGATCCAGCTCTGGCTCATTGCGATTGGGGCGGATATCAAAATAATCGTTGACCCACTCGGCGACATTACCACTCATATCGTGAAGTCCCTTGGTGTTGGCCTGGAAACTTCCAACCACCGCAGAGACAGCGTACTGGTCATTGTAATTGGGCAGGGTAAAGGAGAGAAAACCACTGGCGCTCTGGTCCGCATAGTTGCCGGTTATTGCCAGCGGCGGGTAGAGCTCAGTGCCCCAGGGAAAGACCAGGTTGTTTGATTGCTGGTCAATTTTTGCTGCCCAGGCCCACTCGGCTTCGGTGGGTAGTCGATAACCGTGGGCGTCCCAGTTAAAGCCAGTGACACGAGCATCTTCGACAATATAAAAAGCCGGCAGGCCTTCTTTGCGACTCAACCAGTTACAGAATAATGCGGCGTCTTCCCAGCTGACTCTGGCGACAGGCTGATCACTCATATCCAGAGTGTGTCCTTTAATAGCAGTTGAGCTGTGCTGATCTTTCCAGCGTCTGAACGCTGCGTTGGTGGTCTCATGGGTGGCCAGATAAAAAGGCCGCTCAAGACGCACCGATCGCTCTGCTTCATTCGCTCGTCTGCCGGGCTGGCGCCGTGGCGCGCCGAGCATAAACTGTTCATTGGGCTGGAACAGTTTCAACTTGCTACCAACAGAATTTTGGATCAGCGCCGGTCGCGATGCCCAGTAGGCCTGTTGCAGGGTTAGCAGATCGATATTCAGTGCCTGTTGATGACCGGGTCTCGGTGTCACCGTCATCGATTTGGTCTCAAAACCGCTCTTCTCGACGCTGATGGTGTGTGGCTTGGCATTGAGTGACAGCGTTTGGCTGCCGTTGCCAAAGCGATTGCCATCGACCAAAATCATGGCATCGTCAGGTGTGACATTGAGTCGCACTGTGCCGATATTTGGCGTTAAATCCACACTCAGCTGCGCCTGTTGCTCTGGTTTGACACTGATTGCTTGGCTGGCTTTGAGATAACCCTCGAGAAATAGCTCAACATTGTGTTGAGAAAATGGTGTCATCTGCACATCGAGTGGCGTGGTACCTTTAAATTGTTTGTCGACCGTGATGCTGGCACCCTGAGGCGAACTATTGACCGTCACTGTGCCGTCGGCGACGATCATTTCGATCAGTGGATGCTCGGCTTTGCTGCCGGCTTTTACCGATACTTGCTGGCGCAGAGTTTTATAACCGGGAGCCTTTATGGTTAACTGGCTGCCGGTTTCCAGTACCTCTGCGGTCAGCGGTGTTTGACCAATTAAACGATCATCGATAAACAGGTCAGCGGCAGCGGGAAGCGTGACAAAATCTACCTGTCCCCAGGCTGGCTGCAGAGCGATATCAATGGCCTGTGTTTTACCCAGGCCTTCGATCTCAACGTCCTGCTGCAAGGTGAAATAACGGTATTTAGTAAATTCCAGCTTGTGCGCGCCGCGACTAATTTCCTCGATTGTGCCAGGGACTGTGCCGGCATCTTGGCCGTCAATTAATATTTTTATATCAGTGAGATTCGAACTTACCAGCAGGTTACCTGGCAGTGGTTGCAGGACGACGTCAATCTCTTGAGTGGCCTCGCCGCTGACCTCGATGGTCTTGCTCATCGGATAGTAGCCAGGTGCTTGCGCAGTGAGCAGATGGTCACCTTTGAGTAACAGATAGTTGTCACCAATATGAAATGCCAGCCCCCCCAGATCGACCTCCGCAGTGGCGGGGTCAGGACGCAGAATGATTGCCCGAGCGGCAAACAAAAAAACCATTACGGCGATCGCGCTAACAGTGAAGAGGGTGGTAAATAGCAATGCCGCCGACGGCCCCTGACGACGCGCCATTGGTTTTGGTTCCAGCGGCGTAAAGTCTGTGGTGGCAAGTGGTGTTTGATCTTTCGTATTAAGCATAAGTCTTCTATTTTTGTTTTCGTCGGCTCTTTTTTAAAACTGTTGGCGTCGACACTATACTGGTCGATTTTTCTCTATATCCCTCGCGACGCAATATTTGCTAGTTGAGTTTATAAGTACTTGGACTCTTATTCTCGACAATGGTTACATTGCTGCTGAAAGACGATTGATAAAGCAGATCCCACTGCTGGATAAAGGCTTCAGTAGAGAGTGAAATCTATAACACTTAATGTCGGTCACTCAGTCTAGCGAGCGAATGGCACCAACCGTTAATTAAAAATCGATAGCCATTTAAATAGCTTCGCTGCAACTGATGGCAATCGGCGTTTCAAGGCCACTTTCGGTCACCGTAAATTCAATTCTGACATCACGAAAGCCGATGCGTGTGCCGGCGACAATATAGCGTCCGGGCTTTAGCGATACCGCAGTCTTGTCAAAAGCCCCCAATTTGGCAACCTTGAACAACGTTACATCAGTATTGCTGTCAGACGTGAGCATCACTTGAACTTGAGTTTGAGACGCTTTTAGTGTCTTCCGCAGATCAGCTATTTGCTGCGTTAACAGCGGCCCCGGATTACTGATTCCGCTGGCATCCTGAAGGACTTTTTGTGCGCGGCGATACTGGCTGATTGCCGATAGCGATAGAGGATCGCTGAGTACTTTTTTAATCCGTTTGTCGAGATCGGCGCGCACTCTGACCGGGATCTGTTTAACCTTCGCATCGGTTAGTGTCGGATCGGTTGCCAGCAGTTGTCTATAGGCTTCCTCGGCCTGTTGCCATTTTTCCTCGCTTTCAAGCTTGACCGCCTCAGCGATACGATTGTTGACCCACAGCTGCGAGCGACGTGTCTCTACTTGTGCCAGAGCCTGCTGCACGGCAGGGTGCGCGTTGTACACCGCAGCGGCCCTGTTGAACGCATTGGTCGCGAGCGTGAAGTTGTCTTTATCCAGCGCATTAAAACCATCGCTCATATGGCCGCGAAAGCGCCGTTCAGTAATTTTTTGTCTACTCGACGCGAGCGCTGCAGCAGCCTTTTTATGTTCAGAATCCGCAGCTAGAGCATCAATAAAGGCCTGTTCGGCATCACTTAATCGATTCTGCGCAATCAATTGATCACCGCGTTGCATAGCGTTTATCACTGCCGGCAAGTTAGCGGTTCGCTGTGCCAGTCTGACCACTGTGGGGTCTTCTGGCGCAATTGCCGAGGCCAGCTGACTGGAGCTGGTGGCAGTGCTTAAAACCAAATTTTCGATAGCTTCAGTGGTCTCGCTAATAGCTTGCTCAAGTAGCGACTTAACCGTTGTCTCCATCTCGCGCAGGCCATCCAGTGCGCTCTGGTAACTGGCGACAGACTTTGCGTATTCGCCGATGTTGTACTGTTTATCACCTGACTCAACAGCCTTTTGTGCCTGAGTAAATTCAAACTGCCCCCATTGTTCTACGCCCTGTTCACTGAGGCTATCGCGGCGTTGGATAATCTCTGCCAGCAGGGTCTGAGCGTCCTGGCGATATTTGGTTTTTTGTGCCGCGGTAGATGGGCTGACCAGCGTTGCTGAGGGAATCGGCGTTCGCTCTTGAGCTGAGTTTGAACCACTGATCCAAGGGTCGGAGACTAGGTTTGGGAGCACAAATACGACGCCAGAGGTCAATAAAAGCAGCACCGCGATAGCGATTTTCTGCATGCCATTCTGACGAGCGCCGGCAGCCCCGGTTGACTCTACTGTGGCAGTCGCGTTATCGACGGGGTCTGGTTGTACTGACGTTTGCTTATCCATAAATCAGGGTGTCGCACGTTCTTGTTGATAGATTTTGCCCAACAGCTCCTGCCATTGTTGGTATTGCGATTGAACCGTACCAGTTAGGGTGACAGTACGATCTTCCAACTCAATGACTTGGGGGGCGATCTCGGCTTCCAGTGATGACCCCATCTCGGCGACCGACTCATTGAACTCTGCCGCTTTGTTTTTACTATCGAGACCGGCCTTGAGCACAAAACCACCGACGGCGGCGGTGGCTGTCCCGGCGTCATCGGCAATGCTGGTGCGCGCCTGCGAGCGTCCATAAATACCCGCTAAAATCGCGCCAATACCGGTGATAATCTGCTTGTTGCCTTTCTGATTTAACTGACGTGCTCGCACCACAGAGTCGTAGGAGGCACGACGAAAATCCTGATAGGCCAGATGCATTTGTTGAGAAAAGCCGTCGTAATAATCCTGCATCGTGTCAACATAGAGGTAGTCACGCTCGCGTATTTTACGCACTCGCATAAGGATACTGTCATTTTCAGCCGGCAGTCGGGCAACCGTTAAGATACCTTTGCGGTCCTCATCGATATACTTATCGAATGCCTCGGGAGAAAAATGCCGAGCAAAACGCAGCTCGGAGATCGTTCGCAGCTCCTCGGCGCGCGCGTCAGTGATTTTTTCACGGTAACTGAGCAGATCGTTGGCGATGCGGATAAACAGATTTTGAAAGGGGTCGCCGAGACTTTTTAAACGGCGGTCATAGGCGTATTTGCCAGTTGTCTGTTGGTAACGCTTCTTGAACCACTGTTTGCCGCTGCTGTCGGTGACAATAATGTCGAGGTCCATGGTTTCGCCATCGGACTGATTAATAGTGCCGGTGATATAGAGATCCATAATGACATCATTATTTGGGGTGACGCGAATCGCACCCCAGGCACCGCTTTTCTCGAGCACTTTGCCGAGCTGGTTAGAAAAATAGATCGCCTCGGCGTAGCGCACTTCAGGAAATACAGTATCGTCTTCATCGGTGAGGTAGAGACCATCATTGAGAGTCGGAATTCCGACGTCTAGCAGAGTTTCAACCGGATAGGCACGCGAGGGTGTATTGAGAGTCATCATGGTCGAAGAGGTGACTTTGTCGACCGCCGCCGTGGCCTGCCCGGCAATCAGGCAGAGGGCGAGAGCGACTATTTTGCTTGGCCGTTGAAAAATAAACCTTACACGCATGGTATATAGCTCCGTCTCAACCTTGGTTTTTAATTCGGCGATACTCATCCCAGAGCTTTTCTCTCAGCACCGGGTCTCGCTCTTTGGTCGCGGCATCGCGGATCTGTCGCAATACAATATCGTCTCCCTGACCATCGTCAATATCATCGGGAAGCGGAATAATTTCGCCATCTTCAGGCGTTTGGCTAGCGCTAGCTTGATTTGCACCAGCGGCGCCCGCTGCCCCATCCGCACCATCTGCTCCAGGTGGTGCACCTTCTGCGGCGCGCTGTTCTATGGCTGCGCTGCTGTCCGATGCGCCTTCGCCGCCTTCTTCAAATAACGGTTCATCGCTGTCGACACCACCACTACTGCCTGTCGGACTGAGAATATCAATATCGCCTGTGCCACTGCTGCCGCCAGCCAATACACTATCATCAAAATTGTCCAGTGATGCGTCTAACGCCTCATCGAGACCTTCAATGGATTCGCCACCAGCAGAGTCGCCATCAGCCGAATCACCACCAGCCGAACCACCATCAGCAGAGTCGCCACCAGCCGAACCACCACCAGCAGTGCCGCCACCAGATGAGCCACCGCCAGATGAGCCACCATCAGATGAGCCACCACCAGATGAGCCACCACCAGATGAGCCACCA
>JAFMBY010000025.1 GCA_017858135.1 Porticoccaceae bacterium | reverse complement strand
TGTAGGACGATTAGTGATTCAAAAAGCCTAGGGGCTTTTATCTCCCCTACGGGGCAGCCTGAAGTCTGTCCAAATCGTCCTGCAGGACGATTAGTGATTCAAAAAGCCTAAGGGCTTTTTTCTCCCCTGCGGGGCGCCCAGCGTTGCTGTGCGTCCAAACTCTGCCGTGGGCATAGTTTGTCGAACGGGGTTCTCGTCCTATCGTCCATTCCGAACTGAAAATAAAAAAGGCCACTTCTTTCGAAGCAGCCTTTTTTATTTTAGTGGCGGACCGGACGGGACTCGAACCCGCGACCTCCGGCGTGACAGGCCGGCATTCTAACCAACTGAACTACCGGTCCGCATAAACTTTCTAAACTTGGTGGGTGGTACAGGGATTGAACCTGTGACCCTCGCCTTGTAAGGGCGATGCTCTACCAGCTGAGCTAACCACCCACTGAAAGAGGAGCGCATTCTACCTAATTGGGGAGGGCTGTCAAACCTTTTCTATCGCTATATACATATACCGTTGACGGCCCTAAGATACGCTCCATTACCAGCCATTTAAAACCGCCAATATGCAGATTTACAAAGAGTTCAATATCGAGGCAGCCCACCGTCTTCCCAATGTTCCAGAGGGGCATAAATGCGCACGTTTACACGGTCACTCGTTCCTCGTTACTATCGAGGTTGAAGGGCCGATTGGCGACAGCAGTGGCTGGGTGATGGACTTCTCGGATATCAAAATCGCATTTGCACCGATCTATGCGCAGCTCGATCACCACTACCTCAATGAGATTGAGGGGCTGGAAAATCCCACTAGCGAAAATCTCGCTATCTGGATCTGGAATAAGCTTAAGCCACAGCTGCCACTACTCAGCTGCATTACCATCAAAGAGACGTGCACTAGTGGCTGTATCTACCGCGGCTAATCTTGCCGTTTGCAGCACTACCCCGCGCACTCAAGAACGACCTTTTAGGTTTCTTTGCTCAACTGTCTGAATGCTCTAGTTGCATCCCAGATCAGGGCCAACAGCATCAGGCTAATGGGAATCAGGCACAGCAACAGCATCTGCTGCCAGGAGATCAGATTAAGCGCCCAGCCGGCCGAGAGTGATGCCAGCGCTTGCAGTGAAAACACCGTGGAATCATTAATCGCCTGAGCTTTAAATTTGTCCGACTCTTTATAGCTAGTGGGTAACAGCGCGGTGCCAGCAACAAATAGGAAATTCCAGCCGACGCCAAGCAGTACCAGTTGCAGCCAGAAGCCAGTGACGCTGATATCGACGTAGCCAATCACAATAGTGGCGCAGTAACAGATGAGACCTGCCGACATAAGCCCTCTAGTACCGAGCCACTTGAATAAAAGAGGCGCTATTAAGGACGGTAGAAACATCGCCGCGATATGGCTTTGAATCACCCACTTGGTGTCTACCAGCGAATGACCATAGGTATGGTGCATGCTGATTGGCGTAGCGGTCATCACAAACGACATCACCACAAAGGCCACCGCACCACTGGCAACGGCGAGAATAAAACCCTGGCCGGCAATAATCGTTCGCAGAGAATTTACCGCAGTCTGTTTCGTCGTGGTTGCAACAGCGCTTGGCGTATACGCTGTCAGCAGAATCGCGCCGCAAATAATCGACAGTCCGCCGAGCCAGAATGAGCCCTGATAATCGATAGCCGTTATATGTGCCCCGACTACACCCAGTTCCGGGCCTATAAAGGCGGCCACAATGCCGCCCAGCATCACCACTGAGGCGGCAGTGGCGCTGGACTCGAGGGGCACAGACTCCATGGCGGCGAAGCGTACCTGCTGTATTGCTGAATTAGTGACGCCAAGCAGAATGGCCGCCAGACAAAATAGTGAGAAACTGCGCGCTTCTAACGCCATGCTGGCAAGTGCGCAGGCAAGTAGACCGAGCCCCATAAATGCCCATAACCCACGTTTGCGGCCCAAGTGTTGCATGACCCGCGTCGCTGGCACCACACCAATAGCGGTGCCGCAAATGGTTAGCGCGAGTGGCAAGGTCGCCCATTCCTCCGCGGGCGCTAAGTCGCTGCCGACGAGACTTCCCACCAGAATCATTAAGGCCATGATCGATGCTGCCAGCGCATTACTGAGTGTCAGAATCCAGACATTGGTAAAGCCGTTATGGGTTAGATTGGGCAAATTATTCTCGTTAGCAAAGAGTTGATAGGGAAATAACTAGGGCTCTCAATACTGAGGCCTTACCGTTATTTAGCGTAGAGCCAGTATAGCGTGATGCTTTACTGCTGAGAGCTTAGCATGCTGACATCAGGCTAACCTAGTGCAGGCATTGTTTCTCGGCTGGTGGGTAGCAGGGACGTACTCTATGCTTTAAGAGCATGACATGGATTTTTAGCCATGCATTTTACGTTTATTATACTTTTGCTTGATCAACGGAACGATTTTTCACTCATGGAAATAGAGGCGAGCCATTATGCAAAATACTGAAAAACCTAACATCAAAGACATTGTCTGCGAACATATTCTCAACAATCCGGCCGTAGTGGTCGATAGCGTCGATGTATCGATGGTACTCGATAGACTAAATGTCGATTCACTGGAAAAGCTCTCACTGGCAATGGATTTTGAAGAGCTCTTCGACATTGAGATCTCCGATGAGCATGTTGAATCATTTACCACCATTGACGATATGATTGCGCATATTAAACAGGCACTGGCCGCAGAGTCGTCAATCGAAGATCTGGCTGACTTAGAGCAATTTATTATGAAGGAGCTGCAGTCTGAGGCCGAGGATAATTCAGAATCCAAAGAGCCTGCTAGCCAACAAACCTAATTCGGCTTAACGCTGAGTGATTAGTTTGCCGTAACTGCTGTATACTGCTGCGCTCGATTTACACTTGGTAGATCGGGTATTCAGCAATCTCACTCGTGGTTAACAGCATGGCAGAAGTCGGCAAGTTCAATAAGTTGCAGGTCGTCAAAGAAGTAGACTTTGGTGTCTATTTGGATGGCGGCGAGCTCGACACCATTTTGTTGCCGCAGCGCTATGTGCCGGAGGGCTGTGAGATCGGTGACTGGGTCGAGGTGTTTCTCTATTTTGATTCCGAAGATCTCTTAATCGCCACCACGGAGACTCCTAAGGTCGAAGTAGGGCGCTGCGAAATGCTTAAGGTTATCGATATCAATAATGCCGGCGCCTTTATGGATTGGGGTCTGCCAAAAGATCTGCTCGTGCCCTACAGTGAGCAGCACAAGCCCATGGAAGTGGGGTACTCCTATGTCGTCTATGTGTTCCATGATCAGGGCAGTGATCGCATTGCCGCCTCCACGCGACTGCAAGACCATCTCGCAGAAGAGTCTGTGTGGATTAAACCGCGTCAGTCAGTCGATCTGTTGATTGCCGGGCGCACAGATCTCGGTTACAAAGCGGTGATTAATGATCAGTATTTGGGGCTGATTTTCCGCGACGACGCGTTTAGACCGCTGAAGATAGGTGAGCGTCTGCCCGGCTTTGTGAAAAATATTCGCGCTGACGGCAAAATTGATCTGTTGATTTCTCAGGGCACGCTGCAGGGCGATCACGACCTTGGTGAACAGATCATCGAAAAGCTACGGGCATCAGGGGGTATCTCCGCCCTGACAGACAAGAGTGATCCAGACGCAATTTATCGTCAGTTCAAGGTTTCTAAAAAGAAATACAAGCAGGCTCTGGGTACGCTTTATAAAAGCCGGCGCATCACTCTAGCACCGAACCAAATTAAGCTAGTTGAATAGCAAATAGCTTAGCCCGCGTGATTTGATAAGTTTTACGATTCAATTTTCAATGTAAGCGAATAATTAGCGCTGGTACCGCATGATCCTCTATTACACGCTTAGTGCGACAACAGCCTGACAGCCGCTATTGATAAGACTTTAACCCGTCTCCCACCACCTTCGATAAGTTTAACTTATATATTTATTTACGTTTTTAATTTGTGTCTCTAGTGCCCCTAGTGGAGTATCGAAAAGATATTGGTGAGAAATGGACAAATAACAAGGGCGATAGATCGCTCGGAGCACATACCAATCGTCGTTAGACTTAATTTTTTTCATATGGGGAGCAACCTATGTTTCGTAAAACCAAAGTAAGCCGAGCGGTTATGTCGGTGATGGCTGCGGGTATTGCAGCGAGTAGCGCTGGAATAGTCAATGCAAAAGGCATCGAAGAAGTTATTGTAACTGCAACTAAAACCGCGGCTAGCACGCAGGACATTCCAGTCAAAGTATCGGCGATTACTTCCGAGAAGCTGAATCAGCTGGGCGTTTCAAATTTTGAAGATTATCTGATCCAGTTGCCTGGCGTTACCGCCGGCGGCAGTGGACCAGGGCAGAATACTATTTACATTCGTGGTGTCGCCTCGACAACCCCAGCAATTTCTATTGCCGGTGTCGCAGGCCTTGCGCCCAATGTTGCTTTTTATCTCGATGAGCAGCCATTGGCACAGCCAGGACGAAACTTGGATGTCTATGCAGCTGATTTGAGCCGTGTGGAAGTTCTTGCTGGACCCCAAGGAACACTGTTTGGAGCCAGCTCTCAGGCCGGTACCGTGCGTTTGATTACCAACAAGCCGGATCCTTCGGCAGCTTACGGTAAGATGAAAATCGGCTTCTCGACCATGAACGAAGGCGGCACCAACAATAATGTTGAAGTGATGTACAACCTGCCAGTCAATGATGCAGTAACTCTGCGTGGCGTGGTTTATCGCGATGACAAAGGTGGCTATATCGATAACGTTCACGGTCTAAGAACTCTCGAAGAGAGCGCGCGTTTCCGCGTTGAAGGTTTTGAGCGTTCTAATGGCGTTCCGGTTAGTGCACGCCGTGCTGGATTTGAGACGGGTCAGTTTACTGACACCGATGGTGACGGCTATGTAAACTTGCCGGCGACCTTTATTGCTGCAGACAACTCCGACCTGGTTGAAGATGACTTCAATGTGTCAACCTACGAAGGTGCCCGTTTAAGTGCCCTGATTAATCTTGGCGAAGACTGGGATCTGTTGCTTTCTCATACTACTCAGCAATTGGACTCAGACGGTGTATTCTTTGCCGACCCTAGCTTGGGCGACCTTGAGATTCAGAGTTGGATCGATGATTCTCTCGAAGATGAGTTCGATAACACCAGTTGGACACTGACTGGCCGGATTGCGGGTCTCGATGTGGTCTACACCGGTGCTTACACTGAGCGTACAGCAGATCAAAATATTGGCTACTCAGACTATATGTTTGTTGGTCAGTATCTGCCTTACTACGTCTGTGACTACTCAGTGACCTACGGTGATGGTACCGGTACCTGTTACGCGCCAGATCTAGTTGTGCCAAGCCACTCTGAAACGGAAGTGACCACGCATGAAATTCGTATCACCACTGATCAGGAAGCCGACATGCGCTTGACGGCCGGTGCCTTCTTTAGTGATACCGAACTGCGGGAACGCAACTCCTTTACCTACCCAGGCAGTGTATTTGCTCAGGGTTGGGGTGGAGCGGGTTCAGGTCCAGGCTTCTCGTCAGTCAACTACTCTTACGGTGACGGCTACCTGTCAAGCCAAGATCCGTTTGCTCCGGGTGAAATTTTCCGTAACGACATTAAGCGCACAGACGAACAGAAAGGTGTGTTTGGTGAGTTGAGCTACGATTTATCCGATGAGCTGTCGGTGACTCTTGGTGCACGTTATTACGATATCACCGTAGACTTTGACGGCAGTGCAAACGGCTCTTTCTACAACTTCTGTGGTAGCGCTAATCCTGACTGTGTTGATGCGCAAGTATTTGGAACCAATATCGCTGATCTGTATAACGGTGACTCAACCATTGGTGGTGAAACGGTTTATCGCGGTACTGCGGTTGAAGATATTCCCGATAAGGCAGAATCGTCAGGCACTATTCTTAAGTTCACTGCGTCGTACAGACCATCTGATGACGTTCTGCTCTATGCAACATTGTCGGAAGGTTTCCGTCCTGGCTTCCTCAACCGTCCAGGCGGCTATACGTCTTCAGATGGCTCTTATACCGTTCCTTTCAACTTCGAAACAGATGAGTTGATGAACTATGAGTTCGGATGGAAGGCTGATCTGCTCGACGGCAGCATGCGTTTCAACGGTAGTGCCTTTATGTCAGTAATTGATGGGCTGCAAACGACGATCTTTGATCCCAGTATTGCAAACCTATTCTTCTCCGATAACTCGGCGGATGCTGAAATCACCGGTGTTGAAATGGATCTGATCTGGGCGCCTGCCAATATTGATGGTCTGACCATCAGTGGTGGACTGTCATTGCTTGATACTGAGATCACCAAGGTATTGGTGCCAACAGATGACGTTCGCAAAGGCGACAGCCTGGCATTTGCTCCTGAAATGCAGGCAAATCTCCAGGCGCGTTATGAGTGGAGTCTCGAGGGTGGTGCTATGGCTCACGTCATGCCACACATGTCGCACTCTGCAGAGCAGTACAGCGATATCATCAGAATCAACCGTGACTTGATTCACAGCTGGACCATGCTGGGTATTACAGCTGGTATCACCACAGATACCTGGGGTGCTGAGCTGTTTATCGATAACCTGACTGATGAGCGTGCTGAACTGTCGCGCAACTACATCAACGATAGAGAGCGTGTGTCATATGCGCGACCCCGCACCATGGGTGTCCGTTTGACTTACAACTTCTAGTGTTACTTGTTGTAGTTAGTTAGACTTTAATGCCCCTTTCGAGGGGCATTATTTTTATACGGAGAAATAACAGTTGCTCGATAATTCATCACCTGATAAAAACTCGCCCGAAACCTCTCTGGATGAAGTAAAACGCCTGATTCAGTCAAGCGACTTTGCCGCCGCCGAACAGAGTTTGCAGCAGCTGCTCAGCAGCGAGCCGGACAATCAAGAAGCGCTGTATATGCTTGCGGTTTGCCAGCGTTATCAGACTAATCTCACTCCGGCGCTGAAAACATTGGATGAGTTGAAAAAATTGTCACCTGAACACAGTCGCGCCCACCAGGAAACTGGTCATGTCTACCGCGCACTGAATAATCTCGATGCGGCGCTCGCTGCCTACAGTCGCGCGACCCAGATCAATCCAGCGCTGGAAGCCAGCCTGCGAGCGCAGGTCGATATTCTCAGCGAAACTGGCAGAGCTGAATCGGCAAAATACGTAAAGCGTCAGCTCGATGCTTTACAGGCCTTACCCAAGCCACTGGTCGCCGTAACTGACCTGATCTCTCAGGGCAAACTGGTCAAAGCTGAGCAGTTGTGCAAAGCGTTTATGCAGAAAGTGCCGCGCCATGTTGAAGGGATGCGATTGCTGGCCGATATTGGCAGTCGTCTGGGGGTGCATGAAGATGCCGAGTTCCTGCTTGAGAGTGCAGTGGAATTTGCGCCAGACAATACCAAGGTGCGTACTGACTATATCCAGATCTTACGCAAGCGCCAGAAATATGAACAGGCTCTTGAGCAAGCCAAAGTGCTGTTGGAAAAAGATCCGCAAAACCCCCAGTTTCAATCGGTATTTGCCGTCGAGTCGATGCAGTCGGGTGACTACGATACGGCGCTGAGGTACTTTGACTCGATTCTGAGCAAGCTCGATGAAGATCCCGTCACTTTGACGTCGCGCGGCCACGCGCTGAAAACCCTCGGTCAAACCGACGCCGCCATCGATTCCTATCGGCGCGCGATTGCCAAATATCCGGGCCATGGAGAGGCTTATTACTCTCTGGCCAACCTTAAGCTGTTCAGTTTTAACGACGATGAAATTCGCGCTATGGAGCGTCAGGAAGCGGTTCTCGGTATCTCTCATATCAACCGTATCTACCTCAATTTTGCTTTGGGCAAGGCCTATGAAGATCAGCATGCGTTTGACAAGGCCTTTGCCCATTACGAACGTGGCAATGGCTTGAAGAAGGCCACTAGTCGCTACAAGCCCAGTGATATTACCCACGAGTTCAATGATCAACAGCGAGTTTTTACCCCCGCCCTGATCGAGCGCCATGCCGACACCGGCTGCCCGGCGCCAGACCCGATCTTTATTGTCGGCCTGCCGCGTTCTGGATCCACACTACTGGAGCAGATCCTCTCCTCCCACAGCCAGGTCGATGGCACCATGGAGCTGCCCAATATGCTGGCGTTGGCGCAACAGCTGCGTCGCGGAGAGCGCATGGGCAGTGTTAGCCGCTACCCCGAGGTATTGACGACACTGGAGCCTGAGCAGTTTGTCCAATTTGGTGAAACCTATATCGATGAGACCCGCATCCATCGAGCATCGGCGCCTTTCTTTATCGATAAAATGCCGAATAATTTCCGTCATATCGGCTTGATTAGCCTGATGTTGCCAAATGCCAAAATTATTGATGCGCGACGTCACCCGATGGGCTGTTGCTTTAGTGGCTTCAAACAACTCTTTGCCGAAGGTCAGGAATTTACCTACGGGCTCGAAGAAGTGGGAACCTACTACAAAGATTATGTTGCATTAATGGACTTCTGGGATCAGGCCTTGCCGGGCAAGGTGTTACGAGTACAGTACGAAGAAGTGGTCGCCGATCTGGATACGCAAGTGCGTCGTATCCTCGACTACTGTGGGCTGCCTTTTGAGGAAGGCTGCATCAGTTTTTATGAGAATGAACGCGCTGTGCGCACGCCCAGCTCAGAGCAGGTTAGGCAGCCAATTTATACCGGCGGTCTCGACCAGTGGCGCAATTTTGAGGACAATCTAGGGCCTCTTAAACAGGCGCTGGGTCCAGTGCTTCAGCGCTATCCAATCATATAATAAATATTACTTTTAGCGGGAGTGAAACTGTGTCCGATCGAATAATGACCGAAGCCGACATTCAGCAATTGGTAACAGATTGTCTGTTAGCGAATGGTTGCAACCAAGATAATGCAGCTGCACTAGCACGCACCATTGGCGCTGCAGAGCGCGACGGCTGCGCCTCTCATGGACTGTTCCGCATGCCAGGCTATATTGCCTCGCTGCGCAGCGGCAAGGTCGACGGCTGTGCCGAACCCAGTGTCGAGCGCATTGCGCCGGCAGTGGTCAAGGTTGACGGCAAGCGTGGCTACGCGCCACTGGCTCTCGAAAAAGGTCGTCAGGCACTGATTGAAGCGGCACAGGAAAATGGTATTGCCGCCATGGCACTGGTCAATGTGCACCACTTTGCCGCACTGTGGGTCGAGGTTGAGCCAATCGCTGAGGCGGGTCTGGTGGCCATGGCCTTTACGACTTACAAGCCGGCTGTGGTGCCGGCTGGTGCCAAGCAACCGCTGTTTGGAACCAACCCCATGTGCTTTGGCTGGCCGCGTGGAGATCAGCCCCCACTGGTGTTTGATCAGGCCTCTGCGTCCATGGCGCGCGGGGAGGTAATGATTGCCGCCCGCGATGGTCATTCGGTACCTCTGGGGACAGGAGTCGATGCCGAGGGCAATCCGACGACTGATCCAGCAAAGATTATCGAAGGCGGTGCGCTGTTGCCCTTTGGCGGCCATAAAGGGTCGACCATTGCGATGATGATTGAACTGCTGGTGGCAGGTCTAACCGGCATGGACTTTAGCTATGAGGCGCAGGTCAACGATAACAATGATGGTGGTCCACCAAATGGTGGTGAGTTTATGCTCGCTATTGATCCCAATCGCTTTGGCGACGGCGATAACTGGTTGCAACACTCGGAAGACTTTCTAGCGCGTCTGGCGGGCATGGACGGCGCCCATATACCGGGCAATCGCCGTTACGCCAACCGCGCGGCTCACGCCAGCCAGGGTATTGCGGTCAAACAGGCGGTATATGATAGCTGTCAGCAGTTTTTACACGCTGGTAGCTGAGAAACTTAACACGCAGCCTGTTTAGATTGGGGCTGGTTTGATGGGCGGTTTACCTTAGGCGCTGCTTTGGGGAATGGTGTTGTCTGCGATGCCTGCTCCGGGGTTGCTGGCACCAGCGCACTCAATCCGAGGTTCGCCAGTTGCTTGGGCACCTCGTCAATAATAGTTTCCACCATCGTTTCTGCTGCCGGTGACAGTGTCCAGGCGCGTCGGGTGATCAAACCAATCTCGCTGGTTTCGATGGGCATTAAAAGTCGCGTAACGAGGCTTTCGTCGGCGGAAGGCACCGCCAGTGATGGCAGAATGCTCACGCCGAGATTAGCTTTCAGCATCGCCATCAATGTGGTGATATTGGGGAAATCAAACTTGGAGGCGGCAAAGTGCTGACGCGTCCGCAGCGTCTTGGTAATGCCGCTGTCGAGAAAGGTTTCATTTTCCAGCTGGTCCCATTGAATCGGTCCAGGTTCACGTGACAGAGGGTGATCGCGGTGACAGACCAGCTTCAGCTGGTCGGAAAACAGCGGTGTGAAGTCTAAATTCTGACTTGGTTGCCAGATACTACCGATGCCAAAATCGACTTCGTTGCGCTCGACCCGCTGCTGCACGCCGCGCGAGCTGTCGTCATCGAGATGTAAATTGATACCGGGATAATTATTGGAAAAAGTTTTGATCATCGGTGGCAGTAAATTGGTTGCCACTGAGGGCACAATGGCCATGCTGACATGGCCCACGCGGCGCTCAGCGGTTGCGCGCAAATCGTAGATAGCCGTATCAAAGTCGCGCACCAAACGCTGAGCAATAGGTAGGAAGTTTTCGCCCTCAGCGGTGGGGGTAACGCGTCGTGTGGTGCGTTCGAGTAATTTGATACCAATAAATTCTTCGAGCTGTTTTATCGCCAGAGTAATCGCCGGTTGCGTGCGCGACAGCTCCTCTGCTGCAAGGTTAAAACTGCCTTGGCGAGCGACAATAATAAACGTTCGCAAGTGGCGAAGAGTGATATTGAGATGTTTCACGAGGCACCTTTTTTATTGTTTTTATAACGTTACTGTTTTAATTATTGGGGATTATAGTGGCGATTAATATAAAAAAACGTCAGTGGAAAAAGATACATTAATTTAGCTTATTTATCTATATGAATATTTAAATAGAATTATCCTCAAGCAAGGTAAAGAATAGAACGTTGAAAAAGTGATAGACAGATCACATAAATCTCTCACGCAGATAACCAAAACATTTTTTAAGAGGGCGGCATGGCTAACGATATTTTTAATAACTACATCAACGGACAGTGGGTTGGCAGCAATGCCGTGATCAAAAATATCAATCCATCTGATATTAGTGATACCGTTGGTGAATATGCTAAAGCCAGCTCCGAGCAGTGCCAGGACGCGATTGCAGCGGCTAACCAAGCCTTTGATGGCTGGTCACAGAGCGGCCTCGAACAGCGTAAAGCGATTCTCGACTTTATCGGTGCAGAGTTGATTGCACGCAAAGAAGAAATTGGTGCGATTCTGGCCCGAGAAGAAGGTAAAACCCTTGCTGAAGGCGTCGGCGAAGTTGGGCGTTCTGGACAGTTTTTTCAGTACTACGGTGCAGAAGCACTGCGTTTGATGGGTGAAAACACCGCTTCAGTGCGACCCGGTGTCGATGTTGAAGTGCACCGCGAACCACTGGGTGTGGTGGGCATCGTTACGCCGTGGAATTTCCCCATGGCGGTAGCGGCATGGAAGGTGGCGCCAGCGCTTTGTTATGGCAACTGCGTGGTACTCAAACCTGCCGAGTTGGTGCCTGCCAGCGCGTGGATTCTCGCGGATATTATCAGCCGCAGTGGACTGCCTGACGGCGTCTTTAATCTGGTGATGGGGTCCGGTCGCGATGTCGGAGAAACCCTCTGTACCTCGCCCGATATTCAGGCCGTCACCTTTACCGGTTCGGTGGCAGTGGGCCGTCATATCGCCCGCAATGCAATCGATAATATGGCCCGCGTTCAGCTCGAGATGGGCAGCAAGAATGCACTTGTCGTGCTTAATGACGCCGACCTCGATATCGCTGTGCAGTGTGCGGTTGCCGGCGCCTATTTTGGCACCGGCCAAAAATGTACCGCGTCATCGCGGATTATTGTCGAGGCCGGTATTCACGATCAGTTCGTTGCAAAAATGACGGCGGAAATCAATAAGCTGGTGGTTGGCAATGCCATGACCCCGGGCGTGCATATCGGCGCCGTGGTCGACGAGCGCCAGTTGCTGCAAAATCTCGAATACATGGAGATGGCGAAACAGGAAGGTGCCGAATTGGTTCAGGGTGGTGAAAGACTGCAGCTGGAAACCGAGGGCTTCTTTATGTCACCGGCACTGTTTATTAACACGCACAACAAGATGCGTATTAATCGCGAAGAAGTATTTGGTCCAATAGCCTGCGTGATCAAGGTCGATAGCTATGATGAAGCGCTAGCGGTCTCAAATGACTCAGACTTTGGTCTGACCTCTGGCATTATTACCACCTCGCTTAAATATGCCGGTCATTTTAAGCGCCACAGTCAGTCGGGCTGCGTGATGGTCAACCTGCCGACCGCGGGCACGGATTACCATGTCCCCTTTGGTGGACGCAAAGCGTCAAGCTATGGCCCTCGCGAGCAGGGTCAATATGCGCGTGACTTTTATACCATTATCAAAACCAACTATAGCAAGCCTTATTAAGGCTGCCGAGTAATGTGGGCGATTGATTGAGTCATTTTGAGGGGAATCCGATGCAGCGAGATATGCTCTATATTGACGGCCTCCAGTATATTAACTGGAACCGTCAACTATTCGAGGAAGCTCAGCAGAGTGGCTTAAACGCCATACATGTGACCATTGCCTACTGGGAAAATATTCGCGAGACGCTGGAAAATATCGGCCACTGGAACCGTCACTTCATCGATCATGCTGATCTGATTATGCCGGTGCGCAAGGCTGAGGACATTGTCGACGCCAAGCGTCTCGGTAAAGTCGGTATTATTTTCGGTTTCCAAAACTGCTCGCCGATTGAAGATGATGTCAAGATGGTTGAGATCTTGCAGCAGCTCGGCGTGCGTATTATGCAGCTGACCTACAACAACCAGAGCCCGCTGGCGACCGGTTGCTACGAGGAAAAAGATAGCGGTATTACCCGTTTTGGTCGTGAAGTGATCAAAGAGATGAACCGTGTTGGCATGATTATCGATATGTCCCACAGTGCCGAAGCCTCGACGCTAGAGGCGATCGAACTGTCGCAGCGGCCGATTGCTATCACTCATGCCAATCCCGAGTTTTTCCATCCGGCGCTGCGCAACAAATCCGATAGGGTGCTACGTGCAATCGGCGAGTCCGGTGGCATGATTGGCTTTAGTCTCTACCCGTTTCATCTGCACAATGGTGGCAACTGCACCCTTGCAGAATTTTGCGCCATGATCGCTAAGACCGCCGATATGATCGGTATCGAACGCATTGGTATAGGCTCTGACCTGTGTCAGAACTGGGACTATTCAACGCTGCAATGGATGCGCAGCGGCCGCTGGACCACCACCGTGGATCACGGCGAGGGTTCCGCGGCCAATTTGACCTGGCCCGATCAGCCGCATTGGTTTAAGAGCTCAAGTGATATCGGCAATATAGCCGATGGCCTGCTGGCCGCAGGGTTTTCTGAGCATGATACCGCCAAGGTAATGGGCCAAAACTGGCTGACATTTTTCCGCGAGTCCTTCGCGCCAGCCAATTCTGGCGTCACCGCCAACTAACTGTTACAGGGCAGATCATGTCTAATCGTCGCCAACACGCTGTGATCATTGATTGGCCGGTATTCGTCCTCAGTGGTGGCTTTTTATTACTCTTTGTCGGTCTTGCAATTGTTGATCTAGAACGACTGTCAACGTTAGTGAATAGTGCCTTTGGCTATGCCACGCTGCTATTCGGCGGCTATTGGCAGCTGCTAATGCTACTTACCTTTTTAGTCGCCGTGCTGGTTGCGAGCTCCTCTTCAGGTCGCGTGCGGCTGGGCAATCTCGATGCGCCAGATATGGATACCTATAAATGGTTGTCGATTATCATGTGCACCCTGCTAGCCGGCGGCGGGGTATTTTGGGCCGCCGCTGAACCCATGGCGCACTTCCTCTCCTCGCCGCCGCTATTTGCCGTCGAGTCAAAGAGTGCGCAAGCCGTGTATCCGGCGCTGGCACAGAGTTATATGCACTGGGGTTTTCTCGCTTGGTCGATCCTCGGTAGTTTGACCGCGATTATTTTTATGTATCTGCACTACCATAAAGGGCTGCCCCTGAAGCCGCGAATTTTGCTCTATCCGCTGTTTGGTGAAAGAGTGTTACATGGCTGGCTGGGAGCCATTGTTGATGCATTCTGTGTTATTGCGGTGGTTTCCGGTACCGTTGGCCCTATCGGGTTTCTCGGTCTACAGGTCAGCTTTGGACTCTCCGAGTTGTTTGGTGTTGCCGACAACTACTCCACTCAGGTGTTGATTATTGTTGCTCTGATTATTCTCTATACGCTGTCAGCCGTCTCCGGCGTGACCCGTGGCATTCAGATACTGAGTCGATTTAATATCGGCTTGGCGATTTTTTTGATTGGCTTTATATTAGTACTCGGCCCCACGGGATTTATTTTTGATAGCTATATTCAGTCTTTGGGACTGTTGGTCAGTGAGTTTATTCCAATGGCTACGTTCCGTGCCGACAGCGACTGGGTGAATGGCTGGACGGTATTCTTTTGGGGTTGGTTTATTGGCTACGGCCCACTGATGGCCATGTTTATTGCGCGCATCTCACGTGGCCGCACTGTCCGTGAGCTGATTGTCACGCTATCGATCACGGCGCCACTGGTGACCTATTTTTGGTTCACCATTGTTGGCGGCAGTGGCATTGCCTTCGAGCTGGCTAGCCCGGGTGTGATTTCGATACCCTATGCCGAGTCAGGCATGCCTGCGGCATTGTTGGCGATTACTCAGCAGTTACCCATGGGCTTTGTGGTGTCTGGGTTGTTTCTGGTTTTGACCACAGTGTTTGTTGCCACCACCGGTGACTCAATGACCTATACCGTCTCGATGGTAATGACCGGCACCGATGATCCGCCGACCGCTCTGCGGGTGTTCTGGGGAGTGATGATGGGCGTCTTGGCTGCCATTCTGATCTCAATCGGTGCGGGTGGCGTAACGGCGTTACAGTCTTTTATCGTGGTAACGGCAGTTCCGGTATCACTGATTTTATTGCCGTCACTTTGGAATGCGCCCAAAGTAGCGAAAACCATGGCCATAGAACAGGGCCTGATCGAACCATCAAATGGGTAATATGCTGTGCAGATAGATCCGCAGTTAAAAAAACAACAAACAGGCAGCGATACAACGGTTTTGCCGCTGCGTCCTGCCAGCCAGGTTATGCAGCTTGAACGTCTGGGTAGCTTTCATCAATCGCGGTTGAGCTTTATGCGCACGTTGGTGCGACGCATGACGTCGGAGAACTGGCAGATTAGCAGTCCGATATTTGATCTCGACGAGCAGGGTTATGGCACGGTGGTCTACCAGGTCGAGGCAAAATATGGCACCTTTAGCTTTGTGCTGTTCTCCCATTACCTAGATCCAGAAAATCGCAATGATCGCGTTATCGCCAATCAGTGGGATCTGACCATGGCACTATGCGAAGGCACAGTCGATGCTGAGCAGCTCGAGTTTTTACGTCTCAATGTTCCCAAGCAGGAAGCGGGCCGAGTCGACTCTCGGGTGCTGGTGTTATCGCGCGCCAATCGCAGCGAGCGAACCTTTGATTATGTGGTCAATGAGTTGACCCATGGACGCCAGCCGAATGTCGATGTGATTGCCGAAGTGGGTTATCTGTATCGCACCACAGCAGCCTACGGGAGCGGCAAGCTGGGGATGGCCGACTGGGAAAAGGTTCGCACCAAGCACCGCGATTTTGCACGCCCCTTTGCGGCAGAGATGTTTACCTGTTTTATGCTGCGCCATTTTAGTATGCAGCAGGCCGATTATTTAGCGGCACAGCGCGCACCAAAAATAGCCCAGACGCTGCATGAAGATATTAAACGCTACATAGGTATTGGTAATTCCACTGGCCTCGGCATGGCACCGTTTTTAATTAATCATCCGCTGTTAATCAATCAGTGGGTTGAGATGCGTGAAACGGCACTCGCCACTGTGGTGGCCGCCGGTGAGTCAGGTGTCGATGAAGCCACTCTCGCGGAGTTGGCTATAGCAACGCAGCGGGTGATCCAGCATCTGGGCGAGATTATTACTGCTGATGAGCGGCAAAATAACTCCAATGTACTGGTGCGCGAGGAGTTGCAGACGCTACACCTCTGGCTGCAAGATCAGGGCGCTGTTGTGGCGGCCAATCATTTTGCCTGGGCTGATCTTATTCACTACGCCGAGAAGCACTGGCTGATAGAAACCCAAGAAGTGATCAACACACTGCTAATTGAACTCTACCCGCAGCTGGTTGACGGCTTGGAGGAGCAGATGGGGGTGGAAGAATCACAGCAGATAACGCCTGAAATGTCAGTCGCTCAGCTATTGCAGATTATTGAAGACAAATATGATTGGGCGCTGGCAATAGACTTTAGTCGATATGAGTCTATGGGTGTGTTTTGGTATCGCTCAGAAGAGAAGATGGAGCCACGCCTCGGACAAACCAATATTGATCTGGGTATGGAAAAAGAAATGCCGCTGGATATTGGCCGCCGGGTGCGTGAATGTTACGACTGCGGCAGCGATTATAATCAACGCTTTCCGCATCAGAACGTTGCGCACTTTATCGTGCAGAACCCAAATTACAGTGGCACCGTTGCCCGCATTCAAACTATGGCCGAGAAACATTACGGTGAGATTCGCGGAAATCTGGTGGATATAGGTGTGCTGCCAATTCATTTGCTGCGCTGCAAGTTGTCTTTTTTTGGCGTCAGCAAATTTGACCCGCGCTCACGTCTCTGGGTACGCAATACCATGTTCCAGGGTGCTCCGCTGATCAGTGATTTTGGCAAACCCTTTGTCGATGACTGGCAGTTTCCTATTAAACCTATACTGACGACTCGTTAAGCGCCATGAAAGTATCTAAGAATGAGCTAATGGCTTCACTCAAGAAGGCATTTGAAGGCTTGGGTTTCCAGCCCGGTGACTATCAAGATGCGGCGGATATGGTGGTCTGGTTAGAGACCCATGGTTTTGACGGTTTTGACCAGTTGCAGGGGGCCCTGGCCTATTTGAACACCACCGCACCGATCCATGCCGATCTGGTATTTGAGGATGGATATAATTCTGTGCTGGATGGCAAAGGTAGTTCTGTTTTGCTGTGTGGCAGTGAAGCTGTTGATCTACTCAGCTCACAGATAATGCCGGGTTATTGCGCAGCACTAGAGCTTATTAACTGTTTCAATCGAACATTTATTATTCAGCGACTGATTAAAGCGGCGCAGCGAAATCGTGCATTTATTGCTTACTGGCGGCGGCTTGATTACTGCGTCAAAGTATCGGTTGCAGCCGGTGGCGAACTCCCTGAGTATCAGACTTTTTCGATAACTGAAGTGATTCAGCCACAATTGCTAAGGATATTTTGCGGCGCGGATCTTGAGAGTATTGAAAAGCAATATGCCGCGCAGCTAGTGTTTGGCGAACTACTTGAAAGCTATTCTGCGACAACGATGATGGACTGTTACAGGGATTCAGTAGAGCAGGGGATAGAGATAGACGAAGCCCTGTGGCAAACCCTCGATGAATTGGTTGCCAGAGTGCTGGTTGAATCCACCGACAGTTCTCGCGCAGGTGCAGGCTAGTAAGACCCGTTTGCGCTCAGGTCAATACCGCGCATTTTGCCCCTGATGTATCACCCAGCTGCGAAAGGCCTGCACATGACGTTGAATCGGCTTGTTTGAGGGAATCGCGATAAAGAATGCTTCCTCGGTGGTGACGCCTTCTGCAAAAGGTTTAATCAGTCGCCCAGACTCCAACAGGGTCGCTGCCAGCGAGGTGCGACTGAGGGCAATGCCGTGTCCCTGCACCGCCATTTCCATGGCGGTAATCAATGAGTCAAAGTGAATGCCCTGCGAGGCATCAATGCTGTGATGACCGAGTTTATTGAGCCAATACCCCCACCCCTCTTCGTAACCGATGACATGCAACAAAGTATGCTCTGCGAGCTCTCTGGCAGTTGCCGGTGGCGGCGTATTTCTGCTTAGCTGATCGCCACTTAAAAGCTTTGGGCTGCAGACCGGAATCAACTGGTCCCAGGTTAACCGATCACTGATTAAATCGGGCCACATCCCTTTGCCATAACGAATTTCGATATCCGCTTCTTTGTTGACCGAGTCCAGCCAGATGTTACTCGTGAAGCGCAGATCAATATCCGGGTAGTGATGGCGAAAATCGGCCAGCCGCGGCGCCAACCAGGTGTTAAAAAACACCAGATTAACGCGCACGGTCAAGGTGTGGCTGCGCTCTTTACCGAATACTTCGTCGGTGACGACAGCGAGCTTCTCAATCGATTCGCGCACCCCGGGAATATAGGCGCGCGCGGCATCGGTCAACTCTAGACCGCGCGGCAAACGTTTAAACAAGGCACAGCCGAGTTGCGACTCAAGCCCTTTGATCTGCTGACTGATGGTGGCCTGCGTCATATTCAGCTCGGCTGCCGCCAGCGTGAAATTAAGGTGGCGCGCGGCAGCTTCGAATGAGCGCAACCAATTGAGCGGGGGTAGTCTTTTTTTCATTAGTATGCCTCTTGGTTAGCCCGTCACACTGTCTGGACCATCAATCAGTGAACCCAGCTCAGCCGCGGCTGTGCGCAGGATATCACTATAGCTAAGCAATTGGTCGAGGCTTTTACGCAGCACCGGTGCGTGAATAAACAGGCAGGCGCAGAGCCGCCCCTCGCGGTCCAAAATGGGTACCGCGCAGCCGACCATGCCATCGACAAACTCTTCGTTATCGGTGCCAATCTTGCGGTTTTTAATCCGTGCAAGGTCGGCCTCCAACAGTGTCACATCGACAATCGTATTGCGCGCATATTGGCGCAGTGGTAGATGACTAATAATTTTTTGCCGACGCTGCCTGGGCAGTGAGCTGAGATAGAGTTTGCCACTGGCAGTGCACCAAGACGGCGTGTGGCTGCCGACCTGTAAGTTGAGCTGCAGTGGCCAGTCCGACTGCACGCGGTCGTAGTAAATCATTTCGCTGCCATTGGGTATGGCAATGCCACAGGTCTCGCCGATCTGTTCAGTCAACTGTTGCAGAATCGCACGACGTGCGGCGCTAAACCGTTGGCTGTGCAGGACACCCCAGGCGACACCGTGCATGCGCTCGCCAGGGATAATCAGACCACGCATATTGGTCTGCACAAAACCATCGGCCTCGAGCTGATTGAGCAGGCGGTGAATGCTCGGCTTGGGGATATCCAACAGGCAGGCGAGATCGGCTGGCGACAACGGTCGCTCAGCCTTGGACACTGCCTCAATGATCTCCATCACACGACTGATGGTGGAGCCTTTTTCTCTCACGCTGGTTTGCATGGGCGTCACTCGGTCTATCTCGATTAACTCATGGTCGGCATGGAGAACAGCGCACCCTCACGGACACCGGCAGATGGCCAGCGCTGAGTGATGGTTTTACGCTTGGTATAAAAACGCACTGCATCCGGACCATAGGCGTGCAGATCGCCAAACAGTGAGCGCTTCCAGCCGCCGAAGCTGTGATAGGCAACCGGTACTGGCAGCGGGATATTAATGCCCACCATGCCGACTTGAATATTATCCGAGAAATAGCGTGCCGCTTCACCGTCACGGGTGAAGATGCAGGTGCCATTGCCGTATTCATGGGCATCGATCAGATCCATCGCCGCCTGCATGCTGTCGACGCGGATCACCTGCAATACCGGGCCAAAGATTTCTGCCTTGTAGCTTTCCATCTCGGCAGTGACACCGTCTATCAGCGTGCCACCGACAAAGAAGCCATTTTCGTGACCGGCTATATTGGGCTTGCGACCGTCGACAACAATGGTTGCGCCTTGTTCTTCGGCACTGTCGATATAGCCAATCACCTTATGCTGGTGCTGCTGGGTAATCACTGGCCCAAAGTCATTATTACTGTCATCGAATGGCCCGACCTTTAGCGCGTCCATGGCCGTGGTCATTTTGCTCACCAGCGCATCGCCGGCGGCATCGCCAACGGCCACTGCAACAGAGAGCGCCATGCAGCGCTCACCGGAGGAGCCGAAGGCGGCACCCAGTAGTTGATTGACCGCGTTATCCATATCCGCATCGGGCATCACGATAGCGTGATTTTTTGCGCCACCGAGCGCTTGGCAGCGCTTGCCATTGGCGTTTGCGGTAGTGTAGATATACTCGGCGATGGGCGTGGAACCAACAAAACTGATCGCTTTGATATGGTCGTTATGGAGCAGTGTATCCACCGCTTCTTTATCGCCATTGACGACATTCATGACGCCGTCGGGAAGGCCGGCTTCCTTCAGCAGCGAGGCAATAAATAGCGTTGAACTGGGATCGCGCTCAGAGGGCTTGAGAATAAAGCAGTTGCCGCAGACGATAGCCATTGGGTACATCCACAGCGGCACCATGGCAGGAAAGTTAAAGGGCGTAATGCCGGCGACCACACCCAGCGGTTGAAACTCACTCCAGGAGTCAATGCCCGGCGCAACATTTTTACTGTGCTCGCCTTTTAACAGCTCTGGTGCGCAGCAGGCGTACTCGACATTTTCAATACCGCGCTGCAGTTCGCCAGCGGCATCGTGGGAAATTTTGCCGTGCTCTTCACCAATCATCTGGCAAATTTTGTCGGCGTGTTGCTCGAGCAGATCTTTAAATTTAAACATTACCCGTGCGCGTTTGATCGCCGGGGTGTTGCGCCATGCAGGGAAGGCCGCCTGCGCTGCAGCGATGGCTTCCTCAACGGTGGCTTTCGAAGCCAGTGCCACCTGCTTGCTGACTGCGCCAGTGGACGGGTTGTAGACATCCTGAGTGCGTTCGCCGTCCGTGATAATGTGACCGTTAATAAAATGTCCGACAGTGGTCATGTTTAATATCCTCGCAAAAAAATGTTAATGATTAAAAAATTGTTTATTAAAAAAGGCGCTACCAAAGTTTTTTATAGATTTGAATAATCTCGTCGGCGCTCGGCACGCGGGGATTATTGCCCGGCGAACCCGAGGCCAGGGCCTGCTCGGCCATAATTCCGAGATTGCCAAAAAAGTGTTCGCGCGAAATACCAAACTGCTCAGGCGTGGGCACGTTTAACTCCGCATTGAGTGCGTAGAGCTCGGTCATCAGTTTGGCATTGGCCTGATCATCGCTGTCACTGACCTCAGCGACACCCATGGCACGGGCACAGTCAGCGTAGCGCGCTGGCGCAGCAGGAATCGAGTACTCGGTGACCGCGGGCAATAGCATCGCGTTAGAGAGTCCATGCGGCACATGATAAAAGGCGCCAATTGGCCGACTCATGCCGTGCACTAGGGCCACCGAGGCATTGGAAAAGGCGACGCCGGCCAATGTCGAGCCGAGCATCATGGCCTCGCGCGCGTTGCGATCACTACCATCGTGGAAGGCACGACGCAGATTGGGTGCCAGCAGCTTCATGGCGGCAATCGCCTGCGTGTCGCTGTAGAGACTCGCTTTCTTACTGACATAGGCTTCCATGGCATGAGTCAGTGCATCGATGCCGGTATCCGCAGTGGTTCGGGATGGCAGACTGAGGGTTAATTCGTAGTCCACCAGTGCCGCGGTGGGCATAAAACCAATGCCGACGCAGAGCATTTTTTCGTCACTGGTTTCATCGGTAATAATGGTCACGCGGGTTGCTTCAGAGCCGGTGCCGGCGGTAGTCGGTATGGCGATAATGGGCAACCCCGGCTCGCTGACCACGCGCGGGAACTTATAGTCGCGCATCACGCCGCCGTATTTTCCAAGAATACTGATTGCCTTGGCGCTGTCGATGGGGCTGCCGCCACCAATGGCGATAATCGAATCATAGCTGCCATTGCGCACCATCTCGACACCGGCCTGAATTGAGCTCACGGTGGGTTCGGGGACGGTGTCATCAAACACATCGGAGACAATACCCAATGCCGTGAGACTCTCCTGAATGCGCGCTACATACCCCAACTGCACCATCATTTTATCGGTGACGATTAAGGGCCGCTGGCATTCCAGTGCTTTGACGATGGTGCCAGCTTGCTGGCTGGCGCCGGCACCGACTTGCAGGATGCGCGGCAGAATTATTTGTGTCGAACTTGCTGTAGACATAGCGACTACTCCACTACTTCAGTTATGGTTTTTGTTGGTTGTGGTAACGGTTGTTGCCCCTCGGCATAAAGCGATTTACACAGCCCGTAGGTGGATAGCATAAGCACCACGGAAAACGGCAGTGCTGCGATGATCGAGGCGGTTTGCAGGGCCTCCAGTCCACCGGAGTAGAGCAGCACAGCAGCCACGGCACCAATCGCCACACCCCAAAAAATGCGCAGCTTTGCCGTTGGTTCGTCACTGCCCATTGAGATCAGTGTGCAGATAATCAGGGTTGCCGAGTCCGCAGAGGTAACAAAATAAGTCAACAGCATAACCGTGCAAATAGTCGCCATGAGACCAGTCATCAGCATGCCGAGATCGAGTAGCTCAATGGTTTTAAACAGTGCCGTAGTGCGATCGGCATTCACTGCAGCGGTGACGCCGCCATCGCCAAACATCTCAATATGCAGAGCAGTATTGCCAAAGATGGTGATCCAAAGAATCGTCAGCACAGTGGGTGCCAGCAATACCCCGAGTACAAACTCGCCAATGGTACGTCCGCGCGAGATACGGGCAATAAACATGGCAGTAAAGGGTGACCAGGCAATCCACCAGCCCCAATAAAAAATCGTCCACCAGCTCTGCCACTGAGAGTCGCGGTCAGGGTCGATCCAAACTCCCAGGGCTGGTGAGTTCACCAGGTAGTCGAGACTGTTGGTGGCAATTGAACTAAGCAGATAAAGAGTCGGGCCAAAGACAAAAAATAGCGCCAAAATAAGCAGAGTCAGTTTCATATTCAGTTCGCTGAGAATGCGAATGCCGCGATTGATGCCGCTCAGTACTGACAGCGTTGCGACCACCGAGATCACCGAGATCAACAATATTTGAGTGGCGATGGATATCTCAATGCCGAGCAGATAGCTGATGCCGGCATTCATCTGTTGAGCGCCGAGCCCCAGTGACGTGGCAATGCCAAATACGGTACCGAGTACCGCCAGCAGATCAGCGATAAAGCCAATCGGCCCATGGATGCGCTCTCCAAATACTGGATAGAGAGCTGAACGAATCGATAGCGGCAGTCCTTTGCGGTAGGAGAAATAGGCGAAGGTCATGCCGAGTACGGCATAGAGAGCCCAGCCATGCAGTCCCCAATGAAAAATTGAAATGCGCATGGCGATTTGGGCCGCCTCGGCGCTCATGCTCTGGCTGGCATCAATAAACGGGTTATTTTGAAAGTGCGTAATGGGCTCGGCAATACTCCAGAACAGAATACCGATGCCGATGCCGGCACCAAACAGCATCGAGAACCAGGCAAAATAGCTAAACTCGGGTTTGTCTGAATCGGCTCCCAAGCGAATCTTACCGTACTTGCTGAACACTAAAAGTACGGCAAAGATCAGATAGAAGTTCATGATCGCGATGTAGTACCAATCGAGCTGCGAGGAAATAAAATCCCGCGCGCGATTAAAAACAGAGCCGGCATAGTCCGGGCTGATCACAGTAAACAGTACAAAGGCAACAACAGTTAATGCTGACCCCAGCGCCATGATCGGATGACTACCTGAATTCAGGGACATGCGTTTCGATAGCTCGGTGTTTGGCAGATTTTTTTGTTCCGCGTCCATGGTCGTCGCGCCCCTCTTAGATATGGTTCTATTTTTAGGTTTTATGGCAGCGATACTACACTGCTTTTCGACGTTTAAACAGCATATCGATACGATTTGTATTGTTTTAAATAAAAATACGATACAGGTATTAAAAAAAACGACCCATAACCCTAAAATTCATTGTGACTCGCGGTTAAAACCGCGCTAACGCGACCGGTGTCACAGCCCTTATTAGCATCAGCTTATGGCTCTACAGGCCACTGTTTGTGGGGCTTTCAGCTTTTCGTCGCGGACGCTGTTGAGGCATAAAAAAAACCGTGCCTGAGGCCAATTTTAAATTGATGGTATGGCCAATACTTCGCTCTTACTATGCCGCCCATTAACGGCTATCTCAGTGTTGACCTTGACGAAAAAAGAGGTTGCAACAAAGGGCTTTCAAGAAAGCCCGAAAGAGCATGGCTAACAGAATAAGAACAGCGATTTTAAAAAGGTAGTAGGCCATGCAAAAACACTCTCAGCTCCCACTTGTTGGCGTTCGTGTCGTTGACTTCGGTCAGCAGATAGCTGGACCGGCAGTTGCCATGGTCTTGGCCGATCTGGGCGCCACTGTTATTCATATCGATCCCCCGCAGGGTCCGCAGTGGGACCATGCTGCCAATGCGATCTTAAATCGCAACAAGAGCTGCCTGCGTCTCGATTTGAAAAATCAACAGGGGCTGTCTGAGGCGCTGAGTCTTATCGAGCAAGCTGATATTGTGATTGAATCATTCCGCCCTGGTGTGATGGAAAAGCTCGGCGTCGACTTCCAGCAGTTGCGCGAGCAGCGTCCGCAATTGATTACCCTGTCCATGCCTGGCTTTGCCAGCAATGATCAGTTGCGCCGCGACTGGAAAGCCACCGAAGCGGTAGTGGCTGCCACGGCGGGTGCGTTCACCGATATGGGCTTTAACCGAATATTGATGGGCCTGAATCCGTGTTTTTCACCGCTGCCTCTGGGTTCTTCTTATGCCACCTGTCTCGGAGCCAGCGCACTGGCACTGGCGTTATTTGGTCGTGAAAAAACCGGTAGTGGTGACAGCATCGAAGTACCTGTAGTCGCGGCGATGATGGAAGGGCTTTCCTATAACTCTTACGTTGTCGACGGACTGCCTGAGCGTTATAAAACCATGCGCGAACTGGAAATCGAACGTCGCCGCGCAGCGAATATTCCTTTCGATGTGAGCTATGAAGATCTGCAGGAATACCTCGATCCATTCTATCGCACCTATGACTGTGCCGATGGCCGCAAGTTTTACTGCGTCTGCCCCTCGCACCGCACTCACGCCCGACGCTGCCTAGAAGTGCTTGGCCTCTATGAAGAGCTGGTCGCCGAAGGGCTGCCGGAAACCTCTGACCTGCACCAGCCAGTGAGCCAGTGGGACGGTGAGACCTCTATTGGTGTTTATCCGTTGCCAAAAAAGTGGGCAGATATTATTGCTGAGAAAATGAAACTGGTATTTCTCACCAAGACCTCAGATGAGTGGGGGGTTATCTTTGGTGAGGGCAAAATTCCTGGCGCACCACATCAAACGACCAACGAATGGGTCAATAGCGAACACTGCAGCAGCGCAGGTCTAATTGTTGAAGTCAACGATCCTGAGTACGGCCTGATGAAGCAGCCTGGTCCAGTCGCCTGGCTGGAAGAGTCGGCTCACCTGATGCTGTCACCAGCGCCACGCAAAATGGTTAGTTTCGACGTCGCGTTGCAGTTGTTAAAAGAGGTTGCGGCGGCAGAGACGGTGACCCGGCCAAAGGTCGTTAGTGGCGATGCGCAGACAAATCTGATGGATAAAACCGGTTGGCTGGATGGCATACGTATTCTCGATTTAACCAATGTGATTGCCGGACCGCACTCGTCAGCCTTTTTGGCGCGCTTTGGTGCAGAGATTATTAAACTGCAGTCGGTGGTGCCGACTTATGATCCGTTGATTGGGACTCTGTTTGCGTTTCAGTCCGATATGGGCAAGCGCAGTGGCCTTATTGATATTAACCAGCCTCAGGGTCGAGAGGCCTTCGAACGACTGGTACGCACGGTCGATATGGTGGTTATCAATGCCCCTGAGCGGCAGATCGCCGGCCTCGGTCTCGATCACGATAGCTTGCAGAAAATTAATCCCGGCGTGCTGTTCTGTCGCCTCGATTGTCTCGGTGGCCCAGTTTCTGGTCCGAAGACCAATTACATTGGTTACGACGATATTATTCAGGCCAATAGCGGCATTATGTCCCGCTTTGGTGGCGTTGAGACGCCAGAGGAACACGCCCACTTGGGTACCCTGGATGTCAACTGCGGGTTTGCCGGTGGTCTGGGTATGGCCGTGGCACTCTACCATCGATTGAAAACCGGTCATGTCGCGCGTGCGCGCACCTCCCTGTCGGCGGTGACCAATCTGGCGCAGCTGCCATTCTGTTTTGATTACGCCGGGCTCGAGCCGTTTAATGAGCCATCGGGCCGCGCGGCGATGGGCAATCATGCGCTGTCACACTTTTACAAAACCTGGGATGACTGGATTTTTATCGATGCCAGTGAAGCCGATCTTGAGCGCTTGGAAACCACTGTGCCCGGTCTGCAGGGCATTACTGTGACCGCCGATATTCAAACGTTCCTCACTGTGGCGTTCCAACAGGCTTCGTCAGATGAGTGGGTAAAGCGTTTTGTTGCGGCTGATATTGCTGCCGCCCAGCCGCAGTCAATTGAGACTTTACGTTCCATGTACAGCCGTGAAGCCGATGGTTTTGTTGGTACTGACTTGGGCAGTTTTTCCTTCTCGATTCACGCTGATCATCCCAGCGGTCACTGCTTAACGCAAATTGACCACTATGCAATTCGGCCGACTAATAGCTTGATTAGATCCGTTTCGCCAACCGAGCGTCATGGTCAGTCAACCCGTGAGATTCTCGCGTCAGTGGATTATTCGGCGACTGAAATTGATGCCATGATCGAAAACAAGGTGGCTGCGTTGGGTTGGACGGATGAGCATTTGCCGTCAGATAACGGCGAGAAGTCGTATGTTATTGGCAGTGTAAAAGTCCCGCTGACACCGACATCAGAACTGTTAACCGATGTCGATGACGATCCCGGATTGATTGTTTAACGGGCTTTATATCGCCGGCATTTCGTCGATCGCATAGGCTTGCTGTGTTAGCCAGGGGGCTATCTTTTCCAGTTGCGGGACAATCTCGTTGCTGTAGAGCGTGCGGCAAATATCAGCGCTTATTTGCGGAAGTTTGCCGAGCTCATCCGGACGGCAGAGCAGGGTCAGGTAGCGCGCATGATTGCCCCTAGCCAGCGGCATAACATGGACGTCATTGAGCAGCTCTGGGTAACGTACCATGCACAGTCCGGTGACAATCGACCAGCCGTGACCGGACTGTACAAAGCGCAGCAGAGTTTGCGTGCTGTCGAGTTCATAGTTGGTCATTAGTTTAATATTCATGCGTCGTGCAATAAGATCGGTCAAGGCACCGAGTCGCGACTGACGGTTGTACTGAATAAAGGGCAGGTTCTCTGCCAACCACTCAATATCAAGTTCTTTTTGCTGAACGCACTGCTTCGACACCAACACCACAAATGGATCGCGTAACAGCGGGTAGCGCTGCAGTTGCGGGTGTTCATCGAGTGGGTCCCCGGTAATCAATAGATCCAGATCGCGATTGAGCAGTGCTTGGGTGAGCGGTGAGACGAGTCCGGTGCGCAGGGCGAGCCGAGAGGTAAAGGGCTTGAGTTGCTGCATAAGTTGCAGGCCGGCGACGTCGCAGAAGGAATCGACCATGCCGACATTGAGTGGTATCAAGCCGCCTTTGGAGGCCATGCGCACGTCGGAGAGCATACGTTGGGTGTCTTCGATCACTTGGTTGGCGTAGTCTTTGAGTACCTGGCCGCTGGGGGTGAGTTTGATTGGTCGCGAGCGAGTGATAACCAGTTGCGTGTCGGTTTGGATTTCCAATTGTTTGATGGTTTGCGAGACAGCGGATTGGGTGATGCCAAGTTGTTCGGCGGCCTGAGTCAGGGTTTCTGAATTGGAGACCGCGGCAAAGATTTTTAACGCGCCGATTTCGATATTTTTATTATTTTTCATGGCGCCAGTATCGTATGTGGCTGGCTGGTTTGCAATCAGCCACAGGGCAAGTTTTGTTGCTATTTTGAGCCTGACAGTCTCTGCTCGGTCAGCATGACAACATAGCGCGGCCAGGACATCAGCAGCGCGTCGTCAGCAATCGCGCAATACCGGAACACCGATTGCTGCACCATCAAACTCGATCATCGCATCGAGCAGGCTATCCCACAAAAACTCTATTGAGCTGCTGTCGCTAAAGATGGAATAGGCGAGTGTATCGCCGTGGTCGTTGCGCACCAGCACGCCGTTGACTCTGGCAACTGAGGTCTGGGCGACTTCGCCGTTGGCAAATTTATGCGCTCGCAAGTCGACGCCACAGACTTTGGCGAGTGTTTCCGCTGCATGGCTGCCACAGAGGACTAACCAGCTGTGGCTGTCATGGCGCGGCAAGCTATAGACGCGCTCGGGGAGTGATGATTGAGCTACAGCCTGAGTAGCATTGGCGATCTGCTCTGAGAGGCCATGCAGATTGCTGGCCAGCAGCAGTTCGCTCTGCGAGAGACGTGCGACCAATGTGCCATCGCTCTGTAACGTTGCCCGGTTGGGCTGTGCGGGCAGTTCTATGCCCTGACGGGTGGCCCAATCTGTTGTGCCTGTTCCTTTAAAGCCTAGGCGTGGCAAGGTGGAGAGATCGGCGAGTCCAAGTTGTTGTGCCTGGGCCAGTTCCTCTTCATGCTTGCCATAGCGCGAGACAACGACGCTGTCGCCAAGTGCTTCAAAAGTAGCGCCCATCTCAATATGACGGCGATAGAGTTGGCTGCGGCGCAGGGAGTTGGTGACGATAGTGGATGACATAATCAAAGCTCCTGACGCTGCGTTTCGGGGTCGTAGAAGGGCAGTTTGACCACGACTGCGTCGACCAGCACACCGCCGCTAGATTTAATCGTGAAATGACTGCCCGCTGCGACTTTTTCTGGCTCGACATAGGCGAGGCCAACGGGTTTATTCAGGGTTGGCGAGTAGTTACACGAGGTGACTCGTCCGGTCATGCGGTCGCCGTCGAGCACAAGGTGGCTCTCGAGCGGAATGGG
>JAFMBY010000118.1 GCA_017858135.1 Porticoccaceae bacterium | reverse complement strand
TAACCTAAGCCAGTTTTCAAGACTGGTGCATTCAACCGCTCTGCCATCCCACCTGGTGAAGGCGCGATTATACAGCGCCTTTTTGAGAGGACAAGTACCAATTACTACTTGGAACTATTTTCGTCCGTTTCTTTAGTTACTCCAGCATTTAAGTCTGAGACGTTTGTTGCCTTTGACGCCACATCAGCCGGCTCTGTCTTAACGGCTCGTTTCTTGCGCGGGTCATTTGACGCTCTCGCTACCGGTGCCTTTGGCACTTCAATCGGCGCAGGCTTGCTTGTGTCGAGTGCGCTGGAAGCGGGTTTTTCGAGACGTTCAGTACTCACAGACACAGCGCTGACGGGCTTCGGCTTAAAGCGTGGATCATTGCTTGCTCTGGCCGTTCCCGAAGCAGCTGGTTGCTGAGCAGGTTTCTCTGCCGCGACAGCAGGGGCCTTTTTAATCGCTTTAGGCTTTTCAGCTGCGGCAGGCTTATCAGCTTTGACCGAGGTATCGGCAGTTGCATCAGTTGCAGCAGGGCTTGCTTCAGACGGCGCATCTGTCTCGACATTTTTTGCTTTAGCCGGGGCTTTGCGACGAGCTCTAGGCTTGGGCGCTGGTTTCTCCGTTGCGGTGACAGACGAATCCTGACTTTCCGCAACTGCCTGAACTGTTTCAGTCGATGTCGCTTCCGTAGTGGCTGTTTCTGCAACGTCTGCTGTCTCAGCCTTTGGCTTGCGTTTGCGGGCCGGGCGCTTGCGAGCTGGCTTTGTTGCGGCGCTATCTGTGGTCGTCGCTTCAACTGGCTTGGTTGTCTCGCTTGTAACGGCCGCGACGGGAGCGGAGTCGGTTACTGTTGGCGTTGACTCCACGCTTGCAGACTCTACTGCTATGTCCGCTGAAGTCTGCGCGATGGTATCCTGCGGAACATCCTGACGCTGGCGACGGCGACGCGGGCCCCTGCGCTTGTCACTTGGACGTTTTTTAAGATCGCCGCCCTCAGCTGTGTCTGGACGTTGGTCACCTGCCTGACGTGTATCTGTGGCGCCAGCGCTTTGCTCTTTGACCGCTGGTCTGGGCTGTTCGTTGCGATTTCCACTAGGTGCTGGCTTATCACTCTTTTGGCGATTATCAGTGCGCTCAGTATTGCGCGCATTGTCATTGCGATTACGATTATTGGGCCGGCGATTACCTTGACGGTTTCGATTTTCTTGTCCGCCTCGACGTCTGTTAGAGCTGTTCGAGCGGGGCGTTTCTTCTTCCTTAACCTCGACTTCCTCTGTGCCGCCACCGCCGAACATTGAATTCCAAAGACGTTTGACCAGACCTGGTTTCGCTTCCTCAGTCACAACGGCTGTGGCTGCTGCTTTTTCCGGCATAATCGGCGCTGGGGTGTTGGGCACTAGAGTCTTGACGGCTGGCTCAGAGACCGGCAGCGGCGCACTGCTGCGCTCAAGATCCTGCTCTGGCTCTTTGTGGCTTAGGTCATGGGCTAGTTTATAGCTGAACTCATCGCTATTTTCGTCATCATCCTGAGCACGAATGCGGACAACCTCATAATGGGGTGTTTCCATCTGTGTGTTCGGCAGCACCACAACGTTAATCTTGTTGCGACCTTCAATTTCAGATATCTCACGACGTTTTTCGTTGAGCAGGAAGGTGGCGACTGATACCGGCACAATAGCGCGAATTTCTTTGCTGAACTCTTTCTGTGCTTCTTCTTCGATCAGACGCAGAATAGAGAGCGCCAACGAACGTGTGCCGCGGATAGTGCCCTGGCCTTTACAGCGTGGACAGACCTTTGACATGGTTTCTTCGAGAGACGGGCGCAATCGTTGACGGGACATCTCAAGCAGTCCAAAGCGCGATATACGGCCGACCTGAACACGCGCGCGATCAATCTTCAGCGCGTCGCGAATTTTGTTTTCCACTTCTTTCTGGTGTCGCGCATTGAGCATGTCGATAAAGTCGATCACGATCAGCCCGCCAACGTCGCGAAGACGCAATTGACGAGCAACTTCCTCGGCGGCCTCTTTATTGGTGTTGAAGGCTGTCTCTTCGATATCACCGCCCTTGGTGGCGCGCGCTGAGTTAATGTCGATAGAGACCATTGCTTCGGTGACATCAATTACAATTGAACCGCCAGAGGGGAGGCTGACTTCGCGACGGAATGCAGTCTCAATCTGGTTTTCAATTTGGTAGCGGTTAAACAGTGGAATCTGTTCTTGATAGAATTTCACCTTGTTGGTGAAATCGGGCATTACGGTGCCAATAAAGGCGGCGGCTAGATTATAAGCGTCTTGACTATCAACGATCACTTCACCGACATCTTGACGCAGATAATCGCGAATGGCTCGGACAATTACATTGCTTTCTTGGAACAGAAAATGCGGTGCTTTTGCACCTTCAGCTTCAGCTTCAATGGTATTCCAGAGCTGCAGCAAGTAGTCGAGATCCCACTGCAGTTCTTCGGTCGCTCGCCCGATACCCGCGGTGCGGACAATCGCGCCCATCCCTTCAGGAATATTCAGCCCGCGCATCGCTTCACGTAAATCGGCACGCTCTTCACCTTCGATACGGCGAGAGATACCGCCAGCACGGGGGTTGTTTGGCATCAGTACCAAATAACGGCCAGCGAGGCTGATAAAGGTGGTCAGTGCTGCGCCTTTTGAACCACGCTCTTCTTTTTCAACCTGGACAAATATTTCTTGGCCTTCGCGGATGACGTCCTTGATATTGACTCGGCCACCGTCGGAGGATTTACCTTTGAAGTATTCACGGGAGATTTCTTTCAGTGGCAGGAAGCCATGACGATCAGCGCCATAGTCGACAAATGCTGCTTCGAGGCTGGGCTCTACTCGTGTAATTTTGCCTTTGTATATATTGGCTTTCTTTTGTTCTCTTGTGCGGTTTTCGATATCCAGATCATAGAGCTTCTGACCATCAACCATCGCGACGCGCACTTCTTCAGTGTGCGAAGCATTAATTAACATACGTTTCATAATTCACCTTTGCTTGTTGTGTTGAGAGAGCATCAGTGAAAAGAGGTAAGAGGAGGTGTGGTGAAGCAAGGGACTAGGTATAGATGTTGAAGTGCTAAAGATGGTGCTGCGCGTTAAATGCGCCGCGCCAGTTTCTCCTTTCCCCCATGATTACTGGCCTTAAGCGCAGGTATGGGGTTGCTATCCATTGTTAGTATCTTGTTCTCAGCTAACCGAACGGTCGTTTTTCTCACAACAAACCCTACGTTAATGCCGGGTTGTCGTGGATTAAAACGCGTTTCACTTTAAGAAAGATAGGCCTCTAAGGGTAGGTCTTTCTCGTTGTGGTTAACTTCTGTAACCAAATTTATCTTGTCTTTTCTCTGCAGCCTACTCAGCTGTCATCGAGGGTCGGCCCCTATGGCCAGACTCTCATGTATTCTTTTCGCTTAGCCTTATTAAATGCTTTTGGCGATCTGTTCAACCTCTGGGCAGCGTCAACTGTGTGCTGGGCAGCAGGGAACTTGGTCGGCAATGTAACAACAAACCCTGAGACTTTCAATGTAAACAGATAATTTAGTTGGGAAGACCGAGGCCGCTAGGTACAATGCGCGCCAAATCATCATAAGCAGCCCCCATGTCAATCGAACCACAATTCAATCAAGTATCTTACGTTGATATAGGCCCAGAGCAATCTGGGCAGCGCCTAGACAACTTCTTAATTAAAACCCTCAAAGGTGTGCCCAAGTCACGTATCTACCGGCTTTTGCGCAAGGGCGAGGTGCGGGTTAATAAAGGTCGCGTAAAAGCTGATAGTCGTCTGAAAGAGGGCGATATAGTTCGCCTGCCACCCATCCGAGTGGCTGAGCGTGGCGAGATGCCAGCCGTCGGTCGGCAGTTAAAGCAGTATTTAGCCAACAATGTGCTGTTTGAAGATGATGGTTTACTGATTATTAATAAGCCAAGTGGTCTGGCTGTTCACGGTGGCAGTGGTGTCTCACTCGGCGCTATTGAAGCCCTGCGCGCAGAACATCCCGAGCTCAGGTTCCTGGAATTGGTTCATCGACTCGACCGGGACACGTCTGGCTGTCTTATGCTGGCCAAGAAACGTTCTGTGCTACTGGAGCTACAACAAGCCATGCAGCGCAACAATATCGAAAAGCGCTACATAGCCTTGGCAAAGGGGCGTTGGCCCAAGGGCAAAAATACCATTAACGCGCCCCTGCGCAAAAACACGCTGCAGTCCGGTGAGCGGATGGTGCGTGTCGATGTTTCGGGCAAGGCGTCGGTGACGCATTTCAAAATTCTGCAGCAGTTTCCATCGGCAACTCTTCTGGATATAAAACTAGAGACCGGCAGGACCCATCAGATTAGAGTGCACTGTCAGTTTGCGCAGCAGCCGCTGGCAGGTGACAGCAAATATGGCGATGAACACTACAACGAAAGTTTAAAAGAGAGCGGATTAAAGCGGTTATTCCTACATGCTAGTTCTCTGCGCTTTAAGCATCCACTATCTGGTGATTGGGTCGACGTCGAAGCGCCTCTGCCTGCAGACCTGGCGAAGGTACTAACCAAATTGTGAGTACTTTTAATTCAAATAGTGCAAACGCCATCAAACTGATTGTTTTTGACTGGGATGGCACCATTTCCGATTCCGTTGCACGTATTGTCCACGCTATGCAAATGGCTGCACGAGATCACGATATAACTGTGCCTTCCTATCTTGAGGTTAAAGACATTATTGGTCTTGGTCTCACCGAGGCTACCTTTCGACTATTTCCACAGGCGACTCGCGAACAGGTTTTTCAAATACAAACCAGTTATTCGCAGCACTACCGCGCTGAAGATAACGCTCCCTGCGCGTTTTTCCCTGGCGTCGAAGAGACCTTGCATGATTTAAAAGCTCAGGGCTATCAGCTGGCAGTGGCGACTGGAAAGAGCAGGGCGGGGCTTGATCGAGTTCTCGATAGTCTGGACATGCAGACGTTTTTCCACGCCAGTCGCTGCGCGGATGAGACTCTCTCCAAACCACATCCGTTAATGTTGAATGAGTTGCTGGCGGAGTTTGATCTTAGTGCAGATCAAGCGGTGATGGTTGGCGATACAGAGTTCGATATGGAAATGGCGGTCAATGCGGCGATGCCGAGAATCGCGGTGAGTTACGGCGCGCATCATGTCGATCGATTGCGCGCGTTTAAACCGCTAGCCTGCCTAGACCTGTTTGGCGAAATTACATCCACGCTCTATTGATGTGTCTCGATCTCGACTTGACGAAGTAATTGCGAGACTTTAATTAGTGGCAGGCCAATAAGGGCGGTGGGATCGTGGCTAATAACCGATTCAAACAGGCTAATACCAAGCGCTTCGGCTTTAAAGCTACCGGCGCAGTTATAAGGTTTATCAGCCTGTAGATAGTCTTCAATTTCAGCATTGCTAAGATGGCGAAAGCGGACCTCAGTGATATCCATGGCGCGGTTTAACAGTCCGCCACTGAGTACTGTTACTGCCGTGTAAAACTTAACGGTCTGGCCGGACTGCGCGCTGAGTTGCTCAACTGCGCACTGATGGTTACCCGGCTTGCCCAAGATTACTGGCCTGCGAGCGTTTGCGGAGGTTTCGGTAAAGCATAGCTCTGCAACCTGATCAGAACCAATCACCGTCGCATCAGGAAACTGTAGCGCGACAGCCTGAGCTTTTTCATCGGCTAATCGCAGCGCCTGATCGAGGGCAGTTTCGTCGTCGCGTGGAGACTCATCGATGTCAGGAGAGACGCATTTGAACTCAATCTGTAGTCGCTTGAGGAGGGACTTTCGATAAATTGAAGAGGACGCTAGGATAAGGTTACGCATAATTGAGCTACTGGTTTATTTTATTGAGGTCGCCTGGGGATAATTATACTGGCCCATTGGCGGGCATTTTGCTCAATTTTCTTTGACAGATCAAAAACTTGACCCTATCATGCGCGCCTAACTGGGT
>JAFMBY010000024.1 GCA_017858135.1 Porticoccaceae bacterium | reverse complement strand
GGAATCATGGAATTAAAAATGCCGCAGGTTTAAGTGCGGCATTCTACTGTAGTTGCAGACAATTATCGCTATTGAATTTTAAATGCGCTCAGCGAACCACTATTAGATTGAATGATCAAACTGTCGCCGACACTCAGCATCGGTGCGCTGACGCCACTACCATCGACTTTGGTGCGGGCAACAAAGTGGCCATCTTCTGTATCCAGTAAGTGCAGGTAGCCTTCGGCATCGGCAACTGCAATATAACCACCTAATGTTGCCGGACCCGTGACACGACGCAAAAACAGTTGGTCGTTGCTCCATATCACCTGCCCACTGCCAGACCGGAAAGCGCGGACGCTGCTGTCTGCTTCACTGACATAGACCTGGCCGCTACTGTAAGCTGGTGCGGAGTGAGAGGAGCTGTCTTGAAACCACAGACTTCTGCCGGTACCGCGAGACATGGCACCCAGCCGGCCCTGATAGGTCACCGCATAGATCACGTCATCGACCAGCAACGGCTCACCGTCAATATCAACCATACGCTCAAGATCGGTACGTCCTTTGGGTAGCGCCAGACGCGACTCCCAAATTAGCGATCCGTTTTCTGGATTGAAGGCGACCAACTTACCGGAATCAAAACCGGCCAAAATCATTCTGTCGGTGACCAGCGCTAGACTGGTACCACGAACCGTGAGCAGCGGAGCGTCGTCTTCATGTTGCCAGAGTGGCTCGCCACTGCCAGCTTCGAAAACGAACAGTTTATTGTCAATGGTTTGCACTGCAATAACATCACCATTGCCCTGAGGGCTGGCCAATATCTCTGAACTCACTTTGGCAGTCCAGGATAGTGAACCGTCTGCGGCATTCAGCGCATAGACGTCACCTTCGATACTGCCGACCATAATCTGCCCGGCGGCATAGCCGACCCCGCCAGATAGCGGTGCATCTAATTCGGTACTCCAGCGACGCTTGCCGGTGGCGAGATCAATTGCGCTAACCTTGCCCTCGTGATCAGCGACGAAGACGCTGTCACGGTTCGCGGCGGGGCGCAGGCTGGCCCAAAACTTTTTGTTGCCACCGCCAACTTTTGCCGACCACTGTTTCTTAATTTTTACTTGCTGTTCGAATTTAACCAGTTCTGCAGGTTTAATTTCACCCTCTTCATCGCCACCAAACCAGCTACAACCGGAAATCAACAGCGCGCAGAGTACTAAATTGAGTTTTTTCATGAGGGATCAGCCTGTTCTTCAGCCGTTTCTTGAGATAGCTCAGTCTCAACAGTGTCAATGGCGACTGGCTGGACTTGACTGATTTTAAGTTGCAGCAGCGCTCTGGCCGAGCTGTCTTGCCCGTCGACGCCAATCAGCGCCGCTTCATAGGCAGTGTAAGCGGCCGCACTATTGCCCTGCTGCAAATAGAAATCCCCTTTGGCTTCATCAAAAGCCGATTTCATTTCACCAGCGTCTACACCCTGAACCAATTGCAATGCAGTATCCAGATTGTCTTGCGCCGCTTCAACGCGAGCAAGACGCAACCGGGCAATGTTCTTATTGATCGTCTGATCTGTATTGTCCATGGCCCACTGCAATTCAATTGCAGCGCTGGCAAGGTCATCGCTTTCAACCGCCAGTTTGGCTTTGATCAGTGCAGCGTTAAATGCATATTGAGATCCACCATGCTGCTGCTTTAGCGTCTCTGCCAACTGTTTAATATCGGCTTGCTGTTGTGTCGCTAACGTCTCGCCAGGCCTATTGCCGGCGATATTGTCGAGCATCTCCTGATAAACAAGTGATGCCGCTGCTGCTTGATCGTCAACGTGCTGAGTCCAGGCCTGCCAGCCGAAATAGCCACCGACGGTGAGCACAATTGCGAGGATGGTTTGTTTACCATTTTCGTCCCACCAGCGCTTGAGTGCTTCGATTTGCTCTTCTTCAGTAATATGGTCTGCCACAGCTGTTCCTCAATCAAAAATAGTCATTAATAAGTTGCCCAACTGATGTTGCTCGAGCGTCTCTTGGGGGCGGTCTTGGCGCAGAAACTTTACGCCGATCGTATTGTTCGCGGCTTCATCTTCGCCCAATATCAGGGCGATGGACGCACCACTTTTATCGGCCTTTTTCATTTGCGACTTAAAGCTACCACCACCGCAGTTTGTCTGCATTCGCACCGCAGGGCAATCAGAGCGCAGGCTTTCTGCCAGCACCAGCGCCTGTCTGTCTACATCGCCCACGGCAACCAAATACAGATCCACAGTCTGGGCGACACTATCCGGCACTACGTCCAACTCGTCAAGCAACAGCACCAGTCTCTCCAACCCCATCGCGAAGCCAACAGCGGGACAGGGTTTGCCGCCGAGCTGCTCGACCAAGCCATCATAGCGCCCCCCGGCACACACTGTACCCTGGGCACCGAGACTGCTGGTAACCCATTCAAAGACTGTCTTTGAATAGTAGTCAAGACCGCGCACCAAGCGGGAATTGACCTCGTAGCTGACACCGGCGGCATCGAGCATAGTGCACAGCTGTTGAAAGTGCTCTCGGGACTCGTTATCAATAAAATCGTCTAAGCTCGGCGCGCCATTGAGCAGTGCCTGAGTCGTGGCATTTTTACTGTCGAGGATACGCATAGGATTAGAGTGCAGGCGTCGCTGACTGTCTTCATCAAGTTGCTCCTCGCGAACACTGAGATACTCAACCAGTGCAGCGCGATAGGCGGCGCGATCAGCGGCGGTGCCGAGAGAATTAATCTGCAAGGTCACGGCGTGATCAATTTTTAGCGCTTGCCACAGCCGCGCAGTGAGCAATAGCAGCTCGGCATCTATATCGGGACCATTTAAACCGAAGGCCTCAACACCAATCTGATGAAATTGACGCAAACGGCCTTTCTGCGGTCGCTCGTGACGGAACATGGGGCCCATGTACCAGAGCCGCTGAATCTGATTGTGCAGCAGCCCATTCTGATTGCAGGCCCGCACGCAGCTGGCAGTGCCTTCCGGGCGCAAGGTGAGACTGTCACCGTTGCGATCGTCGAAGGTGTACATCTCTTTTTCAACAATATCGGTTACCTCACCGATAGAGCGCTTGAAGAGTTCGGTCTGTTCCAGAATCGGGAAACGTATTTCTCTATAACTGTAGCGCGCTAACACATCGGCAATCACTCTTTCGAGATACTGCCAGGTAGCGGATTGGTCGGGGAGTAGATCATTCATCCCGCGGATGGATTGAATTTTCATGCTGCGCTCTTAGAGATCCACGTCAAAGTTAAAGGATTAGCCCTTGGCAATTATCTGCTCGGCATCTAACGCCATCTGCGCTTCTTTGGCAGCAGCTTTTGCGCGAATTTGCGCTTCGAGTTCATCGACCAGATTTTCGTTGCCCACTTTATGGTCGGGCACGCCGTCAAGGTAAACCAGATTAGCAGGGTCGCCACCGGTCAAACCAAAATCAGATTCTTTCGCCTCACCTGGGCCGTTGACAATGCAGCCGATAATCGACACATCCATTGGCACGGTAATATCTTCAAGACGACTTTCTAATTCGTTAACCGTCGAGATAACATCGAAATTTTGGCGCGAACAACTCGGGCAGGCAATAAAGTTGATGCCCTTACTGCGTAGCCGCAAGCTGCGCAGCATATCCCAAGCAACTTTGGCCTCTTCGACTGGATCGGCGGCGAGTGAGATTCGCACGGTATCGCCAATACCATCGAGCAGCAGTGCACCGAGACCAATGGCCGATTTTACCGTTCCCGAACGCAGGCCGCCCGCCTCGGTAATACCCAGATGCAACGGCTGTTCAATACGTGTCGCCAGATCGCGGTAGGCGGCAACGGCCATAAAAATGTCGGAGGCTTTCACGCTGACTTTGAAGTCTTGGAAATCATACTTGTCGAGCAGATCGACATTGCGCATTGCCGATTCAACCATGGCTTCGGCAGTGGGCTCGCTGTATTTGCGCAGCAGATCTTTGCCCAGTGAGCCGGCGTTAACACCGATGCGAATCGGAATATTGAGATCACGCGCTTTGGCAATCACTTCACGCAGACGACTCTCTCGAGAAATATTACCGGGGTTGATACGCAAGCAGTCGACACCGAGGTCGGCAACACGCAAGGCGATATGGTGATCGAAGTGGATGTCGGCAACCAATGGAACGTTGACTTGTCGGCGAATCTCACCAAAAGCCTCAGCCTCTTCCATCGATGGCACCGAGACACGAACAATATCTGCGCCCGCAGCTTGAATTCGATTAATCTGCGCAACGGTTGCCGCAACATCCGCCGTACTGGTATTGGTCATACTCTGCACAGAGATGGGTGCATCACCCCCAACCGGGACGTTGCCGACCATTATCTGTCGCGACTTGCGCCGCACGATAGGTGTGCCACTAAACATTTAACTTATCACTCACATTAACTACTGGTTTAATCGCGCCTGATATTCAAGGGCTTCTCTTGAATACGGAAACAGGTTCTTTAATTTCAATCCTTCGCTGGCAGCATTGTCTCTGTTGCCAAAGCGTTCTTCTAATCTCACCGACAGCCACAGGCTCTGTGCGGTAGGTTTGCTTATTTGCCTGAAACGATCCAGCGCCAGTTTACTCAGCGGGTAATTTCCTTGCTGAAAATAAATGGCGGCAGCCTCTATATAAGGCGGTGCAAATCCCGCTGACAGCTGCGTCGCTTTTTCAAACGATTCCAGCGCCATTGCACTGTCACCCAGACGATTGTGACTCAGCCCAAGGATATAAAATGCCTGAGCGCGACGCTCATAGCCAAGATCCTCGGTGACTTTTTGCATTTGCCGGCGGGCGTCCTGCATGCGTCCCTGATTAAACAGGAAGGCGGCAAAATTGTAGCGCGCCAGGGTGTAATCTTTATTCGTGGTCAGAGCTTTACGATAGTGCTCCTCGGCCAACTTAAATTCCTGTTCCATCTGATACAACAGAGCATAACCATTATAGAGTTCAGCAGAACGCGGATTAAATATTTTTGCTTTCTCTAAATGAACTCGGGCGAGATCGCGATTGTTCGAGGCAATATAGTTGAGCGCCAGACGAATATGCTTTTGGTTTGCCGCATCCGGATCTGCTCCGGCACTTTTATTAGCACCACTCGACACGCAGCCGGCAATAGCTACGACGGCAACCAACAACAAAAATCTCGAATAATTTCTTATCGGGGTTCTCATGATTCCCTCTCCTTGTCACTGTTCTCTTACGGAAAACAGCCTTTTAAACATCAGCATTCCTATACTGCTTTTGGCCCGTGAGCAACTCACCCGCTAGCCAACAATCTTCACTACCTGCTCTTCACTCTGATCCTGCAAACGCTTTTTATAGCGTTCTTGGCGCTTGGTTCGATCATTGACCTCACCGGCCAACTGGCCACAGGCTGCGGCAATATCGTCACCGCGAGTCGTGCGCACCGTGACAGTGTACCCGTCATTATGCAGAATGTCCCTAAACCGGGTGAGGGCCACTTTGGTGACTTTTTTATACTCAGATCCGGGAAACGGATTAAACGGAATCAGGTTTATTTTACAGGGTAAATCGCGCAGCAGTGCAGACAGTTCTTTAGCGTGTTCATCGCGATCATTGATCCGATCCATCAACGTGTACTCGACAGTCACCTTGCGACGATTATCTGGCATTTTGTCAAGATAGCGCTTGGCACTATCAATAAAATCTGCCAGCGGATATTTACGGTTGATTGGAACCAGTTGATTGCGCAGCTCGTCATTCGGTGCATGCAGTGAAATCGCCAGAGACACATCACTGACATCACCGAGCTTATCTAACTCCGGAACCACACCAGCGGTGCTAAGGGTAACCCGACGCTTGGACAAACCATAGGCGTTGTCATCGAGCATCAAGCTCATGGCATCGACAACATTGTCGAAGTTCATCAGTGGTTCGCCCATGCCCATCATCACCACATTGGTGACACGACGCGGCGCTTTGGGATCGAATTGGTCAAAGGATTTCGCCGCGATCCACAGCTGAGCAATAATCTCTGCGGTGGTCAGGTCACGGGCAAATCCCTGTTTACCGGTAGCGCAAAAACTGCAGTCCAGCGCGCAGCCAATTTGCGATGAGACACAGAGGGTGCCGCGATCGCGCTCAGGAATGTAGACCATCTCGATACAGCTGCCGCCATCAACTCGAATCAGCCATTTGCGCGTGCCGTCGACAGAGTCCTGACAGCTCACTACCTCGGGTAAGGCAACCTCTGCGACCTCCGCCAGACTTTCACGCAGGCCTTTGGAGATATTGGTCATCTCGTTGATATCATCAACACCGAGCTGATGAATCCACTTGAGAATCTGCGTGCCACGAAAACGCTTCTCGCCAAGCGACTCTAAAAAGTCGCCAATACGGGAAGCAGAAAGCCCCAAAAGGTTCGTTTTGTCCTTTCGGGGCTGTTCGTCGTTTACTGTTACATCTGTTTGCTGGGACATAGATGTCCTGGTCTCTCTGTTTCTCTCGCCACCTCTAACCCCCTGGATATGACAAGGGGGAAGGTCTCTAGCGAGAGCAAATCTCATTGTCAGCAAAGAAGTAGGCGATTTCGCGCGCTGCCGATGTCGTTGCGTCAGAACCGTGTACGGCATTGGCGTCGATTGATTCGGCAAAGTCAGCACGAATAGTACCGGCCGCTGCTTCTTTAGGGTTGGTAGCACCCATTAGATCACGGTTGGTCATCACCGCATTTTCGCCTTCTAGCACCTGCACAGAAACCGGGCCAGAGGTCATAAACGCAACCAGATCCTTAAAGAAAGGACGCTCGCTGTGCTCAGCGTAGAAGCCTTCAGCTTGCTCCTGAGTCAGGTGCTGCATTTTGCAGGCAACGATTTTCAGACCAGCTGATTCAAAACGGCTGAGGATTTGGCCAACAACGTTTTTGGCAACGGCGTCGGGCTTGATGATGGATAGAGTGCGTTCAGTCGCCATGAAAATTTCTCCGAATAAAATTGAGTCGTTCTTAAAAATTGCCCTGATGGGCAGAAAGCGCGGATTCTACCTGCCTGTGGTTGCGGTCACAATAGGTTTTTCGGCAGGAGTCTGTCGGACTGAAAGGTTCGTCGCGAGGGATAGTCCCATTTGAGCGGTTTTTTGTGCTCGATTGAGACAAATAATCGGGCTATATAACGACGTTGAGCATCTAAAAGCGCTAAATTCAGCTATTCGCACTAGGGCATAGTAGATTCGACAGGCGCCTAGGCTGCCAGCAGACGCTGAAATTTATCCAGAGAGACGGGCATACTGAAATGAGCGCCCTGATATTTTTCGCAGCCGAGACTGCGCAAAATTTCTAGAACCTCACGTTTCTCAACGCCTTCCGCTACCACATCAAGACCGTAGTGGTGGGCGACCATCATAATCGCCTCGACCAGGCCGAGGGTTTCTTTGTCGGAATTAAGGTGGGTAATAAATTCGCGATCGATCTTTAAAATATCCAGCGGCAACCGCTTCAGGTAGATCATTGACGAGTAACCGCTTCCAAAGTCATCAATGGCAAAGCGTGTTCCCATATTGCGAATTTTTTTCATTTTATCCACCACCGATTCAAAATCGTCGATGAGTAAATTTTCAGTCACTTCTAAGGTCAGCATATCGGGACGAATGTCGTAACTTTTTAGGCTGTGCTCAAGCGATTTGATCAACTGCGGATCATGGAACTGTTTTGGACTGATATTGACAGCCATCTGCATCTCTTCGCTCCACAGATTACGATCGAGCATATTGCGCAGATATTCGCAGGAGGTTCGAATCACCCAGAGCCCGACATCAACGATCATTCCAGAGGATTCAAGCACCGGTATAAAATCAGCTGGCGTGCGCTTAGCTTGCCCGGAGTGCATCCAGCGCAGCAGCACCTCTCCCCCCACCACATCACCACTGTGAGTGGATACCTGCGGCTGAACATATAAATTAAATTCCTGATTGGCCACCGCTTTGCGCAGACTGGATTGCATATTGATGCGCTGACGAGCCTGACGCGTTATCTGTGAATCGAACAGCACCACTGTGTCGCGACCACGACGTTTGGCCTCAAACATCGCACTCTCGGCCTGCTGCACCGCTTCTTCTGCATTGAAGATTGTCTCCGGCGAGGCATAGTAGAGACCGGCATAGAGCACACTGATGCCGACGCTGGCGGTCACACTGACTTCACCATTTTCGGTGAAAAATGGTCGCGTTAAAATGCAGCGAATTTCATTGGCGAAAGCCAGACTGGCCTCACGAGCTTGCTCGGCGCTATCAGCAATATTCTTAATCAACAGCAAAAATGAGTCGCCAGCCACCTGCTCCATTTCCATATTAGCGGTACAAAGGCCTTGAATGGTCTCAGCTGCGCGCTCAAGAATCTGATTGCCAACGGCCTTACCAAGAGATTCATTGATCGAATTAAAGTGATCGAGATCGACCAGCAATAGCGCGCCGCAGGCAGTGTCGCTTTGCGGATTGTCGAGATAATCGCCAATACTGGTCATCAGAGGCAGGCTGACCGGTAAGGCTGAGAGTGTTTCGTGTTGGTTGCTGGCAGTGGGCTGAGTGGCTATGTGTTGAGTGTCTAGCGGGCTGTCTGAATCGGCCTTGTGCTCTTGAGTCGAGCTCTGGACTGGATCTTCTGGCGGTGTCTCGCGCAGCGGATCGTCAGCAAAGGAATCGTCACCAGTATCGAGATGAGGAACCGTGAGTGGCACGGTAGAAAATTCTTCAACCACCATCTGCGCGAGAGCTGGCAGTGGGTAAAGGGTAATGCTGAGGACTCCGTCACCAGCATCGGCAGTGCCAAGCGAGACGACAACTTCGTCTTCTTGAAGGGTGTTCTCTGAGCGCCACAAGATACCTTTTAGCTGGTCATTCTGAAGTTTTGCAATGACCTGTTTGAGTTGGCTGATCGATTGGGGTTGCTGCTCATGATCTTCGCTCAGTGCTGCGCCAATGATCTGCGAGCGCTCGCAGTTGAGAATAGAGAGTGCTGCGCTATTGGCATCAATGCAAATGCCGTATGCGAATAACAGCGTTCCAAAAGGCGCTGTTTCCAACACTTTTTTATACAGGTGATTCTTGTCTGCCATCCGTTGCTCGCCACTTGTAGGCTTTATTAGTCCAGCTCTTCCATCCAAGCCATTTGAATTGCTTCGAGAATTTTCTCTCCGCAGCGCTCCGGGTCGTCTGAGAACTGTTCAAGCTCTAAAACCCATTTGCGAAGATCGACAAAATTGACGTACTGAGGATCTACATCCGGATAACTGTCCGCCAGCTCAATAGCGATGTCATGTATATCTGTCCACTTCAGCATAGTCTAATACTCCATTTTCTGCTGCTCTGAATGCGCCAGCTATGGCGAGTCCAAAGCATTATCCGGTCAGTGTTTTTCTGACACCATATTGATAGTGTATTTGGGTATTTCAACCACCAGGTCGACGTCATCGGCGATCACCTGACAACTGAGGCGAGAGTCGGGATCCACGCCCCAGGCCATATCGAGGTAATCCTCTTCCAAATCATCAGCCTCAGGCAGTTTCGCAAAACCTTCACGAATATGCACATGGCAGGTGGTGCAGGCGCAGGACATCTCACAGGCGTGCTCAATATCAATGCCGTTGCGCAGAGCGGCCTCGCAGACACTCTCACCGGGGTTAGATTCGATCACTGCGCCTTGAGGGCAGATGTCTTCATGAGGTAAAAATACGATACGTGCCATTAGAGGTTTGTCTCCACATCATCAAGGCTCTGTCCTGCCAGCGCACTCTTGATGCTAGCATCCATTCGGCGCGCCGCGAACACTTCGCTCACTTTGCCGACCGATTCAATTTGTCGCGCCAACACACGGTGCTCTGTGCTGCTGTCGCGCACCACTTTCAACTCTTTCAGTGCGACTTCCAAACACTGATATTCGACGTCATCCAGCAGAGCGCGACCATCTTTTTGCAATGCGGCGCGAAGGTCTTCAATCATTCGATCCGCCTCCACCTGCTGCTCGCGCAAGGCGCGCGCTTTCATATCATCTTTCGCATGGCTGAAAGAGTCCTGCAGCATATTGGTAATTTCATTCTCATTGAGACCGTAGGATGGCTTGACCTCAATATGCGATTCGGCTCCACTGACTACTTCTCGGGCATTGACGCTCAACAGGCCATCGGCATCGACTTGATAGGTAACGCGAATTTTTGCGGCGCCCGCTACCATCGGTGGAATATCGCGCAGGTCAAAGCGCGCCAGCGAGCGACAGTCTTTTGCCAGCTCTCGCTCACCCTGCAAAATATGGATCGCCATGGCCGTTTGACCGTCTTTAAACGTGGTAAATTCCTGCGCCTTGGCAACCGGAATAGTGGTGTTGCGATGGATTATTTTTTCAATCAATCCACCCATAGTCTCAATGCCAAGAGACAGCGGAATCACATCCAGCAGCAACATATCATCGCCGGACTTATTGCCGACCAGCACTTCCGCCTGCAACGCGGCACCCATGGCAACAACGCGGTCGGGATCGAGATCAGAATGCGGCTGGCGGTTAAACAACTGTTCGACTTTTTCGCGCACACGCGGGGTTCGCGTCGAACCACCGACCAGAATGACCTCGTCAACTTGATCAGTGCTGGCGCCCGCATCGCGAAGTGATTTCTTCGCCGCGCGCAGGGTTTTTTCAATCAACGGATCAAGCAACTCATTGAGCTGATCGCGGCTCAGCGTGCCCTGCCAGTCCAGCACTTCAATCGCGACCGAGACCTGGTCTGTCAGCTCTTCTTTAGCTGACTTGGCTGTCTCCAACAAGATGCGCTGCTCGATCGGATCGAGCGATTCATTCATGCCCACCTGCTGACGAATCCATTCGGCAATAACGCGATCAAAATCATCGCCACCCAATGCTGAGTCACCGCCGGTAGCGAGCACTTCAAAAACGCCACGGGAGAGCCGCAGAATAGAGATATCAAAGGTACCACCACCGAGATCATAAACGGCAATAACGCTGTCTTCACGTTGATCGAGACCATAGGCTATGGCTGCCGCGGTGGGTTCATTGAGCAAGCGTAATACTTTAATTCCGGCGAGGGTCGCGGCGTCTTTAGTGGCTTGACGTTGGGCGTCATCAAAATACGCGGGCACAGTAATCACGGCGCCATCCAACATGCCACCCAGTGCATTTTCAGCGCGACCTGCCAGCTTGCGCAGAATTTCAGCGGAGACCTGAATCGGGCTGACCAAGCCACTGACAGTAACAATCTTTGGCATGCCGCCATCGTCTTCAGCAAATCGGTAAGGAAGCTGGCCGCCAAAGGTTTTGACGTCATCGAGGCCACGGCCCATCAAACGTTTTACGGAGGTCAGGGTATTTAGCGGATCACTGACATTGTGCTCAGCGGCTTCATAACCAATACAGCTAACACCGTCTTTAAAATAGTGCACAACCGACGGCAGCAAATGCCGGCCCTGCTCGTCAGCCAGTGTTTCCGGCGACCCACTGCGCACGACGGCGACCAGCGAGTTGGTGGTGCCGAGATCAATTCCCACCGCATGTTTACGCTGATGTGGCTGCGGTGATTGTCCTGGCTCTGAAATTTGCAGTAATGCCACGGTTTAAAAGTCCTCTAATTCTTCTTCGCGCTGGTCGATTTCATCGAGCAACTTGGCAAAGAATTGCATTTTCGCCACTGTATCTAGGGCGTCATTATAATTGGCAGCTAAATGTTGCGCCTCGAAATCGTTTTGCAATTGACGATACAGACTCTGTACGTCAGAGCGCAGAGTATTCAGCGCGGCCATCGGATTTGCGCTGTCATTTAAATCGCCCAATGCTTCGCGAAATTCAATCTGCTGCATCAAAAACTGACCATCGCTGGTGATATGACTTTCCTGACCGGCGTCAATATCCTCCAGTTGCAATAAGTACTGCGCACGTTTGAGTGGCGATTTTAGGGTGTCGTAGGCCTGATTGATCAGTGAAGTGGTCTGCATAGCCAAACGCTTGTCGACGTCACCTTTTGCGACAAACCGGTCGGGGTGGAACTCCTGTTGTAATTTACGATAACGCGCGTCGAGCAGTTTCCTATCTATCTTCCAGCCACAGGGCAGAGAAAATAATTGAAAGAAATTACTCGATTCGAAAAGCGCTGCAGATGCGACCAAGTTATCAACCCCAAGGTAATTGTTACTGCCGCCTAAAGACGTTAGACGTGGAAGCTTTCGCCACAACCACATTCATCTTTGACATTGGGATTTTTAAACTCAAAGCCCTCATTGAGACCCTCTTTGACATAATCCAATTCAGTGCCATCGAGATAGAGAAGGCTTTTCGGATCGATCACCAGCTTAACATCGCCACAGTGAAAAACTTCATCTTCAGATTGGGTACTGTCGACAAATTCGAGGACATAGGAGAGACCGGAACATCCAGTGGTGCGTACACCGAGACGGATACCGACGCCTTTAGCGCGGTGCGCCAAGTGCTTGATTACATGCTGCTCCGCAGCTGCTGTCATTGTGATAGCCATGGCTGCTAATCAGCTCCCCTGCTTTTCTCGAATGTCGCGAACAGCGGCTTTAATCGCATCTTCAGCCAACACTGAGCAGTGAATCTTAACCGGCGGCAAGGCCAGCTCTTCAGCTATTTCAGTGTTTTTAATCTCGGCAGCGTCGTCGATGTGCTTGCCCTTGACCCACTCGGTGAGCAGTGAACTGGAGGCGATAGCCGAACCACAACCATAGGTTTTGAACTTGGCATCTTCAATAATACCGTCGCTGTTAACCTGAATTTGCAAACGCATGACATCACCGCAGGCTGGCGCACCAACCATGCCTGTGCCGACATTTTTTGAACTGTCGTCAAGCTTTCCGACATTGCGTGGATTTTCGTAGTGATCTATAACTTTTTCGCTGTAAGCCATGTTGATGACTCCTTATTTAATAACTCAATTTGATAACACTAAAAGCCCGTTTCAGGGACACATTTTAATGCGCTGCCCACTCTACCTGGCTTAGATCTACGCCGTCTTTGAACATGTCCCAGAGTGGCGAGAGTTCACGTAACTTGGTTACTGCATGGCGCACTTTGGCAATCGCATCATCGATATCCTGCTCGGTGGTGTAGCGACCGATACTAAAGCGGATTGAACTGTGGGCCATTTCATCATTGAGGCCCAGTGCACGCAGTACATAAGAGGGCTCAAGGCTGGCAGAGGTACAGGCAGAACCTGAAGAGACGGCGAGATCGCGCAGCGCCATAATCAGTGATTCACCTTCTACAAAAGCAAAGCTAATATTCACAATGCCCGGCACATGCTGTGTCGCAGAGCCATTGAGATAAACCTCTTCCATATCCGAGACACCGTCCCAGAGACGCTGCCGCAGCACAGTAATGCGTGCCGACTCTTCAGCGAGCACTTCACCGGCGAGACGAAAGGCTTCACCCATCGCGGCAATCTGATGCGTCGCCAATGTACCAGAACGCATACCACGCTCATGACCACCGCCATGCATCTGCGCTTCAATGCGGACGCGTGGTTTGCGACGCACATAGAGTGCACCAACGCCTTTGGGACCATATATTTTGTGTGCGGAGAAAGACATCATATCGACCTTCATCGCCTCGACATCGATCGGCGTTTTGCCCGCGCTCTGTGCTGCGTCGACATGGAAAAATACTTTCTTCTCGCGGCAAATCGCACCGATCGCAGCAATATCGTTGAGCGTACCGATCTCATTGTTGACATGCATAATCGAAACAACGGTGGTGTCTTCGCGAATCGCATCGGCAACCATCTGCGGTTGAATCAAACCACTGGAATCTGGATCCAGATAGGTCACCTCAAACCCTTCGCGCTCGAGCTGACGGCAGGTATCGAGCACGGCTTTGTGCTCAATCCGCGAGGTAATCACATGCTTGCCTTTACGCTGATTAAAATGCGCACAGCCTTTAATACCTAGATTATTGGCTTCTGTGGCACCAGAGGTCCAGACGATTTCGCGCGGATCGGCACCAATCATTTTGGCCACTTCTTCACGAGCGTCCTCCACTGCGGCCTCTGCTTCCCAACCAAAGGTATGGGAGCGAGACGCTGGGTTACCAAAGTGGCCAGATGGCGTCAGGTATTGCATCATTTTGTCTGCAACTGCAGGATCAACCGGGGTTGTGGCCGCATAGTCGAGATAAATTGGAAGACTCATTTATTGCTCCAGTTTCAGCAGGCACCAGCCTGCGGACTTTCATTTAAAATTAATAACTGCTCAACCTGGCGCTGAGCAATACTCTTCACGTCGCGGCGAGCGACGAGATCAGCCAGAGAAATAGCGTTTAAAAAGCTATGGATCTCTTGGCTCAACTGATCCCATAGCGAGTGGGTCAAACAAATTTCACCACCCTGACAATCGCCCTTGCCTTTGCAATTGGTGGTATCGACCGATTCATTTACCGCATCTATAACTTGCGCGATATAGATGCTGTCGCTGGACCTGCTTAAACGGTAGCCACCGCCCGGCCCGCGCACGCTGGTAACCAATTCAGACTGTCGCAACCTTGAGAAAAGCTGCTCAAGATACGATAGTGAAATGGATTGGCGTTGAGAGATATCAGCAAGCGACACTGGCTTATCATCGCAGTGGATGGTGAGATCCAGCATCGCGGTTACCGCATAACGCCCCTTGGTTGTCAGTCGCATTCCATATTTCCTGCTTGGTCAGCATCAAATTATCCAATACCCGACTATTTTAGTCAAGTAAGTGATTCATCCTTGAGCAACAGCTGGAGATTGCATTTTGCGCTTAAAATCGACCTGTCGAAATGACCGCTAATCAATCATTTGCTGATTTTACGCTGCACCGCGGATAACAGACCACGGAGTATAGAAACTTCCATCTGATCCATCCGCACGCGGTTAAATAATCGGCGCATGCGGGTTAAAAGCTGTTTCGGATTTTCCGGATCATAAAACTGTAGCTCAGCCATCGTGCTGGCTAAATGCTCGTGAAAAAATTCTAGGTCGCCGGCTGTGACGGGTGGCTGATCCCAATCGGTAATGGAAGGCAAATTGCCCTGCTCATCAGCGAGACTGGCCATTCGAACTTCATAGGCAAGCACCTGCACCGCGGTGGCCAGATTGAGTGAACTATAGTCGGGGTTTGATGGGATATGCACATGGTAGTGACATTTTTGCAGCTCATCATTGGTCAGCCCACGATCTTCTCGACCAAACAACAGTGCGGTTTTGTGGCTTGCCGCTTCGCTGTAGATCTGTTCGCCACATTCGCGTGGGTTGAGGAGCGGCCAAGGAATGCGACGCTCGCGGGCACTGGTGCCGACCACCAGAGAACAGTCGGCGATGGCCTCATCTACCGACTCAACAATGGTCGCGGCGGCAAGGACATCTCTTGCGCCAGCAGCGCGCCAAACAGCTCGCGGTGCCGGATATTCGCGCGGCTGCACCAGATACAATTCCGCCAACCCCATATTTTTCATGGCTCGCGCGGCACCACCAATATTACCTGGATGAGTGGTGTTGACTAACACAATGCGGATATTTGCCTGGCGCTCAGATATTGACACTTGTCACCTCTTGAAAACGTAACCAACCTTCAATGACCTCGATTAATAGAGGGCCAAAAAACGGCCGCGAGTGTAGCAGAATCAGTCTTCTCTGACACATTACTTCTGCTACAATGCGCGCGCTCTTTAAGTCACTTGGAAAAACTAACATGCAACCTATGGTTAATATTGCCCTGCGTGCTGCGCGCAGTGCAGGTGAAATGATTGTCAAATCTGCCGATAACCTCGACTCGGTAAAGGTCGATGAGAAAGGGCGTCATGACTTTGTGACTGAGGTTGATAAGCGCTCGGAAGAGACAATTATTTACCACATCAAAAAGGCGTATCCCGATCACCGCTTTCTCTGTGAAGAGAGCGGCGTCAGCGGCAATCCCGACAGCGATGTCGAGTGGATTATCGATCCGCTCGACGGAACCACCAATTTTGTTCGCGGTATTCCCCACGTGGCGGTTTCAATCGGTTGCCGCATCAAGGGCAAGCTCGAGCATGCCGTTGTTCTCGAACCCTTTAAGCATGAAGAATTTACCGCCAGTCGCGGCGATGGCGCCAAGCTCAATGGTCGTCGCATTCGTGTCTCCGGCCGCGCCAGCGAAGCTGGCGCACTCTATGCAACTGGCATTCCGTTTAGCCCGCCCTCTTTCGATTATATGGACGCTTACCTGCAGTCAATGCATGAGTTTGCCAAAAACTCCTCCGGTATTCGGCGTATGGGAGCGGCGGCACTCGATCTTGCCTATGTTGCAGCTGGGCGCATGGACGCCTATTGGGAAATGTATTTAAAACCTTGGGATATGGCGGCAGGGGCGCTGTTAGTGCGTGAAGCCGGCGGTATGGTGAGTGATTTTCAAGGTGGCGAGACGTTCTTGGATAGCGGCCATATTGTCGCCTGCACACCCAAGCTATTTAAGCCTACTCTGAAGGTAGTCTCCAAACATCTGGGCAAGATTAGGTAACGGCAGTAAACCAACGACCTAAATAAACAGCAGCGCACTGCGTTCAAACAACCAGTACGCGCTGGACACCCCAATACTATAAATAGCTACCTGCGCCAGTCGATCCTGCTGACTGGCGACGACAACGATTTTGCGTGTGACAAACAGTACGGCAATAGACACCATCATAATAAAAGCCAGCTGGCCGAGCTCGACACCGATATTGAAAAATAACAGCGCCTGAACTTTCATCGACGATGGCAGACCCAGCTCCTGCAATACAACGGCAAAGCCAAAGCCGTGCAACAGACCGAAGACTGCCGAGACGCTAACCGGATAGCGCCAAGTGAAACTCTCTTTGGCACCACCCTGACGATGTTTCACAATCTCCACTGCCAGCAACAGAATACTCAGAGCGATCAGCAGCTCGACCAACTCGGTCGGCAGGCGAAAAATATCCAGGGTCGCGAGGCTCAAGGTAATCGAGTGGGCGACGGTGAATCCAGTAACCGTCAGCACCAGACGTTTAAAACTTCCAGCGATCATCATCAGGCAGAGCACAAAAAGCAGATGGTCAGTGCCAATAAGAATATGCTCAATGCCGGCCACCGTATACTGCTGAGCGACGGCCGTTGCCGAGGTTACCCGCGCCAGAGTAACCAGAGTGTCCTCTGGTCCGGAGAATACCTGAACCGGGTCGCCAGAGAGCGGCTTAAAAACAATTAATGAGGTGAGCGCCGGGTTGCTGTTGGGGTAAATCAATTCAACCTGATAATCAGCCTCAGCGTTGTCATCACAACGATAGAGTTTGCGCCCCACTAGTCCCGCTGGACGCCCAGCAAGAGCGCCATTGGACAGGCTGCAGTTGCTGTGCCGCAACTCAATAGCGGGCTCCTGACCCTGCGGCATGACCGGCGGTATTTTCCACTTTAGTAAATACTCTGTAGTGCTCACCTGAGCTACTTCTACGTAGACCGGACGCGCTTCATCGGCATGGACTGCTGCCGTCATGGTCAGCGTCAACAACAAACAAAGACTCGTAAACAGTAATGACCACAACCATCGCATAATTACTGTCCGCTCCGGTCGCTTATCCGGTACTTCGCCATTAACTTATCTATCGACTTACGCTTAATTTGCTGTTGCTGTTCACGCTGGGCATCGGCAAAGACATTGGCGGCAATTTCCTCGAGCGACGGGATATAGGATGGGGTGTTTTTAACCAGCAATACCAGGTGCCAGCCATAATCTGACTGCACCGGCCCACGCCATTGATCACTGGTCTCAAAAGCAAACACCTGTTGCTGGAACTGACTGCCAAAGTGGCTGCCTATTTCGTCATCATCGCGATTGACGTAGTTGCGGTTATAGAGAAAGCGTTCACCGTAGCGCGGAGCATTCTCAAAAGGCACGTTTTCGGCATTGAGAGTCTTTTGCAACTCAGCGGCCATCGCGCTTGCCTGATCTGAACCATGGCGTTCGCTGGAGACAAATACATGGGTAAAGGTCGCTGAAGCCGGCTTTTTATACTCATCTCGGTGTTCGCCGTAATAGTCGCGTAGATCGTCCTCGGTTAAGGGGTCAGCTTCGTCATAAAAACCCTGAGCGAGATAATCCATTTTCTGAATTAAACGACGCCGAATGATTTGGTCATTCTTATCCAGGTTGAGCGCCATGGCCTCGCGGAACAGCGCCTCTTCGCGGGCATAGTCATCCATCAAGCGCTGGCGGTCTTCAGTACTGAGCGCCTGCAGTGCCTGTAGCGCCTCTTCAGGCTTAAAGGTTTTCGCTCGCAGCTGCATAAACTGTAACAACGCCGCATCATCGACTTCGATATGGTATTCGTCGTAGGCGTAATCATCCGCGTTGAACCAGCGCTCGCCGAGCAGTAACAACAGGGCAATAAACAAAAACTGGAATAAGGGTTCTTTCATTAAACTTCGCATGGCGTACCGTTAGTTAACCTCTAGGGGGTAATCGATTAAAAGATGATTCACAGCAAAAATAGTTCATCAGCCAAAATAGTTCATCAGCTAAATAGCCGCATTACTCGACACAACAGATCAAGTGTAGGCGATAATATAAGAGCTGTCAGCCCGGTTAAGGCTGATACCAGATCGGTGAAGTATAAGCGCGTTCTTGAATCGTCTTGGGCCCTTTTGGCGGCCCATCGAGCTGCAGGGCGAGAGCATCAAACAAGCCGTTGCGCGGCGTTGGAATTTGCAATATCCGCGCATAATAAAATGCCGAGTGCTGGGGATTAAAATCTGGATCAGTCCATTGCACGGCAAACTCTGCTTGGCCAATAGTGTTGCTGTATCGCGCGGAATCTAGATCGACCGTACTCCCCACTGCTGGTAAGCGCCCGTCTTTATCCATCTGACGCTCCCCCGACCAAGCTACATTGTAGACTCGCTCATGTTCTGCACCGCTGGCATCAACCCAACCCTTGATAATCTGAGCACGATCAAGACTGGCTTCTAGTGGATCTTTGACTGCGCGCAACAAAAAGGTCGGAGCCTGATCAGACTGTTCTGTCGGGGCTAAATCGCCACCCATGGGTACACCATGGCGATAGCCAATGGCGGCAAAATCATCGGCTTCTTCAGCACCCGAAGGAAAGCTCCATCCGGCAAACAACTGCACGCGCATACGCGGCCCACTGGTGGCGTAGACTTCTTTGCGCTTAAACGCGGCATAGATTGCCTCGCGAGTGTTTTCGGCTGCCCAGACGGCGGCCACACCAGAGGCAGACATATTCCAGCCATCGCGGGCATCTGCACTCATACCGGGACGCGCCTTAGTTTCTGGCGTCGAATCCTTGGCCATTTTGCCCCAGAAGTTATTTTCCTCGGATGAGGACAGCCCCGAGTGTGCATCAGTCGAACCAATCAAACCAAATTTATAAGGATTGACCCCTATCTTTTGCCCGATCGCCAGACCTCTTTTTAATGCCGGACGGATATAGTCGGCCGCTGTCGCCTTATAGCCACTGCCACCGACTTGAATGTAATGTTCGTAGTTTTCAAAATCGGCAAACTCGTCCTCTGGCGACAATTCACTGCGGGTCTCACTGTCACCTTTTATCTGCGTGATTTCAGCGATCGGCTCCCAAGCCATACGACGTGACGCATAGTCGGCGGTAATCTCTTCGCCCCTCAGACTGGTGGTATCAAACATGTAGCCCTTGGAGATATTAGAATTGTGAGGAATGGCTAAAAAGCGCGCGCCGGTGCGCTCTTGGGTGTCAGCCAACCACTGCCACAGATCTTCTGGATACTGGCTCTGATTCGAACCAAAGGGCAGGTATTGATTACTTTTTTCCGCACCATCTGGACTGATCACTATGCGGTGCAAATTGGCTCCAGTGGGAATTGAACTCCACTCCCAACCGATCAAACTAGTAAAGGTGCCCGGATCATTATGACGCTCGGCCGTGGCAACAATATCGTCCCATGCCGCAGTACCCACTGCAGTAGTATCACCAAAAATAGCCACGTCACCAATATTGTTACTGGGATCTAACACTGGATCTAAATGACCCTCGCCCTGCACGGCAACGGGCAGAAAACGCGAGAAAAACTCTAACCCAGTATCAGTATCTATGGCGTCATTCATCAGGCGCATGGCATACCAGCGCTTCAAACTAGCCCACAGGCCCAGATCGGCAAACAAATCACTACCGTTGCGCACTGCTTTCATCACACCGAGCATTTCAGCATGGTCACTGACCACCAAGAAATCTAATGGGGTTTGTATCTGCACTCGGGCGCGATTGTAAGGATGGATAACCGGCTGCCCCTTAGCCCAGCGGTAAGCTGTATCAGGATCGGCGCTGTGATTATTATTTAAAAAAGCATCGAAAGAGTAGGACGAATGCAGGTGAGTATCGCCAAAATAGACCTGCGTCGGGGTAGCCGACCGGTCCTCTGCAAAAGCCACACTGGTCACGGCAAAAAATAGCGCTGAGAGAAGCATTTTTCGGGTCATCATGGTTAAACCTCAGTCTGGTCAGAGACAAGTTTACGACGCGCCGTTTCAAGCAGCACAAGACCAATAATCTCTATTACGGTTGAGCGAATAGCCGGCTGCGACAAGCCATCAATCAGGATATGCACTGTGCGACCAAACAGCACCGCGAGCATAAACACGACTGGCACTGCCAACCAAGCGCTTTTGCCCGGACGCGAACCATAGAGAGTAAAAATAGCCAGGGTCAGAAATAGGCCACCGAGATCGCCACGCAGAGTTCCCATGCCATCAACACGACTGGCAACCACAGAGAACTGGGCTTCCATCGCGTCTGGCGAAAACATAAATCCTGCCGCACCAAGCAACATGCTGACGCCAATAAGTACTACTGCGACTCGCAGACCTTTTTGCATTTTATAACCCTCTTTTATCATTTATTTTTATAGTTTTGAGTACCACGATTCTACGTTAGTCGGCATTGTCCTTTCTATTGTACTCTGTGTCATTTTTGTGACCTCTGAGTATTTAATGCAGCCAGTAATCAGCTGCTGTAGAGTAGCAAAAATAGCGCAAAAAAAATCTCAATCAGCCTGAAAAGCTCATAACCATGCATACATTTTCTAAAACCACCGCTATCTCGGTGGTCGTCGCCAATATGATTGGCACTGGCGTATTTACCAGCCTTGGCTTTCAGTTATTGGGCATCCAATCATTTTTTGTACTGATGATGTTGTGGCTTGTCGGTGGACTGACGGCACTCTGCGGCGCACTGACGTATGCAGAACTCGGCGCCAACTTGCCGCGCTCCGGTGGGGAATACAACTTTCTCTCTCGACTTTATCATCCCGCTGCCGGATTTATCTCCGGCTGGGTATCCGCCACCGTCGGCTTCGCTGCACCGGTCGCTCTCGCAGGCATGACGTTTGGCGCCTATCTGTCGGCAGTCTTTCCAGGCATCTCACCGACCTGGGCCGCCGTCTCGCTGGTTGCGGTACTGACCGCAGTTCACTGTCGTTCACGCCAAGCCAGCAGTAATATCCAGCAAATTTTTACCGCCCTCAAGGTGCTGTTAATTGGTCTCTTTTGCGCAACAATTTTTATCTGGGGTGGTGCGCCTCAAGCGGTGAGTTTTGCTCCTCAAGTTGGCGATACCAGCCTCCTTTTTAGCGGAGCCTTTGCTGTTTCCTTGATTTACGTAAACTATGCCTACACCGGCTGGAATGCCGCCACCTATGTCACCAGTGAACTAGACAACCCTCAACGCAATCTGCCGATCGTGCTATTTGTTGGCACCGGTCTGGTGATGCTGCTCTACCTTTTGCTGAACTTTACGTTTTTGAGTGCAGCGCCGATCGCCATTTTGGAGGGCAAACTTGAAGTGGGCGTAATTGTTGCCGAGCACGCCCTCGGCGCAAGTGCAGGCAAAGCCATGGGCGCGGTGTTAGCACTATTACTCGTCTCAACCGTCAGCGCCATGACCATGGCAGGCCCAAGAGTACTGCAAGTGATCGGTGAGGACTTCAACCTGTTTTCAGTGCTTGCCCGCTGCAACCGTCACGGCATACCTGTTTTCGCCATTGTCTTTCAGGGCATATTGGCGGTGCTATTTATTATCAGCTCGACGTTTGAATCGGTACTGATTTTTTCTAGCTTTGTGCTGGGCGTTAACACATTATTTTCAGTGCTCGGGGTATTTATACTGCGCTGGAAAAAACAATCTATCGCGGGTGCCTATAAAACCTTTGCCTATCCGTTTGCACCACTGATTTATCTCAGTGTGACACTCTGGACCCTGATCTATGTGATTATTTCACGACCTATCGAAGGATGGATCGGCATCGCTATGATTTCCGCGGGCGCGCTGTTGTACAGGCTATCCGCGAAAAAATAGCGAAAGTTGCGGCAGTCACGCGAAGCTGGTCTACACTTGAGAAATTATGAACTCTGACTACCAGCTCATCGCTAAAGCGATAACATTTCTCGAAACCCAGCTCGATAAGCAGCCAGACAGCAAACCGACAACGGAGGAGATTGCCGCTCACCTGGAAATGACCTCATTTCAATTTAGGCGCGTGTATACTCGCTGGATCAATCTAACGCCAAAAAGAAACCTACAGATCATCAGCAAAGAGCGGGGCGTCCAGTTATTGGCAGAGGCACCATCTCTGCCAATCATTGAAAAGCAAGAAGGCATTATTGGCGGCATGCAAACGTTCAATCACAATGTGGTGATTGAAAGTTGGCTACCCAGCTCTTACAAACATGGCCCCGGCTACGATATTACAATCGACTACAGCGTTCACGAGAGTCCCTTCGGCAAAATGTTCGTCGCCGAAACGCCGAGAGGAATTTGCAAAGTATCTTTTGCTAACGGGCGTCCCCTACTCGCCTTTGTTATAGAGCTTCACCGACTCTGGCCGGTGGCAACGATTCGTCAAAAAGAGTCTGAAACCAGAGCGGTTTTTGCGTCGATTTTTTCGCGCGACAAGCCGATTCGCAAGCCTCTTTCGCTACACCTCTTTGAGGTGCCGCCAAGGGTAAGGATATGGCGCGCGCTCTTAGAGACCGCACCGGGCAGCCTCGTTCATCCACAGCTACTGGCCGACGCGGCGAAACGCCGCAGGGGAAGTTTGGCAGCGAGAAAAGCATTAGCGACTAATCCGATCGCTTTTTTTATCCCCTGCCATAGGGGAATAGACGCCGACGGACATGTCGGCAATTATCGCTGGGGCACCACGCGCAAACATGCCATCCACGCGTGGGAATCGGCTGGCTTAGTTTGATCGCAGCGCGGCTCTAGCGAGAAATGCCTTTAATTTCGAGAAAATCATCAAAGCCAAACTCGCCCCATTCACGGCCATTGCCAGACTGTTTATAGCCGCCAAATGGCGCAGTATAGTTTTGTGAGGCACTGTTTAAGCTGACCATTCCCGCACGCAGCTGAGCTGCAACACGCTTGGCGCGCTCGTCATCACCCGTACTCAAATAAGCCGCCAATCCATAGGGTGTATCATTGGCTATTTCAATGGCCTGTTCTTCGGTATCAAAGGGAATCATGCTTAATACCGGACCGAAAATTTCCTCACGAGCAATGGTCATCTGATTGTTGACGCCAGAAAATATCGTCGGTTTAACGAAATAGCCTGTCTCAAGACCCTGCGGCTTTCCAAGTCCACCAGCAACCACCTCAGCGCCTTCCTCGATGCCCTTGGCGATCAAGCCCTGCACCTTATCAAACTGCACACGACTGGACAGCGGGCCAATATGCCAGCCCTCTTTGGTTGGCTGATCAACCGCGACCTGCTCAGCCGTCTGACGAGCTATTGCTACGGCTTGCTCATAAACAGAGGACTGCACCAACATACGTGACGGAGCATTACACGACTGACCGGTGTTACCCATCATACTGGTAACACCAGCGCTAACAGCGCGCTGTAGATCGGCATCTTCAAAAATAATGTTGGGTGACTTGCCACCGAGCTCTTGGGTTACACGCTTGACCGTATCTGCTGCCGCTTTAGCCACTAAAATTCCAGCGCGTGTCGATCCAGTAAATGACACCATATCGACATCCGCATGGCTCGCTATAACCGCTCCGACACCTGGGCCATCGCCATTCACCATATTGTAAGTACCCACTGGGAAGCCTACCTGGTGCATCATCTCGGTAAATAAGTACCCCGACAGAGGAGCGATTTCACTCGGCTTAAGTACCATGGTGCAACCAGTGGCCAGAGCTGGCGCAACTTTGCAGGTGATCTGATTGATAGGCCAGTTCCATGGAGTAATAAAACCGCAGACGCCAATGGGTTCTTTAACCACCAGGGTATTGCCAACCTGACGCTCGAATTCAAATGTTTTTAGCGCCTCCAAAGCGGTAGAAATATGTCCGCGACCACAGTCAGCCTGCGCAGCGGTAGCAAACGAAATCGGCGCGCCCATTTCCATTGAAATGGCCGCGGCCATTTCATCGTAGCGATCCATATAGGCTTGCAAGAGCTTTTCCATCAATGCAATACGTTCATCGACGCTAAACTGGGAATAGATTGGAAAAGCCATCTTGGCCGCTGCAACTGCCCGATCGACATCAGCAGCTGTGCCCAGAGAAATCGTCGCCACCGTTTCTTCAGTGGCAGGATTTTCGACAGCTAGATCATTGGCCTGAAGGGGTTTTACCCATTCGCCATTAATATAAAAATGTCGTAGATCGTTCATGTTGTTTCCCTCTAATGACTGGACGCTTGTGCGACCTTTTAAACTGAAAGCTTGCGCGACTTAATGGCGAGAAGGTTACTTGGCGCCTGTATAATCGACCATACCCACTTTAGGTACAAGATGATTACTCGACAATCAATGCCTTTAGCGACTCCATTGTTTGCGGCCCAATCAAGCGCTGCACTAGCTCGCCATCGCTGTTTATTATAAGTGTTTCTGGAAGAACCTGAGCTCGCTCAAGTCCCCAGATAGCACGGGGGTCGGTTGCCAGAGACTGGAACTGAATGCCAATTTTCTGCAACTGCTCGAGCAACTCTTGACCCTGCTCATTATCAAAATTAAGCGCTAAAACAGTCACCTGGTCGCCATGCTCTGCAGCCAGCTGATTGAGCTCTGGCACTTCGACACGGCAAGGCGTGCACCACTCGGCCCAGTAGTTGACCAAGGTGTACTTACCCTCGCTATTGTTAAACCTGTGGCTGCTACCATCGATTAATGGATAGGCAGTTTCACCACTGCAAGCGATTAAAAAGAGACTGATCAATAATGCATTGAGCAGGCGTACTTTTCGCACTGGAAATTGTCGTGCCATATTATTCTCTCTTAGTTCAGCCGCCAGTATCCTGTGAATGACGGTCACTGGCAAATAATGCGTGTAGCGTCAGCGACATCATCTGGTCCATTGTCTGACGATTTTCTCGCATCAGCTGGTCGTAAGTTTTGATCCAACGGTAATCCCCGCCAAGCTTGTCACTGGCCACTTTATCCACACCGGTAAACCCCTGTCCCAGCCATACGCTGATATCCGCCAAACGGATTGTATCGGGATCACGAATCATCACGTAATGGCCCTTGGCGGTTTTTTCTAAAATATGTTGCTCTAACAATATATTGCGCAGGCGCCGCCACTGCTCAACATTGAGACCAGCACTACTTATCGAGCGGTCCGATAGACTGCGCCCCTGCTGTTGCCGACGCCAGCACTGCGACAAAATAACCAGCGCGGCGAGCAGGTCTGGCAGCTCCGCGCCGCGCCTTCGATAAGGGTACGTCTCAAGACTACGCACCAACTCTGCACCCACCAAAATCAGGACCCAGAGCAGGTAAACCCAAATCAGGAACAATGGAATAACGGCAAATGCTCCATAGACATTGGTATAAATAGAATGCGCCACCAGCTGCCCGAATAAGCTCTTAGCCGTCTCAAACAACAGCGTGGTGACCAAACCACCAAATAACGCGTGGGGCACCCTGACCTTGCAATTGGGCACAGCGACATAGAGCAGCGTGAAGGCAAGCCAGGTCAATAGCCATGGCAGATAGGAAAACAGCAGCACGACAACACCGAGACTGTCGACCTCAGCAACGATCAAGCGAAATGACATCAGGTAGGTACTCATCATCATGCCGATAGCGAGCAACAGCGGCCCAAGACTAAGAATCGCCCAATAGACTAAAAATCCTGCCAATCCTTGACGGCCGCCGGTGGTCGCCCAGATATGGTTAAACGTTTTTTCGATATTACTGAGCATAAGAAATGCGGTAATCAAAATAATCAGCACCCCAGCAATACTCAATTTTCGCGCCTGAGTCGAAAATTCACTCAAATACTGGGTGATCTCCTGACCACTGCTAGGCAAAAATTTGGAAAAAATAAACGCTTCAACCTGACCACCGAGTTCCTGAAATGCCGGCACCAAAGAAAACATGCTGTACATCAGGGTTAGCATTGGCACCACCGCAAACAGGCTCATATAAGTCAGCGCTGCGGCACTCTGCGGGCAGCCATCGCCCTGAAAGCGCCGGGCTAAGTAGATCAGAAAATGACCACAACTGACGAGTTGCTCCGGCAGTCTGCGCAAACTAGTTAGTAATTCATTGATCATGCTGATAAACCTCCCGTTCTGTTTAAATCCATTTGCCTTTACAATGGCGATCTAACTCTTACACGCTAAAACATAGACGATGCCAACTATTTACCATAATCCACGCTGTTCTAAATCCAGACAGACCCTGAGTCTATTGCAAGACCAAGGGATAGCACCAGAGATCGTTCTCTATCTAGAGACACCCCCAAGTCCCGAAACGATTACGCTGCTATTAAAAAAGCTCGGTTTCAATGCACGTCAACTTTTACGTCGTGGCGAGCAGGAATACAAAGATCAAAATCTGGCAAACGCTAGCCTGTCAGAGCAACAACTTATCGCGGCGATGGCCAAGTACCCGAAACTGATTGAGCGGCCTATCGTTATCAATGGCGACAGGGCTGCTATCGGTCGGCCGCCAGAATCCGTACTGGAGATCCTTTAATGTCAGATGCTTATATCGTCGTGCTCTACTACAGCCGCAATGGCCATGTGAAACAGCTCGCCGAAGAGATTGCCCAAGGCGTTGAAAGCGCTGGTATGGAAGCGCGCCTGCGCACTGTTCCTGCAGTGTCCACTGTCTGCGAGGCCATTGAAGAGGATATTCCCAGCACTGGCGATATTTACTGTACTGAGCAAGAGCTTGCCAACTGCTCTGGCCTGCTAATCGGCAGCCCAACACGATTTGGTAATATGGCAGCGCCGTTAAAATACTTTATCGATGGCACTGCCGGCCTGTGGGCTAATGGCAGCCTGATTAATAAGCCAGCAGGAGTATTTACCTCAACATCCAGTTTGCATGGCGGTCAGGAGAGTACGCTGTTGTCGATGATGATCCCACTGCTGCATCACGGCATGCTCCTGGCGGGTATTCCCTATTCTGAACCCAGTCTGCACAAGACCACTCGCGGTGGCACACCCTATGGTGCGAGCCATGTTGAAAGCGACGCTCTGAGCAGTGACGAAATTACCCTCTGTCGAGCACAGGGAAAACGCGTTGCCCAATTAGCCGCGCAACTGATTGGAGCGCAGTAACATGACCTTGCAAGAAAAAATTAATATTTCCCGCCTGTTAACCCACATCAGCTTTTATCTGATGCTGGCTGCAATGACGGCAAACGCCTGGCTGCAGGGTGCGCCGGGAGTTATTTATTTCCTCTGCCTATTCCCACTGATAATTTTTATCCCCGGGCTGATCGTCAATAACACACGCACGCTGATCTGGATCTGCTTTGTTATTTTGATCTATTTCGCAACCGCAGTGGACAACCTTGCCGGTCCATCACCGCAGGTTCTCGATTGGATAGAGCTGAGCCTTACTGTGATCTTATTTAATGCCGCAATGATGTATGCTCGCTGGAAACAGGCGCGCGGCAAAGAACTGCAGGCAGAGCAACTTGATGAGACAACAACAGTAACCGCGGACAGCATTTAAGCACCGAAGAGACCATTTAGAGGCGACGAACATGAGTGAAAAAACAGGCTTGATTCGGAAAGTTTTTCGATTTCTCGGCAACATTATCAGCGCCATCCGCTCACTGATCAGCCTGATCTTTGTGTTGTTCTTTATCGTCATTGTTGCCGGGCTGTTTGTCGATGATATCCAGCCTATGCCTGAAAGAGGCGCACTCTACTTGGCACCTAGCGGACTGCTGGTTGACCAGCGCTCCTATATTGACCCCGTCAGCGAAATATTTTCGCGATCGAATTCGCGAGACTCAGAGACGCTGGTGCGAGATATTGTCGCGTCGCTGGATCACGCTCAGTACGATGAGCGCATCACCCATGTGCTGCTAGATACCAACGACATGGCCGGCGGCGGCGTTGCCAAGCTAGAAGAGATCAGCGGCGCACTGCAACGGTTTAAGCAAAGCGGTAAGCCCATTATTGCGATTGGTGATAATTTTTCTCAATCGCAGTATTTTCTTGCCGCCCACGCCGATGAAATTATTATGAACCCGCTCGGCAGCATTATGCTCACCGGCTTTGGCTCTTACAGCAGCTTCTACAAAGAGGCTCTGGATAAGCTTAAGATCAATATACATATATTCCGCGTCGGCAAATACAAAAGTGCCGTCGAGCCTTATATGGGCAATGGCATGTCGCCAGAAGCCCGAGCAGACCGACGTGAACTGATTGGCTCACTGTGGCAATTTTACACCTCTAGAGTAGAGCAATTGCGCGGCCTGCCCACCGGCGCACTCAATGATCTAGTAAATAACATGCACACTAACTTGGTCGCGGAGAATGGCGATGTTGCGGCTCTGGCGCTCAAACAGGGGCTGATCGATCGGGTTGCGACACGCAGAGAAGCCAGCGCTTACCTGCAACAGATTCTGCCGCACACCAATGGTGACATTGACAGCGTGCCAATGGCAGCCTACCTCAACCATATGAAATTGGCTGCCCTCAATGCCAGTAATCAACGTAAACCCGAAATTGCTGTGGTTGTCGCTAGCGGCACTATTCTCGACGGCAATCAGCCCGAGGGAACAGTCGGCGGTGACACACTAGCGGATATTTTTTCGACAATCGAAGACGATGAGCAGGTAAAAGCAGTAGTGGTTCGTGTTGACAGCCCGGGGGGCAGTGCATTTGCCTCGGACGTCATTCGCGATGCCATTGCAGCACTGCGCAAAAAGAATATTCCAGTGGTTATTTCCATGGGCAGTTATGCGGCATCCGGCGGTTATTGGATTGCCACAGAGTCCGATCGCATAATGGCACTATCGACCACCATCACCGGTTCAATTGGTGTGTTTGGGGTGATTCCGACGTTTGAAGAGTCGCTCAATGCGCTTGGCATCTACTCCGATGGTGTTGGCACAACCAGTATTGCCGGTATGTTGCAGCTCGATCGACCGATGACCGAACAGACAGAAATGATTCTGCAGTCTGGTGTGGAGCATGTTTATGCGCGCTTCTTAGCACTGGTTGCCAATGCCCGCGAGACGACACCAAATGCCATTCACGAAATCGCTCAGGGCCGCGTCTGGACCGGCGAGAAGGCATTGGAACTGGGTCTGATCGATGAACTTGGCGACCTGCAAGATGCCATTGCCAGTGCCGCGACACTTGCTGGCATAAGTGATTACAAAGTCAATTACCGACGTAAGCCACTGAGCGTTGTGGAACAGGTGATGATGGAAATCAGCGGCAATGTTCATGCCGCGGTCAGCGTAATGGGATTGCACAGCTGGCTGCCTGTGAGTTTGCAGCGTCAGGTTGAGTCAGTTATCAAGCCACTGCAGATACTCGACACCCTAACTGACCCAAACCATATCTATCTCTACTGTGACAGCTGTCCGCTATAAATCTTAAAACCAGAGTAGATCTCAAAGTCAGAGCGAGCCTTCCATCCACAGGTCGATAATTAAATGGCGAGAACCGTC
>JAFMBY010000001.1 GCA_017858135.1 Porticoccaceae bacterium | reverse complement strand
GAGGTAGCTTGATTTTAGGGTGTTCTAACTTAAAGGTCTTTTTCATTGGGATCCTACTAGGGTGGACAGCCACTGTACGCGGAGGGAGTTTCTGATGGCGGGGAGTGTAATGTTTATAGCAGGGTTCTGCCATTACTTAAAGCTACGCTTATAGCTGCGAGCTCAGTATTAAGATAACTAGAGATAACTAGGTTCAAGTTCGAATTTTCCGGACAGCCATGCCTCGAGACGCCTTCTAATTGTTATTGTAATTACAGTCTGAGCCTATTTGATTTTAGTATCACTATGACAAGGCCGCTATTGACCACTAGCTCTTCTGGCGTCGGTGAAGGCGATGTTTTGACATGGCTTAACCCCAGAAAAAGTTTCGACATCAGAAAATCGTGTTTAATCTGCTCGTCAATGCGCCTGGGCGATAGTGTTTTGTTTTATTCGAGTGGAAGAGGTTCGTGTGTTGTAGAGCACTTGAATAATCTGTTTGCCTGCACTTTTTAAATAGGATTCGACATCTATATTATGGGGCTTATTACCCCAATCTTCTCCGACAACAAATATATCCACATTTAATTCCCTGCAACCAGAAACATATTCAAGTTCATGGTAGGGGCGCACGATATCAACACAGCGCAAAGCCTTGAGCATTTCCGCTCGTTGATCGAGGGGAATAATAGGTACATTGGGTTTGTAAGAATTCACTACTCGATCAGAAGCAACACCCACCGCGACGACATCACCCAATGTCCCGCAGTGCTCTAATAAAGCAAGGTGTCCTACATGTAACAAGTCGAAGGTGCCTACCGTATATACAATCATTATGTTATTTAAATCCTCTTACTAAGCTAATTTTCGCCGCTGCGATTCTTCAGTTCCGTTGCTTCTTATAAAAGTTTCCAGCCATAGATCGCTGTGATTCCAAGCGTATAAAGCGCCAGAATATAGACGTTCACCGGATTCCCAGAAAATTTTGGCGTCTTAATCTGGGACACATTTAGGATCGCAAGTACTAGACCAGTTGCGTAAAGAACGACCGAAAAAATTCCCTGACTGAAAGTACTTTCAAATAAAAATATGAATACCAGAATTATATTGTTGTTATCGAGAGCCAGACCCGTATATTTAGCCCCTTCAGAAAAACCGAAGGTACTGAAATAGCTCAACCGTATTGCACTCGCGGCAAGCATTAAGAAAGCGCCAGCGAGAAAATGTGGCTGGAAATTTCCATAGCTCAGCAGAAGAACGGCTGGAGCGACGCCATAGCTGACAATATCGATTAATAGATCCAGCTGACCGCCAAAAGCGCGGTCGTTGCCTGTCCGTCCTTTCATTCGTCGTGCAATAAGTCCATCCGCCCAGTCAAACGCAACGGCCCAAATCATGCCGATCATTGCGGCGTAATAAACTTCAAGAATGCTGAAGTAGATAGATAAAATAGTACAGCCCAATCCCGCAAGTGAACACAAGTTGGGGAGGTCTTTTACAAAGGAAAGAATGGTTGGTTGTGACGCTCGTAATTCAGTATTGCCTGTACTCATAATGACCCCAAAGTGGTGCTTTATAATGTTTAAAAAATTTTTAAGTGGATAGCGATTTTCGCCTGCACAGCGTGAGCATCAGCAGGCAAAAGCAGTGCAGCGTAAAGGTATAAAAATTACAAGATATAGATGAAAAATGTAACGTAGCGAGAACTGCGAAGCCAAGATGGAAGTGGCGCCGATAAAATTGCTGTGATTGATGTTACGCCGAGTTAACGCGCGTAGAAGAGAAACGGCAACAAATGATTATACCACAGATGCAGTTATTAAACGTCGAGAACTAACCGTTGTGCTGCAACCCTTTGGCAATCAATCTTCGCTTTGTGTGGGAGTCTTTTAAGAGTGCGATTGAGAAGCTAAGGGATAGACTTGGTGATTGAGTTTTTGATAACCATAATATGGCATAACGCCAAAAGTGGCGGCGCGGGTCTAGCCGAGGCACAGTGCCACTTTTGCTTGTTATAGACTGTTGAATTTTCAGTCGCTTGTAATTAGGAACCCTTATTTAAGGTTAATACCCAGATCATCCCAAAGATCATCAATGCGCCGCACAACGGCTTCATCCATTACGATGGGTTCACCCCATTCGCGGTCCGTTTCGCCGGGCATTTTATTGGTTGCGTCCATACCCATTTTAGAGCCGAGGCCAGATACAGGTGAGGCAAAGTCGAGGTAGTCGATGGGGGTGTTTTCGACCATCATCGTGTCGCGGACGGGGTCCATTCTGGTGGTCATGGCCCAGATCACGTCTTCCCAGTTGCGTACATCAATATCATCGTCGGTGACGATCACAAATTTGGTGTACATAAATTGTCGCAGGAATGACCAGACTCCCATCATCACGCGTTTGGCGTGGCCGGGGTATTGTTTCTTCATGCTAACCACGGCCATGCGATAGGAGCAGCCTTCTGGCGGCAGATAAAAGTCGACAATTTCTGGAAATTGCTTTTGCAGTATCGGCACAAATACTTCGTTGAGTGCGACACCGAGTACAGCCGGTTCGTCGGGTGGTCGGCCGGTATAGGTGCTGTGATAGATCGGATTTTTACGATGAGTGATACGATCGATAGTGAAGACCGGGAAGCGTTCGACTTCGTTGTAATAACCGGTGTGATCGCCAAAGGGGCCTTCGTCGGCTTCTTCGCCGGGATGCAAAAAACCTTCGAGAATATATTCCGCTGTGGCCGGCACTTGCAAATCGCTGCCGAGGCACTTGGCGACCTGAGTCTTTTCGCCGCGCAACAAGCCGGCGAAGGCATATTCGGACAATGTGTCTGGTACAGGGGTTACGGCACCCAGTGTGGTGGCTGGGTCGGCACCTAGAGCAATAGCTACCGGGTAGGGTTTGCCGGGATACTTTTTTTGCCAGTCGCGATAGTCGAGGGCACCGCCACGATGGGCCAGCCAGCGCATAATTAATTTGTTTTTGGCGATCTTTTGCATGCGGTAAATGCCGAGATTCTGGCGCTCTTTTTCTGGGCCACGGGTCACTGCTAGTGCCCAGGTAACCAGTGGTGCTTTGTCGCCTGGCCAGCAAGTTTGAATCGGTAATTTATCCAGATCGACCGCATCGCCTTCAAGAACCACTTCCTGACAGGGCGGGTTTTTGATTTGCTTTACAGGCATATTTAATACCTGTTTGAAGTCGTGGCGCTTTTCCCAGAGATCACGCAGTCCTTTGGGTGGTTCGGGTTCTTTTAGGAAAGCGAGCAGCGTGCCGACATCGCGCAGGGCGCTAAGCTTTTCTTGACCCATACCCATAGCAACACGATCTGGGGTGCCAAATAGGTTGCAGAGTACTGGGGTGTTGTAACCTTTGGGGTTTTCAAACAGTAGGGCGGGACCTTTGGCACGTAGCGTACGGTCACTAATCTCGGTCATCTCAAGATTGGGGTCGACTTCTTGCGTAATGCGAACTAGCTCTCCCCGTTGTTCGAGGAAAGCTATAAATTCGCGTAGGTCAGAATATTTCATCGAGCTTTAGCCTAGGTCATTGCATCAAGCTTATGATACGCAGGCTGCACTATATTTGGCGCACTATTTACGCTTCATGGCACCAAAGAATTCGGCGTTGTTTTTAAAGCCTTTGAGCTTTTCGGTCATAAATTCGATTGCCGCAACGTCTTCCATATCATGCAGTAACTTGCGCAAAATCCAGACTCGTTGCAATTCTGATTCGTCCATCAGAAGGTCTTCGCGACGGGTACCAGAGCGACGTATATTGATCGATGGGTAGACGCGCTTTTCAGCAATCTTGCGATCGAGAATCAGCTCCATATTACCGGTGCCTTTAAATTCTTCGTAGATCACTTCGTCCATTTTTGAGCCGGTATCGACCAGCGCGGTGGCGATGATACTGAGGCTGCCGCCATGTTCAATATTTCGCGCCGCACCAAAGAAACGCTTGGGTTTTTCGAGGGCGTGTGCGTCGACACCACCGGTCAGCACTTTACCGGAGGAGGGAATAACGGTGTTGTAGGCACGGGCTAAACGCGTGATGGAGTCGAGTAGAATGACGACGTCTTTTTTGTGCTCTACCAGGCGTTTGGCGCGCTCGATTACCATTTCGGCAACCTGCACATGGCGATTTGGTGGCTCATCAAAGGTTGATGCAATCACTTCGCCGCGCACGGTACGCTGCATTTCGGTTACTTCTTCCGGGCGTTCATCGATCAGCAAAACGATAATGATACATTCGGGATTATTGCGAATAATCGATTGCGCAATATTCTGCATCATAATGGTTTTACCGGCTTTCGGCGGCGCAACAATTAAGCCGCGCTGGCCTTTACCAATTGGCGAGACCAAATCAATAATTCGGCCGGTCAAATCTTCTGTCGAGCCATTGCCTGCCTCTAGAGTCAGGCGCTGGTCGGGGAAGAGAGGGGTAAGGTTTTCAAAGAGAATTTTATTGCGAGCGTTTTCCGGGGCGTCGAGATTGATCTCATCAACCTTGAGCATAGCAAAGTAGCGCTCACCGTCTTTTGGCGGACGTATCTTGCCGGAGATGCCATCGCCAGTGCGCAGGTTAAAGCGTCTAATCTGACTGGGTGATACATAAATATCATCCGGCCCGGCTAGGTAAGAGGCGCCGGCTGAGCGTAAAAACCCAAAGCCATCCGGGAGAATTTCTAAAACTCCGTCGCCGTAAATATCTTCACCGCTTTTTGCGTGGCGTTTAAGCAGGGCGAAGATGATGTCTTGTTTTCTTGAACGAGCTAAGTTGTCGAGCCCGGCAGAGGCTGTCATTTCTAATAGTTCGTCAATTGGTTTTTGTTTTAGTTCTGATAAATTCATAGGAGGGATATTTTAGGTTTGCTATAGGGTTTGGGAAAAGGAATTGGCTTCGCAGCCATTTTTAGTAATTTAAATCTTGAGTAAGGCTCGCCGGTTGAGACGTTCTACATCGTACAGATAAGTAGCGCGTTAATTGGAACTGTAAACAGTACCGAAAGCAGTTAATTGGGGGGCCTACGTGGGGTGAAACATATTTGAATACTTCGAAGTATAGCGCGCATTGACCAAAGCGCAAGGAAATTTTGCGGCTCAGTGACCAGAGCCGCAAACAGGGTTACATAATGCTCTCGACGAATTCGACTAGCTGGGCTTTGGAGAGAGCGCCTACTTTGGTCGCTTCGACGCTGCCATTTTTAAAGACTAGTAATGTTGGGATACCACGGACATTAAATTTCGCTGCCGTTTCTGGATTACTGTCAACATCCACTTTGCAGACTTTTACACGTCCCGCATATTCGGTAGATAGTTCGTCTAGCAGTGGCGCAATCATTTTGCAGGGACCACACCAGGCCGCCCAAAAATCTACCAGAGTAGGAACATCTGACTGCAGTACATCGCTTTCGAAGCTAGAATCTGTCGTGTGAACGATAGTGTCGCTCATAGAGGGTCTCCACAAATAATTAAGGTTATTGCCAGAAGCAGGATTCGGCGCTCATGTTACCATTCACTGCGCATGAGTCTCAATGCAAAAAAGACTAACAATGGCGATCTTTGGGTAACATCAGTTTTCAGCCTAAAGATACGGCTGAATAATCCATTAAAATGATCGCGTGTCTGCGATCAGGATAGTTGAACTGGCGTTCTGAGAGCGCAGAATATTGCTAAAGGAGCGTCAGCGATGGCAAAAAAAATAATACTGATCACGGCAATCGGCGGGCTATTGTGGGCCTATTTTGCCTTCGACGGTCAGCGTTATCTCTCGCTAGATTTTTTCCGTGATCTTTACGCGCAGCAACCCCTTCTCACCGCGGGGGTCTATTTTGCAATCTACGTGATTGCGACTGCTATCTCTATTCCCGGTGCGGCACTGCTGACGATTATTGGTGGCATGCTGTTCGGTTTATGGACTGGCATCTTGTTGGTGTCCTTTGCCAGTTCTATCGGAGCTACTTTGGCTTTTTTGGTGTCACGCTTCCTGCTGCGTGATTGGGTGCAGGCAACGTTTTCTTCACATTTGAGCACCATCAACCAGGGTATCGAAAAGCAGGGTGGTTATTATCTGTTTGGTCTGCGACTGATACCACTGTTCCCGTTTTGGATGATCAATCTGGTGATGGGGCTAACGCCACTTAAAACATCGACCTTTTATCTGGTTAGTCAGCTGGGAATGCTGGCGGGCACTTTTGTTTATGTTAATGCTGGAGCCTCGATCGGCAGTATTGACGAGTTTTCTGCTGCCGGGATTATGACTCCCGGGGTTATTTCATCGTTTTTGCTGTTAGCGCTGTTTCCCTTGTTGGTGCGCGCTGTGGTCAATGTGGTGGATCGGCGCAAGCGCTACCGCGGCTATAAAAAACCGCGCAAATTTGACACCAATCTTATCGTTATTGGCGCCGGCAGTGGCGGATTAGTCAGTGCCTATATAGGTGCGACGCTCAAGGCGCGAGTCACGCTAATTGAGCGGGACAAGATGGGTGGAGACTGTCTTAATACCGGTTGCGTGCCGAGTAAGGCATTGATCCGTGCGGCAAAATCCATGGCCGATATGCAAAAGGCTGCTGCGCTAGGCATTAATGTCGGCGCTCCGAAAGTGGATTTCACTCGAGTGATGGGGCGTGTTCAGAATGTGATCAACACCATTGAGCCGCATGATTCGGTTGAGCGCTACACCAATTTGGGGGTCGACTGCGTGTACGGCAATGCTAAGCTAATTTCACCCTGGGTAGTTGATGTTGACGGGCAGCAAATCAGCGCCGAGAAAATTATTATTGCCAGCGGTGCACGGCCAACCATGCCGTCCATACCGGGGCTTGATCAGGTTGATCCGCTGACCTCTGAAACACTCTGGAAGCTAGAGGATTTGCCTAAGCGGTTTCTTATTGTTGGCGGTGGCGCCATTGGCTGTGAGTTGGCGCAGGCATTCCAGCGTCTCGGGTCGCAGGTCACATTGGTCGAGATGCAGGCGCAGTTACTGCCGCGAGATGACCAGCAGGTTGCATCATTTATGCAGCAATGCCTTGAGTCTGAGGGTGTGCGGGTACTGACTAACTACAGCGCTGAAAAGTTTGAATCTCACGCAGATCACTGTCTCGCCGAGCTAACACCCAGCTCTGAATCTAGCTCTGAATCAAGTTCTGAGCTGGTGCAGATGGAATTTGATCGCGTGCTGATTGCCATAGGCCGGACAGCCAATACCGAAAATCTCGGTCTTGAGGCGTTGGGGATTCCCCTGAATGCCAATGGCACCATTACCACAGATGATTACCTGCGCACCTGCTACCCCAATATTCTGGCCTGTGGCGATGTGGTTGGGCCCTACCAGTTGACCCATGCTGCTAGTCATCAGGCATGGTTTGCAGCTGTTAACGGCTTGCTTGGCCGCTTTAAAAAATTCCGCGTCGATTACCGAATTATGCCGCAGGTGGTATTTACCGATCCGCAGATTGGACGGGTGGGGCTTAATCAGAGAGAGGCAGAGCAGCAGGGTATTGTTGTTGAGATAACCCAGTATGATCTGTCTGATCTCGATCGCGCTATAGCCGACAATGACGCCCAGGGTTTTATTCAGGTACTGACGGTTCCCGGCAAAGATCGCATTCTTGGTGCGACCATTGTTGGGCCGCAGGCCGGCGAGTTGATCAATGAATTTGTGCTGGCGATGAAACACAACCTCGGGCTGAATAAACTACTGGGAACAATTCGTAGCTATCCAACACTGAGCGAGGGCAATCGGTTTGTGGCCGGGGAGTGGAAGCGCAAGCATGTGCCACACAGATTGTTGGCGATCCTACAGCGTTACTTAGGGCGCAATCTCAAGCGTTAAGACTCTTAGCTATGCTCTTCTGTACTGGCGAAGTCGGGCATGGTTTCTTGAGCGGCCACAGACTGTGGGTCTATGTGAATAATAATCTCGGAACCTGGGAAAGCGGTCAATATTAGCGCTTCTACTTCATCGGATATTTTGTGCGCTGCCAACAAACTTAGATCATCATCTAGCTCTAGATGAAGTTGAATAAAGGTCATGGTGCCGGAGTGACGCGAGCGCAGATCGTGCAGTCCGCGGGTGCTGGGATGAGCCAATACCAGCGCTTTGATCTTATCGCGATCAGCGTCGGGCAGTTCGCGGTCCATAAGATGATCGTAAGAGGTAATAATAATTTCACGTGCGCTGTAGAGAATATAAATCCCTATGACTCCAGCAAATAGGCCGTCGAAGCCAGGCCAGCCGCCAATACTCACTAATAGCAGGGCGACAATCACGCTGCCATTGACCATCAGGTCAGTGCGATAGTGCAGGGCATCGGCTCGAATCGCGGTGGAATTGGTTTTGCGAATCACATGCTGCTGAAAACTTAGCAGTAGTAGCGTCGCGACAATCGAAATCACCATCACAACAATGCCCAGCTGAATAGACTCAACCTTTACCGGATTGATCACGCGCTGTGCGGCCTCGAAGAGTAAAAATCCGGCAGAACCAGCGATAAACAGCGATTGACTTAAACCTGCCAGAGCTTCTGCTTTACCGTGACCAAAGCGATGTTCTTTATCCGCTGGCGTCAGAGCATGTCGCACAGCGATCAAATTGATGATCGAGGCCAGTGCATCAAGCATGGAGTCGATTAACGTAGCCAGCAGGCTGACTGAGCCCGATGCGCTCCAGGCAAACAGTTTTGCGGCAATCAAAACCAGTGCCACGGATGTCGAGGCATAGGTTGCCAAACGCAGTAAACGTGCGCTTTCATGGGGCGGCAGCTGATTGCTTGCTGAGACTGAGTCGCTCATGGCTGTATTTATAACTCTCGTGTTTCGTGGCTGTGCAGTTTAGCAAATTAAACGTCAACAGACTCTAGGAAAACCCCTGCAGCAAACTGTTTAAAAATTGATAGCCGAGCGGCGTTGCCTGATAGCGGCGATCACCGACTTCCAACAGCCCTTGAGACTGCAGCTTCGCCACCTGCTTGGCAATGCTTGAGGCGGGCAGGCCGGTGCGTGGAGTGAAATAGTCAGCGCTGAGGCCATCGCGAAGGCGCAGTCCATTCATCATAAATTCCACAGCAAGCTCATTGACGACGATAGGGTTTTGCTGCGCCAGTGTTAACGGGTCTCGCGCCAGATAATTGTCCGGCTGACGGGTTTTGCTGGTGCGCAGAATACAGTTTTCAGCCGGCATGGTGATTTTGCCGTGAGCGCCAGCCCCTACGCCGAGATAGTCGCCAAACTGCCAATAATTCATATTGTGCTGTGAGCGCTGTCCCTGCTGGGCAAAGGCAGAGACTTCATACTGCCTGTAACTGTGCTCGTCGAGCAGCGCCATGCCGGCCTGCTGGATATCGACCAAAGCGTCTTCCTCAGGCAGTTGTGGGGGGCGCGAGTAGAACTCTGTATTGGGTTCAATGGTCAACTGGTACCAGGAAATATGCGTTGCACTGCTATCGATGGCCTGCTGCAGATCGCTGCGCGCCTGGTCAACTGTCTGACCCGAGAGGCCGTGCATCAGGTCGAGATTAAAATTATCAAATCCTGCTCGCCGTGCAGTTTCAATTGCAGACAATGCCTGGGCGCCATCATGTATGCGACCCAATTGCAGCAGGTGCTGATGATTAAAACTTTGGATGCCAATCGAAAGACGATTGACACCGGCGCTGCGAAAGCCGCTAAATTTTTCCTGCTCTGCAGTGCCGGGATTGGCCTCAAGGGTTATTTCGATATCGCGCTCAAAGCCGATAAGGCGTTCTGCGGCGTTGAGTATTTGGCCTATGCCTGCAGCTGAAAAAAGGCTGGGGGTGCCACCGCCAAAAAAGATCGAGGTGAGTTTTCTACCCTGTGCCCATTTTTGATCTTGCTGAAGATCAGCAATCAGTGCCTTGATATAAGCCTGTTCTGGAATCTTATTGCTGGCAGCATGAGAGTTAAAGTCACAGTAGGGGCATTTGCGCACACACCAGGGTATGTGCACATACAGCGAAAGGGGAGGTAGTTCGAGTGCGGTATCTATTGGGAAATTCGCTTTTTGTATAGTGACTCAAGGAAGTCGAGTTTATCGCTCATCACACCCTGCTCAGTGGTCACCAGAGTTGGCTCTTGGGCGCTGACAAGTTGCGCAATCACTATGAGCGTGACAGCACAGAGGTGTTTAAGGTAGATGTTGGTGTGGAATTTTTGCATCAATCTTTCTTTAATCTGTCTTTGCTAGGGCGCGCGTCTGGTGCTTGCTAGCTTCGCAAGTAAATCTTGGATGGCTTTGCCGCGGTGACTAATACGATTTTTTTCTTGTTTATCTATTTCGGCAGCGTGGCACTTTAGATCCTGCACATAAAACAGCGGATCGTAACCAAAACCTCCGTCGCCTTGCGCCTCTAAGGCGATATGACCCTCCCAGCTGCCCTGGCAGATAATCGGTGTCGGATCGTTGGCATGACGCATATAGACGATAACACATTGATAGCGGGCGCTACGCTGTTGCAGTGGCGCATCACCGAGCAGTTCGAGCAACTTTTGATTGTTGCTGGCATCGCTGGCACCTTCACCTGCGAAGCGCGCCGAATAGATACCCGGCGCTCCATTGAGCAGATCGACTTCCAGGCCCGAGTCATCGGCGATTGCCGGCATGCCTGACATAAGTGCCGCATTGCGGGCCTTGAGAATGGCATTTTCGACAAAACAGAGTCCCGTTTCTTCGATATCCTCGATATTCAGTTCTTGCTGCGGGACCACCTGCATATCGAGCGCGCTCAGCATGTCGTGTAATTCTTTTATCTTTCCGGCATTGCTGCTGGCCAGTACAATTTTCAAGCCGGGCTCCTTAATTTAGCCGTGGTCCACCAATTTAGTCGTGATACATTTTCTTTTGAAATTTAAGCTCATAGGCGGGCTTCTCCGCGTCGGGACGCACGGAGATCTTAAAGGTCAAAAAGTCTTCATTTTCAAAGTCGAATGGGGCTAGATAATAGACCGCATTCTGTTCGCGCACCTCAACAAATGTCAGTGGTTGACTCATCTGAAAAATATTGAAGACATTGCCTGAAATCACTGAGGCAACGCCTGTTCCCGATTCAAGAACGACGGCAATATTGACCAGCCCTTTATCTTTGCCGCGAATAATTTGGTTGGCGACGGCGATATCGGGATCGATAAAGGTGCTATTAAACGCGCTGTAGAAAATCTTATAGGGGCCGTATTGCTTGTAGACTTTATCGTCGGCGAGAGTGGCCGCTGGCAGTGCCAGCGACAGAACAGTTAGCAGCATAAGTAAATATTTCATCGGCTTAATCCTCCATGGTGGGCCAAGAGACCCCAGATCTATTATTTGCTGAGATGATAGACAACCGTTTCAGCAAACAGGTTGGGCCATAGGTTTTTGAGTTGTCGATCGAGAAAATGTTCACCGACAAACTGTTTGCGTAAAACGTTGATATTGCGTTGACGGCACAAGACTTCAAAATCTCGGTAGGTAAAAAAGTGAATATTGGGGGTGTCATACCACTGATAGGTCAGCTCTTTGGTTACCGGCATGCGCCCGCGCAGCGTCAGATAAGCACGTGCTTTCCAGTGGCCAAAATTGGGAAAAGTGATAATACACTCGCTGCCAATGCGCAGCATTTCATCGAGCACCAGATGCGGGTAACGCATCGCCTGTAGCGCCTGAGTCATAATGACGGTGTCGAAACTGTTGTCGTCAAAATTCGCGAGACCTTTGTTCAGGTCCTGTTCGACAACATTAACGCCTTTTAACACACACTGATTGATTGCTTCAGCGTCAATCTCAAGTCCGTAACCGCGGATATTTAGATCTTGCTGCAATTCTGCCAGTAAGGTTCCATCGCCGCAGCCGAGATCGAGAACGCGTGCGTTAGCTTGCACCCAGGAATGGATCGAGCTGTTTACAAGGCTTAGGCTGTTGGTTTGGCTCAAGTTGGTGGTTGGACTCACACTATTAATCATGCTCATATTGTGACGTCCTCCAGCTTATCTGCAATCTTGCTTAGATAGTTGCCTAGCACTTGCTCATAGCGACGGTTGGGAAGCAGAAACGCATCGTGGCCCTGGTCGGACTCAATTTCAGCATAGGAGACGTTTTTTCCTGCGGCTATTAATGCATCGGTAATCTCTCGCGAGCGTTGCGGCGAAAAGCGCCAGTCACTGCTGAATGAGACCACCAAAAAATCACATTTGGCGTGGCCAAAAGCCTGTACTGGGTTGTTTTCATAATCCCGTGACAGATCAAAGTAATCGAGCATTTTGGTAATCAAAATATACGCGTTGGCATCAAAGTCGCCGGAGAATTTATCACCCTGATAGTTGAGATAACTCTCAATCTGAAACTCAACCGGTTCAGCATCTCCCTGAGAAAAGGTCCCCGAACGCAGTTCGCGGCCAAATTTCTGCCCCATCAACTCATCTGACAGATAGGTTACATGACCAATCATACGTGCCAGCGCTAAACCGCGGCGCGGCGCGGTATCTTTCTCCAAGTACTGGCCATCACAAAATTCCGGATCTGATTTGATGGCGCGGCGGGCAATCTCATTAAAGGCAATATTTTGCGCGGAAAGCTTCATCGACGAAGCAATCACAATACTATTAGCCAGTTTATCCGGATGTTCCAGCGCCCAGCGCATCGCCTGCATACCGCCTAGACTGCCGCCGATTACCGCTGCCCAGCGCTGGATGCCGAGATGCTCCATGAGCAATCGTTGCGATTCCACCCAGTCTCTAGCACGCAGAGAGGGGAATTGCGCGCCCCAGGGCTCGCCGGTTTGAGGGTTGATTGAGGTCGGACCGGTGCTGCCAAAGCAGCTGCCTATATTGTTTAGCGAAACAACAAAAAAGCGATTAGTGTCCATCGGTTTGCCGGGACCAATATAACTGTCCCACCAACCTGGTTTGTCGTCGCCAGCATAGAACCCTGCGGCGTGGTGGCTGCCGCTCAGGGCATGACAAATCAGTAGCGCATTACTTTTGTCAGCATTCAGCGTGCCATAGGTCTCAACCATCAGCTCATGGCTGGCCAGCACCACGCCGCATGCTAGGGTAAGTGGCGTGTCGATAAGGATCTTTTCTGCCGCTACGATGCCGACGGAGTTTTCGCGGATGTTTAATGCCATGAATGGACTGCTCTGGTTTAAGCTGTTGAGTCTAAGAGGCTGCCTTGGTTAACGCAACTTTCAATGCAATTTACACTGCAACTTTGAACGCACCCAAGCATAGACTATTTTTTATCCGACCATAGTCGGCTAGACTGGGTTCTCAACTTGCCCGGATAGAAAAGCATGATTTACAAGACTTTGGGAAATACTGATATAGAAGTGTCGTTGGTTGGTTTGGGGACCATGACCTACGGCGAACAAAACTCCTCGGAAGAAGCCTGCGAGCAGATGGATTATGCGGTTTCAAAGGGTATCAATCTACTTGATGTCGCAGAGATGTATCCAGTGCCAGCCCGAGAAGAAACCGCTGGGTTGACCGAGACCTACGTCGGCGAGTGGCTGAGGCAGACCGGCAAACGTAAAGAAATTGTTCTGGCGACCAAGGTTGCGGGCCCCTCAAGCGTTCTTGGCGTCAATCATATTAGAGGCGGTTCACGACTCAGTGCAGACCATATTCGTCGTGCAATCGAAGGGTCTCTGGAGCGTCTGCAAACAGATTATGTCGACCTCTATCAGGTTCACTGGCCGGAACGCATGACCAACTATTTTGGCCAGCGCGGTTACACTCACCGCCCCAGTCTTGATGGTATCGCGATTGAAGAAACCATGACCGAGCTGTCGCAGTTGGTGGCTGAAGGGTTGGTCAAACATATTGGTATATCGAATGAGACTCCCTGGGGTTTGATGGAGTACCTGCGCCTGTCTCGTGAGCGGGATATGCCTCAGGTTGTCAGCATTCAGAATCCCTATAGTATTTTATCCCGGCTATTTGAAAATGGTCTGGCGGAGATGGCCATCCGCGAAGAGATTGGTTTATTAGCCTACTCGCCGCTTGCCTTCGGTGTTCTCAGCGGAAAATATATGCATGGCGCTATGCCTGCTGGATCACGAATAGACCTGTTCCCGCGCTTTGCACGGTACAGTGGAATAACCTCTCAAGCGGCGACACAGGCCTATTATGATGTGGCGAAAAAACACGGATTGAGCCTGGTTGAGCTGTCGCTGGCATTTATTTGCCAGCAGCCCTTTGTCGCCAGCTGCCTGATTGGTGCCACCACCATGGAGCAACTCAAGCAAAACATTGATGCCTGTCAGGTCGCTCTGTCTGACGAGGTTAAAGCGGATCTCGATGAGGTGTACCAGCAATATCCCGATCCGGCGCCTTGATGACTGCTAGCTAACCAGTGACTGCACCATACCACCGAGTATCGGCAGCAGCTTATTGCGAATAACCATTAAACTGAGGATGGCGACCATTGGCGAGATATCCATCATACCGATCGGCGGAATCACCTTGCGAAAAGGCCGTAGATAAGGCTCAGTAATCTGCCCCACCAACTGAACCGACGGATGGTTGGTTGTGCCCACCCAGCTGGAAATGGCGAGAATAAAAATGCCCCAGAAATAAATTTCTATCAATGCATAGAGCAGATCAAAGGCGGCGATCGGAATATATAACACTATTTCCAGTAGGCCGACCCCGGTGGCCAGGCCCATCACCAGATAAAACAACCACTTTACCAAAATGGCCGCTGCCAGCACCGCAAGATTGAGGGTTCCGATGGTAGGAAATAATTTACTCAGCGGTGTGACAACTGGTGCCGAGAGCTTAAACATGGTCTGCGAGATCGGGTTAAAAAAATCAGCTTGTACCAGTTGCAGAAGCAGTCTGATCAGCAGTATAAAACTGTAGATTTGTACCGCTAAGCTGAGAAGATAAATCGGCGTTCCACCAAGCGCGTTCATAAATAGTCCTTAGGGTTACTCATTATTATTTTAGCTGGAAAACTCGCTAGCCATTTCCCGAGCGCGTTTAACGACAGATTGCATGGCCTGACGAAAACTGTCCTCGATATCCAACGATTGAAAGGTTGCAATGGCGGCTTCGGTTGTGCCACCCGGAGAGGTTACCTGCTTGCGCAGCTGTGTTGTGTCGAGATCGCCGGCACTGGCCATCTTAGCAGCGCCAAGAGCCGTCTGAATCGTCAACTCGCGTGCGGTCTGTTCGGATAAGCCCAGCTCTTCGCCAATCCGTTGCATGGTTTCCATCATCAGGAAAAAATAAGCGGGTCCGCTTCCCGATACGGCTGTGACGGCGTCAATGAGCGCTTCATTGTCAACCCAGCAAGATATGCCGACTGCGTTAAACATCGTCTCAATCGATCGCTTTTGTTCTTCACTGACCAAATTATTGGCAAACAAACCCGCAGCACCGCAGCGTACCATCGAAGGTGTATTTGGCATTACCCTGACAATGGCTTGGCTGCTGCCCAGCCAGAGCTGAAAATCGGCAAGTTGAATACCCGCGGCGATCGAAACCACCGCAGTTTCGGGGCCTATTGAAGCTGCCAGCTCTTTAACGACTGTGCCCATAATTTGAGGCTTGACTGCCATTACTACGATGTCAGCATTTGCAACGGCGGCGTGATTGTCGGCGGTTGTGGCGATGCCATAGGCCTGTTGAAGACGTTCGCGTTTTTCTTGACCGGGATTACTGACGCAAATCTGTTGCGCCTGAAAGCCATTCGCCAGCATGCCACCGATAATGCATGAGGCCATATTGCCACCGCCAATAAATGCGATATTATCCATTAGTGCTACTCTCTCTTGCCAAATATATCCGTACCCACCCGAACAATTGTGGAGCCCTGCGAAACTGCGGCCTCAAGATCGTTGGACATGCCCATGGAGAGGGTATCCAATTTCTCTGAATTGTCCAGTGACTGGTTGATATGCTCGCGCAATTCAGCGAGCTTTTGAAATGCTATTTTCTGCTGTTCGAAACTCGGCTCCGCTTGCGGAATAGCCATCAGTCCACGCAGCCGCAGATTGGGCAATTTAACGACCTCCAGCGCAACCGTTAGCACGGCGTCTGCCGGCAAACCAGACTTGCTGGGCTCATGGTCGATATTGACCTGCAAGCAGATATTCAGTGGCCCCAGCTCCTCAGGACGCTGATCGTTGAGGCGTTGAGCGATTTTTAAGCGATCGACGCTGTGTACCCAGTTAAAATGCTCGGCCACACTGCGGGTTTTGTTGGATTGTAGCGGGCCAATAAAATGCCAATGCAGATCTTCATCCTCTAGCTGCGAGATTTTGTCGAGCGCTTCCTGTAGATAATTTTCTGCAAAGTGCGTCAGTCCAGCGTCCATCGCGCGGCGAATTTCATCAGTGCTGCGAGTCTTGCTGACGGCTAATAAAAGTATGTCGCTAGGGGCCCGCCCGCACTCGGTTGCACTCTGATCGATACGTTTGCTCACGCGGTCAATGTTATTTTTTATCTTTGGCATATACTTATCAGGTTATTAGGAGTTTAACGCAACATTACTTGCCGCAAGGAATAAGCGAGATAGAGCATGGATATAACGGAATTATTGGCTTTTAGCGCCAAAGAGGGGGCGTCAGATTTACACATTTCCGCGGGCCTTCCCCCCATTATTAGAATCGATGGCGATGTGCGGCGGATCAATCTGCCTGCCATGGAACACCGCCAAGTCCACAGTTTGATCTACGAAATAATGAATGACAAGCAGAGAAGGGACTTTGAGGAATTTCTCGAAACGGATTTTTCGTTTGATGTTCCCGGGATCGCTCGATTTCGCGTCAATGTGTTCTACCAAAATCGCGGTGCGGCCGCAGTTTTTCGGACCATTCCCTCGAAAGTGTTGACTCTTGAACAGCTTGGCATGGGTGATATCTTTAAAAAACTGGCGCTGATGCCACGCGGACTGGTGTTGGTCACTGGGCCCACGGGGTCGGGAAAATCGACCACATTGGCGGCCATGGTTGATTATGTTAACGATAATCGCTACGACCATATCTTGACCATTGAAGACCCGATAGAGTTTGTTCATCAGAGTAAAAAGTGTCTGGTCAATCAGCGTGAAGTACACCGCGATACGCTTGGCTTTAGTGAAGCCTTGCGATCGGCCTTGCGTGAAGATCCGGATGTTGTCTTGGTGGGTGAGTTGCGCGATCTCGAAACTATTAGGTTGGCGCTCACAGCGGCCGAAACGGGCCACTTAGTGTTTGGCACATTGCACACAACCTCGGCGGCAAAGACTATCGACAGGGTTGTCGATGTGTTTCCTGGCAGCGAAAAATCGATGATTCGATCAATGCTATCAGAATCGCTGCAGGCGGTGATTTCGCAAACGCTACTGAAAAAAATTGGTGGTGGACGTGTGGCTGCCCACGAAATCATGATCGGCTCACCGGCAATCCGCAACTTGATCCGTGAGGATAAAGTTGCACAGATGTATTCTGCGATCCAAACCGGTGGTGCCCTGGGTATGCAGACCCTCGATCAATGTTTACAAAACCTGATCGGTCAGCGCTTAATCAGTCCAGATGTGGCCCGTGAAAAAGCTAAAATGCCAGATAGTTTTTAAGGAGGAAAGCTATGTTAGATCAGACATTCGAAGACCTGGTTAATTACATGGTCAGTAAAAAGGCCTCGGACCTGTTTATTACCGTTGGTTTGCCACCCTGCCTTAAGGTCAATGGCGCAGTGATGCCAATCAGTAAAAAGAAACTTTCGCAAAGTCATTGCGAGGCACTGGTTTTTAGCACCATGAAGCCTGACCAGAAGGAGGAGTTTAAACAATACAAAGAGCTCAATTTTGCTGTTGTCAGTCAAAGTGCAGGGCGTTTTAGAGCCAGTGCGTTTTACCAGAGCGGTGAGATTGGCATGGTACTGCGACGCATTGAGAGCGAAATTCCCACGCCTGAGTCACTATTGTTGCCGCCGATTCTAAAAGAGCTGGTGATGAACAAGCGCGGCATCGTTATTTTTGTTGGTGCTACTGGCACCGGTAAGTCTACCTCTCTCGCCGCCTTGATAGGGCATCGCAACAAAAATAGTCGAGGCCATATCGTCTCGATTGAAGATCCCATCGAATTTGTCCATCAGCATCAGGGCTGTATTATTACCCAACGCGAAGTCGGCGTGGATACGGAGTCGTTTGAGGTGGCATTGAAAAACACCTTGCGTCAGGCTCCGGATGTGATTTTGATTGGTGAGATCCGCACGCCTGAAACCATGCAGCACGCCATCACTTTCGCTGAGACAGGCCACCTAGTGCTGGCTACATTGCACGCCAATAATGCCAACCAGGCACTCGATCGTATCAGTCATTTTTTCCCGGCAGATCGCCATGCTCAAATGTGGATGGATCTATCGTTAAATATGCGTGGCATCGTCGCTCAGCAACTGGTGCCCACTCTCGAGGGGGATAGCCGTCGCGCGGCGATTGAAATTCTGCTCAACACGCCGTTGGTCGCTGACACTATTCGCAAAGGAGAGGTACACAAGCTGAAAGAAATTATGGGCAATTCCACTGAACATGGCATGCAAACGTTTGATCAGGCGCTCTATGAGCTTTATGTCCAAGAGCAGATTAGCTACGAAAATGCCATCGCCCATGCGGATTCAAAAAATGATTTGCGCCTGATGATAAAAATGCAGTCAGACACCTATGTCGATGAGCTCGGCGCGAGCGCAGACAATCTGTCTATTGAAGAAGATTACTCTGATAAATTACGTTGGTAAGGAGGAGCCAGTTTAAGGTGGACTCCCTATAGAGGGTGAGTCGAGCCAGCTCTGTAAAATAAGCGCGGCGGCGACATGATCAATCTTAGTCAGATCTTGATTGCCCTGTTCCCTGCCCATGGATTTTGCCTCACGGCTGGTCAAGCGCTCATCGACCATTTCTACCTCAACGGCGAAACGACCTTGCAAGCGGCGAGCAAACTTTCGCGCTCGTCCACTTAGCTCACTTTCACTGTCATCCATATTTAAGGGCAGTCCCACCACGACTAGATCTGGGTCCCATTCTGTTAACAGTTTTTCTACCTGAGACCAGTTGGGAATGCCATCGACCGCCTTGAGAATAGTCAGGCCAGTGGCAGACGAAGTCAGGGTTTGGCCGCTGGCAACGCCGATCTGTTTGAGACCATAGTCAAAGCCCAGCAGTCTCTTGGGCTTGTTGACCTCAGCCATGACCGGCTTGATGTGAGAGCATCCTCAGATCCAGGCCAATGCTCAGTGCGGCCGCTGAGGCGCGCTTGGCGCAATCTGTCTTAAAGATGATTTCGGCGTCTGCCGGAATGGTAAGCCAGCTATTTTGACTCAACTCTCGCTCAAGCTGACCGGCCGTCCAGCTCGAGTAACCCAATGTAATCAGAGAATCTTTTGGGCCTTTACCCACAGCCATATCAGCGAGGATATCCCTCGATGCGGTTAAGCTGACCTGATCGGAAATAGCCAGGGTCGACTCCCATTGTTGGTCACAGCTGGCATGCAAGATAAAGCCGCGGTCGCGCTGGACTGGGCCGCCGTCAAAGAGCAGTGGTCGTGCGAATTCATCCTCATAATTAAGCTTTAACTGATCAAATATCGCCTTAACGGGCACATCGATTTGGTTATTCACAATCAAACCCATGGCACCCTCCGAGTTGTGTTCGCAGATGTACACAACGGAGTCAGAAAAAGTCGGATCATTGAGCCCCGGCATCGCCAGCAGAAAGTGATTTTTTAGGCTGCTTATCTTTTTTGGTTTTAACGTTTCCATGCTTAACAATATGGGGTTTTATGACGCCAAACTCAAGGCCAGGGTCGGATTAGTTTGTGGTGAGTACATTATTGGACTGATATTGCCAAGTGCGAATAATATGAATTTCATCACGGCCGTATAGCTCTGCAGGGAAGGCTTTAAAAGGAGACGCAAGTTGCACAGAGCGCACCGCAGCCCGATCCAGCAATCGAGAACCAGAACTTTTTGAAACCTCGATACGCTTTATGTTGCCATTAGCCATTAGCACGACAACTAGCTGCACACGACCAAACATCCGTCGTGAGCGAGCTTCTCTTGGGTAATTTACATTGCCGATCTGCTCTACCCGCTGTTCGAAATAATCCATGTAGGCCGCCTCATCTGTTGATTTAGCTGACACCGAGGTCATACGCAGGACTCTTGGAAGTTGGCTATAGGCCTGTTTCAACCGGTCAAGTTCTGCGCGCATGGCATCAATATCACGATCTTCTGAATACACAGCGCTGTGATTGTCTGACTCGTCGTTTCGGGAAATGCCGCCATTACCACTATGGCTCACAACGACCTGCGCACTGGGCTCGGGTCGCTGTTGCTGACGAGCTGAGGCGCGAAACTGATCTTGACTCTCAAGCGCCGACTGGAGGTCGGTTGAGGCTGGCAGGGCCTGCGCCTGATCGTCACTGCCAAACTGGTTGGTTCGAGCAATAAAATCGGCCTTATCGGGTGCGTCATCGCTATGGTATTGCGTTAATGTGACCTCCAAGGATGGGCTTGGATTTGAACTGGATGGCAGGGTAAAACCCAGCCCAATTAGCACAAAAAAATGAAAGACCAGTGCCGCTATGAACGTCCTGCGCAGACGTTGTGGGTTAGTGTTCCAGCGGCCGCCGATTAAATTCTCCATTGCCGGTTCCAGTGACTCGACACTATCGCCGGCCCGACTGGGTCAGTTTTGCGCGTATAGCATTGATCAGTTGCTCACCAATCTGAGTGTTTTCAGCACTGTCAATCTCGCGGATACAGGTTGGGCTTGTCACATTTATCTCTGTGAGATAATCGCCAATTATATCCAGGCCGACAAAAATCAGTCCGCGCTCTTTCAGTGCCGGTGCAACCTGTTGGGCAATCCAATGATCGCGTTCGCTGAGCGGTTGCACGACGCCACGACCGCCTGCTGCAAGGTTGCCGCGAAAATCACTACCAGTGGGTATTCGCGCCAGACAGAACGGGATAACGACACCATCGACGACTAGAATGCGCTTGTCACCCAGAGTAATTTCCGGCAAATACTTTTGCGCCATAATCATCTGCTGACCATAGTTGGTGAGCGTTTCAAGAATAACATTGAGGTTTTGGTCACCCTCGATAGCACGGAAAATCGATGTGCCACCCATACCATCAAGTGGTTTATAGACGGCATCTTTATGCTCCGCTAAAAAGCCTTTCAAGCGTTCTTGATCACGGCTGACCAATAGTGGCGGGGTGCATTGTGGAAACTGTGTGGCAAATACCTTTTCATTGCAATCACGCAGACTTTGCGGTTTGTTGATCACCAGAGAACCGCGGTTTTCTGCGGCTTCGAGGATGTAGGTCGAATAGATAAATTCACTGTCGAAAGGCGGATCTTTGCGCATTAACAGGACATCCATTTCCTCGAGAGGAGCGACTTTACTCTCGCCCAATTCGAACCATTTGTCTGGATCATCAAATACCTTTAACGGACGCAGCTGCGCTTTCGGCTCACCATTTTCGATAAATAGATCATGCTGTTGCATATAAAAAAGTTCAAACCCCTGGGCTTGAGCCGCCCACAAGATCGCCAGAGTTGAGTCCTTTGTAAATGATATAGATTGGATCGGGTCCATAATGACCCCAAGCGTAGTGCTCATAAAATGACAACCTTAAGCTGAGATTTGCGCTATAACTGAATATGGCAATTGAGATGCCGGTGCCCCAAAAAAAAATCTGTGACCTATAGATCAAATTTATTATTAAATTTACAGGTGTGTGGATTATATATTACAAGTGTGTTTAAAATTCCATAACTTGAGTGACATTGGCAGTACTTGAGGCGTTAAGTGGTTTTAAAGTGGTGATAATATGGATGTTCAGGGCCTTAAAGTGCTCGTCATAGATGACAGTAATACAATAAGACGCACGGCAGAAACATTGTTAGCAAAAGCTGGCTGCGATGTATCTACAGCGTCAGATGGTTTTGATTCCTTATCCAAAATCGTCGATATCAGACCAGATGTCATTTTCATTGACATCATGATGCCCCGTCTCGATGGCTACCAAACCTGCGCATTAATCAAAAATAATCCCGACTATAAATCTACACCCGTCATTATGTTGTCGAGCAAAGATGGTCTTTTTGATAAGGCCAAAGGTCGAATCGTTGGGGCCGATGATTATCTGACCAAACCCTTTGGTCGTGCAGAATTACTCGATGTACTGGAAAAGCATACCCATAACTAACTAAAGGACTTAGAGGTTTGATCAAATGGCAAAAGTATTGATTGTGGATGACTCTCCCACGGAGACATATAAGTTAGCCAACATTCTTGAACGCAATGGATTTTCAGTACTCTCTGCGGACTCTGGTCAGCAGGGTCTTAATTTGGCGCGCGATGAGCAGCCAGATGTAGTTTTAATGGATATTGTTATGCCTGGACTGAATGGGTTTCAGGCAACCCGGCAGCTTAGTCGTGGCAAAGACACCCAGCACATTCCCGTCATTATTGTTACCGCCAAGAATCAGCAGGCGGATCAGGTCTGGGGTGAACGCCAAGGTGCCAAGGCCTATCTGGTTAAGCCGATCGATGAGAGACAGTTGGTCTCTGCAATTACTGCCGTTCTCAATTAGGTAAATAACGTCGTGCCTAACGTGGAGAAATTTTTCTCAGCAATCAGCAATGTGGCTAGCCGTTTCAGTCAGTCGGTTTACGGACTCCCTGCGCAAAAAGAAATTGTCGAGATGCGCAAGTTAATCGCGTTCAGCCTGCTCGGCAACGACTACGTAATGCCACTTAATGAGGTCAGTGAAATACTTGAACTGCCCGAGTCGACAAAGCTGCCGCGAGTTAAATCTTGGGTTAGCGGCCTCGCGAATGTTAGAGGCCGGTTGCTGCCGATTGTTGATCTCGCGGCCTTTCTGGGTGGTAGATTAAGTAGCACTATGCGAGAGCGGCGCGTGCTTGTTCTGGATATTAACGGCGTCTACGTCGGTGTTGTAGTCGATGGAGTCCAGGGAATTAAATCTCTCGCCGTCGACCTTCATCAAGCGTCGTCTAGTCAGGGTCCAATGGCCAGTTTTATCGATGGCATTTTTGTTGAAGAGCATCAAACACTACCGCTTTTTTGCGCGAAAAAGCTGCTTGAGGACGATCAGTTTATGAGTGTCGCCGTCTAGATTATTGCGCGGTGTAACGCAGATAAATCAAAGCACCATCGAATCAACATGGAGGATTACATGAGTAAGAGTACTGGCAAAGGATCGCACTTTCGCAATTTGATTATCGTACTGGGCGTCGCCTGCTTGGCCTTTGGGGCATACAGTGTTATCGAGGTTAACAAACAGGCTAAAAACGATCAGGCCAACATCCAAAGTATCGCAAACCTCCGGGTTAAGGCATTGCGTATTGCCAAATTGGCAGATGATGCCAGCGCTGCCAGAGAGGACACTTTCGATGCTCTGGCTGGTTTGACGCAGGAAATGAATACACTGTGGACAACTTTACAGTTGGATCTGCAAGCACAGAATGAGATCTCTAGGCCGCAGATTCGAGGTGTAACTGCAAGCTGGCATCGGGTCCGTGAAGAGTTAAATCTTTTAACTGACAGCCGAGAAACGGTAATGTTTGTATCCACCGTTGCCAATGAGTTGAATGCCAAGTTGCCGCGTGTACAGGACAACTCTGGGCAGGTGGTGGATTCCTTGATTGCCCAGTCAGCGCCAGCCGGACAAATTGCTATTGCGCAGGAGCAGTTGTGGTTGATTGAGCGGATTGGTCGCAATATTGACAAAATGATTTTTGGCAGTGGTGATGCCAATGTTGCCGCAGACCAATTTAAGAGTGACTCTAATGTCTTTCGCGATACCCTCGACTCAATGAAAAACGGCAACTTTATTCTCGGTATAACTAAGGTTACCAACAAAGAAGCACTTGCCAGTATCGATCGCATTCAAGAATCATTTGATGTAGTTGCCAATGACATCGATCGTATTTATGACTCCGCCGATGACCTCTCTGTCGCCCGTCAGTCCGCAGCGGCTCTCTTGGTTGATGTTCCCGTTTTACTCACGCAGTTAGATGGTTTGGACAACACAGTTGCAGGGCTAAGTAGCGCTGGACAGCGTGTATTTAATGATATGACCACCTTGGCTGCGGTCGCTGGATTTTTTGCCGCATTGGTTATGCTGGGTTTTATCAACTTCAGAATCACGCGTCTTAACCTTATTGAATCTGAACAGATAAAAGACAAAAACCAACAGGCTATCTTGCAGTTACTGGATGATATTTCGGATCTGGCAGACGGTGACCTCACAGTTGAAGCCACAGTAACTGAAGACTTCACGGGTACCATTGCAGACTCGATCAACTTTGCCATCGCCGAACTGAGGAGTTTGGTTGAAAATGTTGCTGGTTCGTCGGCTAAGCTTGCCCGATCAGCGGATGCCACGAGCGCTACCTCTCTGCAGCTTGCAGAAAGCGCCGAGCATCAGGCGCAGGAAATTGCAGGCGTATCCGCGGCAATTAACGAGATGGCGATTACTATTGATCAGGTCTCTTCCAATTCGGCCGAGTCTGCCGCTGTTGCTGAGCGATCGGTATCGATCGCGAAAAATGGCTCACAGGTTGTACGCAATACGATCGAGGGCATGGATACTATTCGCGAGCAGATTCAGGACACATCAAAGCGCATTAAGCGTTTGGGCGAAAGCTCTCAGGAAATTGGTGACATCGTATCGCTGATAAACGAAATCGCCGAGCAGACCAATATTCTTGCATTGAATGCCGCGATTCAAGCGGCGATGGCCGGCGAGGCAGGTCGTGGTTTTGCGGTGGTAGCTGACGAAGTGCAGCGACTTGCAGAGCGCTCAGCGACAGCGACCAAGCAGATCGCTGGACTCGTTAAGACCATTCAAACCGATACCAATGAAGCGGTGAACTCAATGGAACAGACAACTGCTGAGGTTGTTAAGGGCGCCGAACTTGCCCACAGTGCAGGTATCGCATTGGAAGAGATTGAAAATGTATCGACCAATCTTGCGGAGTTAATCCAGGATATTTCTGAAGCGGCGAAGCATCAGGCCACCACGTCTGGCCATATTTCCAACACCATGAATGTGATTCAAGAAATTACTTCTCAAACTCTTTCTGGCACCAATGACACCGCCTCATCTATCGGCGAGCTGGCAGAGATGGCAATAGAGATGAAGAAGTCGGTGAGTGGCTTCATTCTTCCTGACTCGCACAGTGAAAAACAGAACCATTCGACCGAAGAGTCTATCAATGAATACCCGGAAGAGATTGATGATCAGCAGCTGGGAGCCATGTTTGCAGTAGCCACGGCTTCAGAGGCCGAGGAACAGGTTAATGCCGATAGCGAGTTAGGTGAGGACGCGCCCGACATGGATGAGCATAACGGTCACGAGCTGCTTAATCTTGATTTTACCTCGGTTGCAGAGATTGATCAGGATCATGACGAAGATTTGCAGGTGGATGGAGAAGACGAGCTTTTACATTTCGAAGAATTTGAAGCTGAAATTGAAGCAATGTTGACTGATACCAGTCGGAAAAACATCTGATAGTCGGCAAATAAAGGCTTTCCGATGGCGAACAAGCCAGCGCGTAAAATCCTTCGAACGAGTGATTTTGGCGATTTCACTATTTGGGCCGCGGCTATCGAAGAGCGAACAGGAGTACAAATTACGCCTGATCGTGAGCGCGCCTTGACGCTATTTCTCAATCGAAGAATGGAGGAGCTGGGTTGTCCCGATATTAATGAGTATCTCAATGAGGCTCTTGATGTCACAAGGGGAGCTCAAGAGTGGAGTGGTTTGGTGGACAGTTTACTGGTTAAGGAAACCAGCTTTTTTCGTCACCGCCCGTCCATTGATTTTGTGTCAAGCTGGGTCAAGGAGACAATTAATCAAGACGCTTTCAGCGGGCCATTGTGGGTTTGGAGCCTGGGGTGCTCAACCGGCGAAGAAGCCTACTCATTGGCTATTACTGTTGAGCGTGCGATGAGAGAAGTGGGCCGAGAACCGCGCTTCGGAATTATAGGGACTGATATCAGTCGCGAGGCGATTTTTCATGCGCGTCGAGGCATCTATCGATCAAGCAAAATGGCGATGGTTGATGCGCCTGCATGTCGTGATTATTTTGACCAGGTTGGCGATCATTTGTGGCGTGTAAAAGCCGAATTGCGGCAACGGGTTTGTTTCTTGACGAGCAACATACTGACCGATAGATCACCTCTGATGCGGCGCAAAATGCACCTGATTTATTGCCAGAATATGCTGGTTTATTTTCGTCGCTGGAAGCGTCGCGAGATAGTCAATCAGCTAATCAATCATCTGGATAATCATGGCTGCCTGATGTTAGGTCTAGGGGAATTGAGTAACTGGATACCGGAAGGCTATGCACGCACTGCGCCGCGAAGTATTCAGGCTTATACCAAGGTCGAGGCCATTGAACAGGGAGAAGCTCAATGAGCGACGTTCAAATTAAAAGTGTAAAGACATTCGCAGGACTTGAATGGCTGATAGAAGAAATCGAAAACAGTCTCAATGCTGCCTTTAGTGAATTAGAAGCCTTTACGCAAAATACCAGTGATGAAACGAAAATACATTTTTGTATTGGCCACCTCCACCAAATTATAGGCCCGTTTAAAATACTTGAATGTGAAGGCTGTATTTTGCTGGTTGAAGAAATGGAAGCCTTAACTCAGGCGATCATTGACAAAAAAGTTTCAAATATTAATGAAGCTTGCGAAATTCTGGTTCATGCGATCGTCAAACTGCCCATCTATCTGCGGCAAATACTCTCTAGTCGTGAAGATCGTCCCGAGTCGCTTATTCTATTGCTGAATGATTTGCGAGCGGCCCAGGGACAGTCCCTTATTTCCGAAGGGATTTTATTTTCACCGGATTTATCGGCCTTTAAAAAGCTAGCTGAAAATCAGATTAGAGTCGATTCAAATCCGGCAACCAGCGACGTAATTAAGCGGCTTCGGCAGGTTTATCAACTGTCGCTAATTAAGCTGATAAAAGGACAGGAAAAAGACGCCAATTACGCCAATCTGGAAAAAGTTCTCCGGCGTGTGGGTGACTTGTCAAAAGGCACTTGGCGAGAGAGTTTATGGCATGCTGCACGGCAGGTGCTGGGACTTATTGCCGCCGGTGAAATCACCTTTAGCATCGCCCTAAAAAAACTCTTTCGCGCACTGGATACGCAATTAAAAATTCAGGCTAAAGAGGCTATCTCGGGAGAGATCTGTGCCCCGAATGTAGGGCTGTTGAAAAACCTGCTCTACTATCTCACCACAATTCAGCCTGGCTCCGTTCAGTTACAGGCGATTTGGCATGACTATAATCTGGCCAATGCATTTCCTTCTGGGACCATCAGTCCGGAGCTGGGACAGTTGATACCTCAGTATGATCCATTGGTAGTTCGTTCCCTTGTCACAGCGATTCAGGGAGAGTTGGCGAATGTCCGCTCTGCACTGGAACGATTCTCTGTCGAAGGAGGACTCTCTGCCGACGAAGTTCGTGAAACGTTGCCAGTGTTAACCAATATGGCAGATTCACTGGCCCTAGTCGGTCAGGGAAAGTTGCGTGATGCAATCAGTAAAATTGATAAAAAATTACGAAAAAGTTTTGCCGCTGATGGCTCAGGAATTAATGATCAGGACGTTACCGATGCGGTTCAGAGTCTTGCTGAAATCGAGTTGGCGTTGAATACTTGGGCCGCTAGTCCCGATAAATTTTCTGGAACAGTTGATCTAGATAGTCAACAGAATCAATTTGAATTCGATAGCGCGAGTCAGGCGTTGCTAGCTGAATCGCGCACTGGTATCGAGCGCATTAAAGAAGCTGTTGTTGCATTTATCAATTCTCAGTGGGATTTACAGCTACTCTCCCATCTGCCGCAACTGTTTGCTGAGCTACAAGGGGCGTTGCGTATTATTGGTCTGTCTCGCGCTGCTTCGGTCGTTGGCGGCTGTGGCAAACATGTTGAGAATATGATTAGTGGGCAGGGTCGCGAGATCGAATGGCATACTCTCGACACTTTTGCTGATGCGATCACGATTGTTGAGTACTATCTGGAGCGCTTTCACAGCGAAACGGATGAGCAGCAAGATGATGTGCTGACTGCTGCTGAGGAGAGTATCCACGCCTTATTAGCTGAAGATAAAGTCGATCATTCTGCAGGGCTGACTCAACAGACGGACAACAGTGCCGACGAGTTACACGCTGAACCAGAGGAGATATTAGCAGAGCTAGTCTCATTGGAGCAGCAAGAGCCATTCGTTGCAGTGGCTATTGAGGACGCGTTCACGCAACACAGTGACGCGGTGGTGCAGCAAGAGACGAGCTTTGCTGAAGATGAAGAAGATGTGGTGGATGCAGAGATTATTGAGATCTTTGTGGAGGAAGCTGACGAGGTTCTTGAGTCACTGAGAACCCTTTTGCCTGACTGGAAAAATCAGCTTGAGGACAAAGACTTATTAATCACCGTCCGTCGCTCATTCCACACACTTAAGGGTAGCGGACGTATGGTCGGTGCCACAGATCTTGGCAATTTGGCTTGGTCACTTGAAGAGATGCTTAATCATGTAATTGATGGGCGCGTCAATTGCAGTGACGTTATGGTGGATCTCGTTGAGGCAGCTATCCAGTCATTTTTTGCGATGGTTAAAGCCTTCGCCGAACAGCATCCTATTCAGAATCCTGAACGCATTAGCAGGATTGTCGAGGTAGCGAAACTTCTCGCTGGCGGTGAAAGAATGCATCAACTACCCACGGTTCTGCTTGAGGCCGTGGCTCCAGGAGGGCTTGATTCGGACTCTGCACCAACACTTGAGAATCACAGTGAGGTGTTGGACACAGGAATTGAAACGCCGCCAGCATCTTGTCAGAAAGAGGATGTTGCCGATAAAGATCTGTCTGAGGGCGATGATCATGAGGCAATATTGTTGGAGATTTTTGTCAATGAAGCTCAGGATCATTTAAAAACAATCGACGATTTTGTCATCGAAGCTCGCAGTACAGCACCAATTTATCAAACCCCACCCTTCGCCTTGCAGAGAGCGCTGCACACATTAAAAGGCACGGCGGAGATGGCAGATTTTTCCGACCTTGGTGATCTGGTCACGCCGATTGAAGAATTTATCAAAGAATTGCATCACCATCATATTTGTCTCGATGAAGACATTGTTCACTTGGTCGAGAATTCTGCAGACTACATCCGCTACACCCTTGTCGAGATGACCGACGGCGTGGCCGAAGAGTTAGCAGGTCTGCCGATGTTTCGTGCGCGTCTTGCCGAGTTGCGCGAAAAAGCCGTCGGCCATCTAGTGCGAAAACCCGATAGCGGCTATGACGACAAGGATTTTTCAGCGGTCAAAAGGCTTATGGCGCAAGGGTTGTTGTCGCTTCAGGATTATCCGGCCCTATATGATTACTTACAGCATCAAACTGCTCCTCCTCGAGTCATTTTCAATGAATTTGTCAGCGATCTCAACGCGATACTTGATCAGTTAGTTGACCAGGATATTGCACCCATCCTGCAGTTGGCCGAGCTGATGAATCGTATCTATGAGCTGTTGTTGAAAATAGGCATGATGCCGGATCAGGAAATAGTTGATAGCTTAAAAGACAGCCATGAAAACTTACTCAATCTGTTTGATATGTTGGCGGCTGATCAGGATCTCATTGCGCTTTCAGAGTCTGAGAAAAATGGTTTATTGACAATAGAAGAGCACCTCACTCAGCGGTTGGCTGAAAAGGTTAAGTTGAGCGAATGCCGTGAACATCCGTCGAGCGCCGCGCAATCCCACAGTAATCAGCCCATTGAGCTAGTGTCGGATTATGTTGATGAAGTCGAGCCGCGGCTACCTGATGAGGATCAACCTTCAGCGCCGCCAGAGTTCGTATTCACAGTGCCTGAAGGCGATATTACAGAGCCGCTAGTCGATATGGAAAGCACTGATATCGAGACTGAGCCCGCGCATCCGCAAGTGAGTGAGCCAGAATCTGAAACAATCCGTTCCACATCGCTGGTTGATACAGAGCTCGATAACGAAATTGTCGGCGTGTTTGTGGAGGAAGCCGATGATATTGTCAGCCATATTGAAGAGTTGGTAATGGCATGGCGATCCAGCCCCACAGAGACAGAATTTGCCGATCGACTAAAGCGTGATTTGCATACTCTAAAAGGTGGCGCACGTATGGCCGGATTCGGTGCGCTCGGAGATCGCGCTCACGCAATCGAATCGTTGATCGATGAAACGAAGATTTATGACAAGCGTTTTTTTAAGGCCGCTATTACACAGCAGGAAAAGCTCGTCAGTGCCTATGACATTATTCGCCAAATAGCTCACAGTGGTGACTCCAGTATTCTGCGAAAACAAATTGATGACCTTGAGAATGAGACCTCAGATGAACAGTCTGAAGAGGAGGAGCCGACATCCGATTCCGTTCCCGGCTTTGTCAGGTCCCCAACCCTTTCTGAACAGACTGCACTGGCTACTTCCACCAGCGGTCAGCAGCAGATAGATCAGGACATGCAGCGCCCTGGAACGACTCAGCCAGCAGCTCTGGACAGCAATGCCATAAAGGGTGAAATCAAGGAAGTCGTCAGGATAGGCGCAGAAGTGCTCGACACCCTGGTTAATCTATCGGGCGAAAATATAATCTTTCGCGGCCGGGTGGAAGAACAGCTTAGCGAATTCAACCAATTTCTTGATGAGATGGACGCTACAGTCGATCGTCTTCAGGGCCAAGTCAGGCGTCTGGGCACAGAAACCGAAGCGCAAATTGACTATCGCCGCGAACAGATCGAATCCTCCGGCGAGGCAGAGGGTTTTGATCCTCTGGAGATGGACCGCTACTCTCATCTCCAGCAACTGACGGGCTCTCTTATGGAATCCGCGTCAGATTTGCGTGATTTAAAAGAGACTCTCAATGAAAAGTTGATTAGCACTGAAACCTTGCTTTTGCATCAATCGCGCATTAATACCGACCTCCAGGAAGGCTTGATGAAAACACGCATGGTGCCATTCGCAAGAATTGTTCCGCGACTGCGCCGAATCGTCCGTCAAGTGAGTATGGAATTGGGCAAAAAGGTAGACTTGCGAATGGATAATATCCAGGGAGAGATGGACCGATCAGTTCTCGATCGAATGATAGCGCCCCTCGAACATATGATTCGCAATGCAGTTGATCATGGAATCGAAGCTGAGGCAGAGCGTTTAAAAGTGGGTAAGCCGGCGACAGGCAGTATTGCGATTACCACCTTTAGGCAAGGTGGAGATATCGTCATACACTTAGCTGATGACGGCCGCGGCCTGAACGTGGAAAAGATCCGCCAGATTGCTTTAGAGAGGGACCTCATACCCGACGATGCAGCCCTCTCTGAGTACGAGATCGCTCAGTTTATTTTCCATCCCGGATTTTCAACCTCTGACTCGATCAGCCAGATCTCTGGTCGTGGGGTCGGTCTAGATGTGGTTAATAGCGAGGTGCGCCAGTGTGGAGGAAGAGTGGATATCGAAACATCCACTGGTTTTGGTGCTCAGTTTACTATTGTCTTACCCTTCACCCTGTCAGTTAACCGAGCGCTAATGATCAATGTGACAGGCGATCACTATGCTCTCTCCCTCAACTCAATCGATGGTGTGCACTTTATGCCACTCAGTGCCGTTGATGCGGCACTGAGCAATGGCAGTACCATCCATTATGCTGGAATTGATTACGAACTCTGTTATCTGGGCTCATTACTTGACCCCGAGATTACAAAGCGCCCGGAAAGTCTCGATACCGATGCCGCGCTGGTTCTGTTCCACTCAGATAACCGCCGTTTTGCCGTGCAGGTCGATGAGATACTTGGTACTAGAGAGATTGTTGTCAAGACGCTTGGCTCGCAGTTCTCAAGCGTACCAGGGCTTGGCGGAGCAACCATTCTAAGCGATGGTCAAGTGGTTGTTATTATTGACCTCAATGAACTGGCGCGGGTTGCCATTGTGGATTTGCCCCGCATTGGTCAGGTCGACGGGGCAAATCTTGAATATGATGCGCGGTTGGCTAACTCTAATGAAATCTCACCGAGCATTTTGGTTGTCGACGATTCAGTGACGGTGAGAAAAGTGACCAGTCGAATTCTAAGACGCCAGGGATACAGAGTTCTGACTGCCAAAGATGGTGTTGAAGCTCTAAAAACCCTGCAGGAAGAGCTGCCAAAGGTGATCTTGCTCGATATTGAGATGCCGCGTATGGACGGCTTTGAAGTTGCTAGCCGAGTGCGAGAAAACGCCGATTTATGCAATATCCCGATTATTATGATTACCTCCAGAACGGGCGATAAGCATCGTCAGAGGGCTATGGAGCTTGGAGTAGACTACTATATGGGTAAGCCTTTTCAGGAAGAGAAGTTGTTGGAGACACTAAGCGAACTCCTTGCTGTGCAGAACTAGCGCTGTAGTATGCATCCGGCAAGTGCAAAAAGAGTTTGGTTGTTGGGCGCCTCCACTGGCGGCCTAATGGCGATACGTGAGTTTTTGAGTCATATCCCTGTGCGTGACAATTTGGCTTTTGTTTACGTTCAACATATAGCTGTGCAGCAGGTAGCGACCTTATTAAATATGATAGAAAAACACACCGGCTGGCCTGCCAGGGAGCCATCGACAGGGCAGTTTATAAAACCCGGTACAGTCACATTGATATCGCCACAGTTTGAAACCAGAGTGAGCAGGCAGGGTTGGGTGTTGCGGTTTGCGTCACCTTGGCAAGGTCAGTACGCGCCATCCATTGACCAACTAGCCAACCGTTTGGCGCTGCTTTATCGTCAAGACTGCGGCGCAATTATATTTACCGGCATGGGCAATGATGGCGCGCGAGGTTGTCAGGTAATCAAGGAATATACAGGTCAGGTGTGGGTTCAGGATCCCAGTGGCTGCACCGTGCCGGCAATGCCGCAAGCAGTGATTGATTGCTGTAAAATCGATTTTGTCGGAAGTATCGAAGAGCTTGCAAAAAGATTAAACGAGGACACAATTCAAATGGAGGCTTGTAGCCAATGAGTTTATTTTTTCTAGATCACAAAAGTCCCGTCGCTCAAATAGATTGCCTATCAATCAATATTGGACAGTCTAATCTGCTAGTCCCCATGCCCGCCGTTGCCGAGATCGTTCTCAATCAGGATTTTGTGGTAGAGGAGCAATCACCGCAGTGGATGTTCGGCTGGATCAATTGGCGAAACCTGTCGATTCCGCTGATTGATTTTGCTGCCTTACAGCAAGAACAGCCGTGTATCGATTTTGGCAATAACACGCGCATTGTGGTGCTCAATAGTCTCGTCGAAGGTCACCCACATCGCTATTATGCGATTGTCTGTAAAGGCTTCCCCCATACGCTTAGGGTCGAGGAAGACAGCGCGCTGTCTGCAGAAAATGAAGAAACCATGGAAGCTTGCATCAGCGTTAGCTTCGCTCTCGACGGACATCAGCTCGAGTTGCCCGATTTCGAAGAGATTGAAACGCATCTGCGAGAAATACCTAATAACCATTAATTAATTCACTGAATGCGGTTTCTGCTCTGTAAATAGCGAGAGTGGGTGACTTGTCGTCCACAGATTACTAGTATTAAGAAGCGTGGCTCAATGTTAGTCTTAACACTGAAAACTATAACTATAACTAGAATTAGAATTAAAAAGACACCGAGGAATTAACAATGAATGGCTTAATGATGGACTCCCAGCTGACCATAACAACAATAATGAATCACGCTGACCGAATTAATGGGAAAAGTGAAATTGTTTCAGTAACTGGCGATAACCCGCTGCACAAATATACCTATAAAGATGCCTTCCGACGTGTGCGCCAGATGGCAAACGCTTTAAAGAAGGTCGGTTTTGAGTCAGGTGATCGCATTGCCACGTTAGCCTGGAACGACTACCGTCACTTTGAGCTTTATTACGCCATTTCTTGTTCAGGACAGGTTTGTCACACGATTAATCCGCGCCTGTTCCCAGAGCAGATCGAATTTATTATTAATCATGCGGAAGACCGGTTTATTTTCACTGATCCGATGTTTGTGCCGCTGCTGGAGCAGCTGCAGCACAAGCTTCCCCATGTAGAGGGCTTTGTCGTTATGACTGATACGGCACATATGCCGGAGACCAGTCTCAAAAATGCACATTGCTACGAGGCGTTTATTGAAGGCGAGTCAGATAGCTTTGACTGGCCGCAATTGGAGGAGAACAGTGCCAGCTCCATGTGTTACACCTCAGGCACCACCGGAAATCCTAAGGGTGTTCTCTATAGCCATCGCAGTACCGTTTTACATTCCATTGTCGGCTCAACCCCGGATGTCATGAACCTCTCCGGGCAAGATGTGGTGATGCCTATTGTGCCAATGTTCCATGTTAATGCCTGGGGTACGGCCTATAACGGTCCAATGGTTGGTGCCAAGCTTGTGTTCCCGGGGCCAAAAATGGCGGATGGTGAAACGCTGACCAATCTCATCAACTCAGAGAAAGTTAACTATTCACTCGGCGTGCCCACTGTGTGGCTGGCGCTGGTGGGTTATCTCAATGCCTCAGGACGAACCGTAGAGACATTAAAATCAGTGGTTTCCGGCGGCTCTGCATGCCCACTGTCGTTGATGCAGGAGATGGAAAAGCATGGCGTTATGGTGCACATGGGTTGGGGTATGACTGAAATGAGTCCTCTCGGATCTTACAATCGACCGATGGATTGGATGAAACAAGGCACTCAGGAAGAGCAGGATACCTACCGTGTTCGCGCAGGCCGTGTCGTCTATGGTGTCGAAATGAAAATAGTTGACGGCGATAACAATGAACTGCCCTGGGATGGCGTTGCCTCCGGTGTTTTGTTGGTTAAGGGGCCGTGGGTTTGCAGTGGTTACTACCGACTGGACGATAAACCTGCAGTAGATGAAGATGGTTGGTTCAATACCGGTGATATGGCCGCTATCGATGAGCAGGGTTATGTGACCATTACCGACCGCATTAAAGACGTCATTAAATCTGGTGGTGAGTGGATCAGCTCTATCGATGTGGAAAATGCAGCAATGGCTCATCCAGATGTTCAGGAAGCGGCCGTGATCGGTGTCTCTCATCCGAAGTGGACTGAGCGGCCGTTGCTAATCGTTATTCCCGTGGAAGGTTCCAGCCCTGATAAAGCCAGCGTGCTCAGCTCTCTTGAGGGCAAGATTGCCAAATGGTGGATCCCTGAGGACTGCATTTTTGTCGCTGAAATTCCTCACACTGCAACGGGGAAAATCAGTAAAAAAGATTTGCGCGACCAATTTAAGGACTATCAATACGCTTGATCGTCAACCAATTGGCGAGCCTGACGTTGTTGGTGATTCAATACTAATAAGAAGGTGGGTTATGCGTAATTTAATGATTTTTACATTGACGGCTATGTGCTCAATGGGCGCTTTGGCCGATCACCATAAAGGTGATCATGGTGAAATGAAGCACCCGGTCAAAGAGATGTTTAAGCGTGCAGATCTAGATGGTGATGGTTCCATTTCTACTCAGGAGCATGAGCAAGCTCTGGCGCAGATGACCGATCAGCGGCGGGAGCGTTTTGCCAAAATGGATGTTAATGGTGACGGTTCGTTGACGAAAGAAGAGGCCAGAGCTGCGATGAAAGAACGCAAAAAGAAAATGAAAGAAAAGCAACAAGGTGACTAAGTGGTATTAAGTTGTCACCCCTTAAAAGACCATTTGGCAGCAAATGGTCTTTTTTATGTTTTGGCATTTATCAGCGCCAAAACATTCTTGTCGGGCAAAGTGTTTGCACCCCATAACGAAGTCACGCATAGTTACGCCTAAAATGATTACTGGTGTTTTATGACTGATTTTTTGATTGCCCCGTCCATCCTGTCTGCCAATTTTGCCCGTCTGGGCGAAGAGGTCGACGCTGTCCTCGAAGCGGGTGCCGATGTTGTGCACTTCGATGTTATGGACAACCACTATGTGCCCAACCTGACTATAGGTCCTATGGTCTGTAAAGCGTTGCGTGGCCATGGTGTGACTGCTCCAATTGATGTGCACCTTATGGTGCAACCTGTGGACGACCTGATCCGAATGTTTGCCGATGTCGGTGCGACCTATATTACTTTTCATCCCGAGGCCTCGAGTCACGTTGATCGTTCACTTCAATTGATCCGAGATCTCGGCTGCAAGGCCGGTCTTGTGCTGAACCCGGCAACCAGTCTGGAAACGGTGCGCTGGGTGATGGATAAGATGGATATGCTCTTACTGATGTCAGTTAACCCGGGCTTTGGTGGTCAGAAATTTATCCCTGCCACACTGGATAAGCTCGCGCAAGCACGCAAGCTGATCGACAGCAGCGGGCAGGATATTCGTCTTGAAATAGATGGCGGTGTGACGGTGCAGAATATTCGTCAGATTGCGGCGGCTGGTGCTGATACCTTTGTCGCTGGCTCGGCAATCTTTGGCGCCGAAGATTATGCGCAGGTAATTGGCCGTATGCGCAGCGAGCTGGCAAAAGCGTAGTAGGCCAGAGTCAGGATATTGAATAATCTTTTCGCGTTGGCGGTTGTTGCGTCGATTCAATTGATTACAATAGCAACCAGTGTATCGGAGACGGTTTGTGAAAGATTCGAGTTCTAAACAGTTTGGCAGTCATTGTCATACGTGGCGTTGGCGCAGCTAGAGCAGCCGAGGCGCACTGGCGCCTGCACAATACCACTCTGTTACAGAACTAGGACCCGACTATGACCCCCGAACAATTTTCTGAGTTAGCCCGCCAAGACTACAATCGTATTCCAGTTACCCGCGAGGTGCTAGCTGATCTCGAAACGCCCCTCAGTGTCTATTTAAAGTTGGCTTTTGGGCCAAATTCTTATCTGTTTGAATCAGTTCAGGGCGGTGAGAAATGGGGCCGCTACTCACTGATTGGTCTGCACACCTCTACGGTCCTTAAAGTATTTGGCACACGACTCGAAATTATTCGTGATGGCAAAGCCATGGTCAATCGTGAAACCAGCGATCCATTAGCTGAGGTAGAGCGCTTCCGGCAGTTGTTTAGCATGCCCGACCTTCCCGGCCTGCCTCGCTTTACCGGCGGTCTAGTCGGTTATTTTGGCTATGATACAGTGCGCTTTGTTGAGCCTCGACTCGCCCTCAGCGCGCCTCCCGATGAGTTGGGCACGCCAGACATCCTGTTGATGGCGTCAGATGAGGTGGCGATCTTCGATAATCTTTCTGGCACCATCATGCTAGTGGTTCATGTGGATGCTAAAGACGCCGATGCACTGGCCAAAGCGGAAGCTCGCTTGGATCAAATAGAAGGTCAATTGGAGCAATCAGTGCCGCAGCTGCCGCCGATGAATATGGCTGCCGATGGCCTCTCTGAGCAAGACTTTGTGTCGAGTTTCGGTGAGCATGACTTTAAAGCCGCGGTTAATAAAGTGAAAGACTATGTAATCGCCGGTGACGTCATGCAGGTGGTTCCATCGCAGCGGCTGTCGGCACCATTTCACGCTGAACCGATCAATCTTTATCGCGCGCTGCGACGCCTCAACCCATCTCCCTATATGTATTTTCTCGATCTTGACGGTTTTCAAATTGTCGGATCATCGCCAGAGGTACTTGCGCGTCTCGAAGACGGGCAGGTGACGGTGAGGCCGATTGCCGGGACGCGTAAACGTGGCGCTACGGCCGAAGAAGATCAAGCGATGGAAGATGAGATGCTCGCCGATCCCAAGGAAATTGCTGAACATCTTATGCTGATTGATCTCGGTCGCAATGATGTCGGACGAATCAGTAAAACCGGAACGGTTGAAGTGACGGAAAAAATGGTCGTCGAACGCTATTCCCATGTTATGCACATCACTTCTAATGTAGTGGGTGAAGTCACTGATGGTATGGGCGCACTGGAAGTGTTGAAGGCAACACTTCCGGCTGGCACCCTGAGTGGCGCACCGAAAATTCGCGCCATGGAAATTATTGATGAGCTTGAGCCGGTGAAACGTAATATTTACGGTGGCGCAGTGGGCTATATAGGTTGGAATGGCAATATGGATACCGCCATCGCCATCCGCACTGCTGTGATAAAAGACAACAAGCTGCATGTTCAGGCTGGAGCTGGCGTTGTCGCGGACTCCATTCCCGAGCTGGAATGGAAAGAGACCAACAATAAAGCCCGAGCGCTGATGCGCGCGGCGGCAATGGTTTGCGAGAAAGTGACCGGAGAGTATAAGTGATATTAATGATCGATAATTATGACTCATTCACCTATAACGTGGTTCAGTATCTCGCCGAGTTAAAAGCGGATGTGCAGGTCTACCGTAACGACGAGATCAGCATTGCCGATATCGAGCGTCTAGCGCCGGAAAAAATTGTTATTTCGCCAGGTCCTTGCACACCCAACGAAGCGGGCATCTCGGTAGAGACCATCACGCATTTTGCCGGGCGCGTGCCGATTCTGGGGATATGCCTTGGGCACCAGAGCATCGGTCAGGCTTTTGGCGGCAAGATTATTCGTGCCAAGCAGGTCATGCACGGTAAAACCTCGTTTATACACCATAGTAGTAGTGGCGTATTTACGGGGCTGAGCAACCCCTTCGAAGCGACTCGCTATCACTCTTTGGTCATAGAGCAGAGCAGTCTGCCCCGCTGCCTCGAAATCACCGCTTGGACTGCAAATGACGATGGCAGTCTCGATGAAATTATGGGGGTGCGTCACAAAGAACTGTCCATTGAAGGTGTGCAATTCCATCCTGAATCAATACTGACCCAGCATGGCCATGACCTGCTGAATAATTTCCTCGAGGGTTGAGCATGGATATCAAGCAAGCATTAGAAACCGTTGTGCTGGGGACAAATCTTTGCGCCGCAGAAATGCGTGATGTGATGCGTCAGATCATGACCGGCAATGCCAGCGAAGCTCAAATTGGCGCTTTTCTCGTTGCCCTGCGCATGAAAGGTGAGAGCATCGATGAGATCGCTGGCGCCGTTGAAGTCATGCGTGAATTGGTGACTGGGGTCACCGTATCCGGCGAAGGCCTGGTGGATATAGTGGGCACTGGCGGCGATGAGTCGAATCTATTTAATGTCTCTACTGCTGCAACCTTTGTGGTTGCCGCAGCCGGTGGTTCTGTTGCCAAGCATGGCAATCGCTCAGTCAGCAGCAACAGTGGCGCCGCCGATGTCCTCGAAGCCGCCGGCGTTAATTTAAATCTCAGCCCCGATCAGGTGGCGCTCTGCGTACAAGAGTTAGGCGTCGGCTTTATGTTTGCACCGGCCCATCACAGCGCCATGAAGCATGCGATTGGCCCGCGTCGCGAACTTGGCCTGCGAACTATTTTTAATATCCTTGGCCCCATGACCAATCCTGCAGGGGTTACCCGGCAGTTAATTGGTGTCTATGACCAAGCCCTTTGCAAGCCCATGGCCGAGGTGCTCGGGCGTCTGGGTGCTGAACATATTATGGTGGTGCACTCCGCCGATGGCCTCGATGAAATCAGCATCGCCACGGAAACCGCAGTGGCTGAATACAAGAACGGTGTCGTTAGTGAATACGCCATTGCCCCTGAAGACTTTATGCTGGCGCGTCAGAGCCTCGATGGCCTGAGCGTCGATAACGCCGAGCAGTCCCTGGAGCTGATTAAAGACGCACTAGGCAAGCGAGCAACGGCCAATGGCTCAAAAGCCGCCGATCTGATCGCCCTTAATGCCGGTGCGGCACTTTACGTGGCTGGCTGTGCCGATAGCATTAAAGAAGGCGTTGCCATGGCGCAGGACGCCATAGGCGCAGGATTGGCGAGGGCTAAACTAACTGATCTGGCGACTTTTACTCAGGTCCAGCAAGACGCCTAAAAAACAGCGAGAAACTAAAATGAGCTCCGATACACCCACGATCTTGAAAAAAATCCTCGACCGTAAGCATGAAGAGATTGCTGAGCGCAGCGCAGTGACCTCTGTCGCCCAGTTGATTGAAAAAGCCCAGTCGGCCCCGTCTCCCAGAGGATTTGCCGCCGCACTGGCCGCAAAAATAGCCGCAGGGCAATCTGCCGTGATTGCCGAAATTAAAAAGGCCTCTCCCAGTAGAGGCGTGATCCGCGAGGACTTTGATCCAGCCGCCATTGCCGAGAGTTATGAGCAGGGTGGGGCAGCTTGCCTGTCGGTCTTGACCGATGTGGATTTCTTTCAGGGTGCCGATGAGTATTTGCGGGTGGCCCGCGAAGCGACGCAACTACCAGTAATCCGCAAAGATTTTATCATCGACGACTATCAGGTCTATGAGGCTCGCGCCATGGGTGCAGATTGCATTTTATTGATTGTCTCGGCATTGACCGAACAGCAGTTGACCCATCTGCACGACTTGGCGCAATCGCTGGGTATGGATGTGCTGATTGAAGTGCATGACGGAGCGGAGCTGGACGTGGCGCTTAAATTGGACAATCAAATGGTTGGCATCAACAATCGCAACCTGCACAGCTTTGAGGTTTCCCTCGACAATACCTATCAGCTGCTCGATAAAATCCCCGCTGGCAAGATTGTTATCACCGAGAGCGGGATCCACAGCGCCGAAGATGTCGCCGCCATGCGCGCGCGCAATGTCAACAGCTTTTTGGTTGGCGAAGCATTTATGCGTAGCGAGCGGCCCGGTGAGCGGCTAGCGGAGCTGTTTAATTAGCGGGTGCCAAATACCACCATGGTTTTGCCGGCCACGGACACCAGTCCCTGACCTTCCAGCTCTTTGAGCACACGTCCAACCATCTCCCTTGAGCAGCCGACGATGCGGCCGATCTCCTGGCGCGTAATCTTGATTTGCATACCATCTGGATGGGTCATTGCGTCAGGCTCTTTGCAAAGATCCAGCAACGTTCTCGCCACGCGACCGGTAACATCAAGAAATGCAAGGTCACTGACTTTGCGGGTTGTGTCTCTCAGACGTTGCGCGACCTGCTTGCTGATGGCAAAGAGAAATGCCGGGTACTTGTTGCTTAGCTCAATAAATTTAGCGTAGCTAATTTCCCCTACCTCACATTCGGCCTTTGTGCGGATCCAAGCGCTGCGGTGCTGTTGGTCAAAGAGACCCATTTCGCCAAAAAAATCACCTGGATTAAGATAGGCAAGGATTATTTCTTTACCGTCACTATCATCTTCAATCATGACTGTGACCGAGCCCTTGATAATGTAGTAGAGGGTATCTCCTTGGTCGCCAGCATAAATAATCGTGCTTTTTGCCGGATATCGGCGTCTGTGACAGTGAGATAAGAATTCTTCCACATTTTCAATATGCGGTGTGAGAGGTGCAGGCGCCAATTTGTTTCTCCATTTACAAGTTTAGCAACATGCCGCTTTATATGAGGTTTATATGCGACTCTTAAAACTAATAGTAGTCAAAAAAACCTTGTTATGAATAAATTTTACAGCATTCGGTATGGTAATCTTTGCCCCATCAAAAACGAGGCAAACTATGAAAGCGACAATCAAATGGGTAGACGGTGTTATGTTTCTCGGTGAGTCTGGGAGCGGCCACACGGCAGTCATGGATGGTGCCGAAAGTCAGGGTGGTCGCAATATGGGCATTCGGCCTATGGAGATGTTGCTGCTAGGCTTGGGCGGTTGTGCTTCATTTGACGTAATGAGCATGCTGACAAAAAGTCGCCAGCAGGTGACCGATTGCCGCACTGAGGTCGAGGCTGAGCGAGTCGATGCCGTGCCGGCCGTGTTTAGCAAGATTCATCTACGTTTTCTAGTGACTGGAATCGGCCTCAAAGAGAGTCAGGTTAAGCGTGCCGTAGAGCTGTCAGCTGAAAAGTATTGCTCTGCATCAATTATGCTCAATGCTGCTGGAGTAGAGATGACTCATAGCTATGAGGTGATTGAAGCCTGAACGAGCTTTGCCATTGGCCTAAATCGCAGACAAAAAAAAGGAGCCTGAGGAAGGCTCCTTAAAAAATCCTTGGATAAATCACAAAGGAAGGGGTAGGGGTAAAACTGTTAAGAACTGCTAATCAGCAAGTCTTGAAAACTGTGTACAACTTCAATGCCCTTATATTAGAAATCTCAGCATCATACTGCAAATGCATTATTTGCATTATAGTTATACCATTTTGTAATGATGTAGAGAAGGAAACTGTGGTGAGGAAATGTATCGCATTCTGACCACGCGCAATGTAAATCGTGCATAGAGAATATTCAGAGAGACTTTTTTACGGGATAAAAAAAAGGGGCCCAGTGATGGGCCCCTATAAAAAATCCTATAGCAAGGATTAAGAGGGGTTTGGCTAGAAGCCGTTGGCTTAGTGGGCCAGCGTCTTATCTGAAGCTTTGATTTTTGGTGCTTTAACGTTCGCGAAGTCATCTTTCGCAATTGCAGCACCCGCTAATCCAGTGAATCCGATTAGAATATATACGAGTGTCATGGTCTATCTCCGTGGGTGTTTATGGGCACATCGCCCTATGTGTGACAATATACTGATAGCTATGTCATAATCCAAATGCATTGTTTGCATTATTTATATACCATTTTGTAATGACATGAGAGTGGCCCATGAATCTCCAAAAACTGTCCCGCATGGACCTCAATTTATTGGTTGCGCTTCAAGCTCTACTAGAAGAGAAAAGTGTTACTCGCGCTGCGCAACGTCTGTTTATTACTCAGCCGGCGATGAGTCGTGTATTGCAACGGCTGCGTCAGCAGCTGGATGATCCGTTGTTTACACGTACCGGCAATATATTAATTCCCACACCCAAGGCGCTGGAGTTGCAGTTAAGGTTGCCAATAATGCTCGACGGGATTCTCGATATGGTGACGGACGGCGAATTTGATCCAGCTACCTATGTTGGAGAGATTACTATCGCGATCCCTGAATTTATTGCGATCTCGCTCGCGTCTCAGTTGACCGCACTATTGAACAAATATGCGCCGGGGGTGATTCTGTCTATTTCTAGTGAGACCGATTCTGTTGCCGGAGAGTTGGCTGATGGCGTATTGGATTTTGCCATTGATATAAAAAGAGATATCACCAGCGAGATTACTGCGCTTCACTTGGCTATTTTTAGTCCGTCCATCTGGATGCGTGAAGGTCATCCACTAGCGAAGAAAACCCGTGTCAGTCTGGATGAAATTCTTCAATACCCCTTTGTTCAGTACTATTTGTTGATTGCTAAGCGTGTCAGTGCGCGCACGGATGCCCGTTTTGACCGGGCGCTCCGAGAGCAGGGTCGTCAGCGTTCAAAAGCCATGGTCACCAACCAGCTGATGACAGCGATTGAAACCATCTGTGCTTCTGATTGCTTGATGGTGGCGGCTAAATTTGGTTCTGGTATGGAGCGCGAGCTTTATCGTATCGTCACCAAAGCCTACCCCGACGACCTTCCTCACGAGGGAACAGTTCCGTTGGTATTACTTCAGCATAAGCGCACGATGGGTTCGCCCATTCATCGCTGGTTGTCGGAGAAGATTGTCGATTTGGCTCGCGATTTGGAAAACCCCCACGAGCCTCAGTCGATGCTGTTCGATTAAGGGCGTTTTGACTAGAGGCGATAACTGCTTGCAGTCATTGCGCCGGAGACCAGAGTCATAAGTTTTTTCACCGGTCTTGGAAATGGGTGGCCACCGGCATCGAGTGCGCTTTCGGCATGATGTTTTTCATCGACCAGCATCTGTTCAATCACAGCGCGGCTTTTGTGATCATTCTCAGGCAGTTTGTCTAAATGGGCTTGCAGGTGATTACAGACCTGCTCCTCGGTGGCGGCGACAAAACCGAGGCTAAGCTTGTCACTAATCAAGCCTGCTGCGGCACCAATACCAAACGAGGCGGCATACCACAGGGGATTGAGCAGACTGGTTCTACCATCAAGCTGACTGATTCGCTCTTCGCACCAAGCCAGATGGTCTATCTCTTCAGCCGCTGCTTCAGCCATCTGCTGACCCACTTCAGGAAGCTTCGCGGTAAGAGCCTGACCCTGATAAAGCGCTTGCGCACAGACTTCGCCGGAATGATTGACGCGCATTAACCCTGCTGCATGCCGCCGTTCCTGCTCTGACAACTCGCTTTCCGATGCATGTTTGCCAGGTGAGCCTCGTTGAGGCGCTGGTGCGCTGCCCGCAAGTGTGCGTAGAGCCTGATCGGCTTGAACTACAAACTGATCAAATACTGAAAGCGTTGGTTTTGACGTCGACTGCGACATGGTTTGTCCCGGATTAGCGGTGGTTAAAGTTTTACTTGGATATTAACACCCAGAACTTTAGTGACTTTGGCTGTGGTTGTCCATCTTGCACAACACTAGAGTCATTTTTAAGGTTAACCCTGCTGCTCGCGCTCTATTGCACGCCACGCAATATCACTACGTTTAAAGACACCTTGAAACTCGATTTTGGCAGCAAGTTTATAAGCCGCTTGCTGTGCCTCGGCGACGCTGTTGCCGAGCGCCGTGGCGCAGAGTACACGCCCACCATTGGTGACAACCTGATCGCCATTAATAGCGGTGCCAGCGTGAAATATTTTTGCAATGGAGCTGCCCAAACTGTCGAGCCCTGTTATCGCGTCGCCCTTAGTATAGCTGCCGGGATAACCTCCCGCTGCCAGTACGACGCCAACCGCAGGGCGCGGATCCCACAGAGCCTGCTGACTATCCAATGTGCCATCCAGTGCCGCGAGACAGTGACTGACCAAGTTGGATTGTAAACGCAGCAAAATGGGCTGAGTCTCAGGGTCGCCAAAGCGACAGTTATATTCGATTACCTTGGGCGTGCCGTCGGCCATGATCATCAGCCCGGCGTAGAGAAACCCAGTGTAATCGTTGCCTTCAGCGGCCATGCCGCGGACAGTTGGATAAATCACTTCATCCATAATGCGTTGAAAAATAACATCATCCACAACAGGTGCCGGAGAGTAGGCTCCCATACCGCCGGTATTAACGCCAGTGTCGCCATCGCCCACGCGTTTGTGATCTTGGCTGGTCGCCATGGGCAAAACATTTTTACCGTCCACCATGACAATAAAACTGGCTTCTTCGCCGTCGAGGAATTCTTCAATCACCACGCGATGTCCAGCATCGCCAAAGGCATTACCAGCCAGCATATCTTTAACCGCCGCTTCCGCTTCGGCTAATGTCAGTGCCACAATCACGCCTTTACCGGCGGCCAAACCATCTGCTTTGATCACAATTGGCGCGCCGACTTGATGCAGGTAAGCCATGGCGTCATCTATATCGGTAAAGTTCTGGTAATCGCCGGTGGGAATCTGGTGTCGCAACAAAAAGTCCTTGGTAAAGGCCTTCGAGCCCTCAAGTTGCGCAGCGCCTTGCGATGGGCCGAAGATTGGCAGGTCACGTTGGTTAAAGAAGTCGACAATGCCATCGACCAGCGGCTGCTCGGGACCGACGATGGTCAGGCCGACATTATTGGCACTAGCAAAATCAGCCAGTGCTGCAAAGTTGTCTATGCCAATGGCGATATTTTTAACCTTGGCTTCTCTGGCGGTGCCAGCATTGCCCGGTGCCACAAAGACCGTTTCTACGTCGGTGCTCTGAGCGGCCTTCCATGCCAGTGCATGTTCACGGCCACCTGACCCAATAACCAATACATTCATTGCCTACATCCAATTTGAAAAAATAATGGCGCAGATTGTAGCAGAGTAAACCAGTAAATATGCTGTAATAGAGACCTGTGTTAATTCCCTGCTTGGGGATCCACTCGTCGCTTAAAAACCGTAGATAAATACTAAAATAAAAGGATCTCACTATCACACAGCCGATCATTTTCTGGTTTCGCCAGGACCTTCGCCTTGCAGACAATCCCGCTCTAACAGCAGCCTGTGATGCTGGCGCGGTCATTCCTGTTTATATCCTTGATGAGAGTAGCGATCAGGATTGGACGCTAGGCGGTGCCAGTCGCTGGTGGTTGCACCATGCGCTGCAGTCTCTGGATAAAACCCTAGGCGGCAAGCTGAATATTTATAGCGGCGATGCGCTGACGGTTCTCTCGGACCTTAGCGCTTCAATGTCGGCGAAAGCGGTTTATTGGAATCGCTGTTACGAGCCGCAAAGTATCCAGCGCGACGCACAGATAAAGAGCAGCCTCAAACAGGCAGGGCTCGATGTGCAGAGCTTTAATGGTTCGCTGTTATGGGAACCCTGGCAGGTGCTAAAAAAAGACGGCACCCCCTACAAGGTTTTCACCCCCTATTACCGCAGAGGCTGTTTGCAGAAGCCAGCTCCTAGGCCTCCACTGGCTGTGCCGACAACCATGCAGTTGATCAAGTCTGACAGCAGTTTTGCCGTCGAAGACTTATCCCTATTGCCAGTTATCGACTGGGATAAAAAAATGCATGGGGACTGGGATATTAGTGAGCAGGGCGGCCAAGATCGTTTAGATGATTTTGTCTTCAACGGTATTCAAGATTATCGCGAGGGCCGTAATTTCCCCAATAAGAAGAATGTCTCACGGCTGTCACCCTATTTTCACTTCGGCCAGATGTCGGTCAATACAGCTTGGTATGCTGCTAATGATGCGGCAGCATTAATCGATAATGAAACCAATCTGGACACCTTTTTGAGCGAGCTGGGTTGGCGTGAGTTCTCATATTATCTGCTCTATCATTTTCCAACATTGCCCACTGACAACTTGCAGCAGCGGTTTAATATGTTCCCTTGGGCAGAAAATACCGACGTCGAACTTCGCGCCTGGCAAAAAGGTAAAACCGGTTATCCGTTAGTCGATGCCGGGATGCGTGAACTCTGGGATACGGGCTATATGCACAACCGTGTGCGCATGGTGGTGGGTTCATTTATGGTGAAGAATCTACTGATTCACTGGCACAGCGGCGAGCGCTGGTTTTGGGACTGTCTGGTGGATGCAGATCTCGCCAGCAATAGCGCAAGCTGGCAGTGGATTGCCGGTTGCGGTGCCGATGCCGCGCCGTTTTTTCGGATATTTAATCCGATTACTCAGAGCGAAAAATTCGATAAGCAGGGTGACTATATTCGTCGCTTTGTACCTGAGTTGGCGAATATGCCAGCCAAGTATATTCATGCGCCCTGGCTAGCGCCGGCGGAGATACTTGCTGCGGCTGGAGTGGAAATTGGCACTGACTATCCAGCGCCGATTATCGATATCAAAGAGTCTCGAGAGAGAGCTCTGGCGGCCTTTAAAATGACCAAAAATGATGTGCTTTAGAGTTAAAAATACTCTTGCGGGCTGAAAAATTATCCACTGGTTAGGCGCTTGCACGGGCAGAAATTTTGTCTTCTGAGGGCATTTTAAACGCCGCCAGAAGACAAAATAACCCGCGTGCTAATGCCTAAAGTGACGCATGCCAGTAAAGACCATCGCCATGCCATGCTCATTGGCCGCGGCAACGACCTCATCATCACGCATGGATCCGCCGGGCTGAATCACGCAGCTTATGCCCGCCTGTGCCGCGTTATCAATACCATCACGGAACGGGAAGAACGCGTCCGAGGCCATCACTGCGCCCTTTACTTCGAGCCCGGCGTGCTCAGCTTTAATGCCGGCAATGCGCGCCGAATTGATGCGGCTCATTTGACCAGCGCCGACACCGATGGTGCGGTTGTTTTTGGCATAAATAATGGCGTTCGACTTGACCATTTTGGCGACTTTCCAGGCGAACAGCATGTCAGCCATTTCATCGCTGCTGGGTACCCGATCACTGACGACCTTAAGGTCTTTCTCTGCAACCATGCCGTTGTCGCGCTCCTGAATTAACAGCCCGCCATTAACACGTTTGTAGTCAAAGTCCTGTGGTCGCTCGGTACCCCAGGTTCCGCATTCGAGCAGTCGCACATTCTTTTTCGCAGTGATCACGGCAACGGCCTCGGCTGACACAGAGGGAGCAATAATCACTTCGACAAATTGCTTTTCGCAAATAGCGTCGGCAGTCGCAGCATCCAGTTCACGGTTAAAGGCAATGATGCCGCCGAACGCAGATTCTGGGTCTGTAGCAAAGGCCAATGCATAGGCAAGATTAATATCAGTGGCAACGGCAACGCCACATGGATTGGCGTGTTTGACGATGACACAGGCAGGCTGATCAAACTGCTTAACGCATTCCAGAGCAGCATCTGTGTCGGCAATATTGTTAAAGGATAACTCTTTTCCCTGTAGCTGTTTGGCGGTGGCAACACTGGCTTCAGAGGGGTTAGCTTCTACATAAAAGGCCGCTTTCTGGTGAGGGTTTTCACCGTAGCGCATCTCTTGAACCTTATGGTATTGCACATTGTAAGTATCGGAAAAGTCACGCGCCTGATTGTCGGTATTGCGAGCGCCAAAGTAGTTGGCAATCATACCGTCATAGGCCGCAGTGTGCTCAAAGGCTTTGACCATCAGCTGATAGCGGGTGCTGTAATCAAGTTGTCCTTGATTGGCAGCCATCTCCTCGAGCACCGTTTGATAATCACTGGCATTAACCACTATTGCCACATCCTTATGATTTTTTGCTGCCGAACGAACCATGGTTGGACCGCCGATATCAATGTTCTCAATTGCGGTTGGCAGGGTGCAGTTGGGGTCGGAAACTGTCGCTGCGAAGGGGTAGAGATTAACCACCACCATATCAATTGGCTTTATACCGTGCTGCTGCATGACGTCATCATCAGTGCCGCGACGCCCAAGAATGCCGCCGTGTACTTTAGGATGCAGCGTTTTCACACGACCATCCATCATCTCGGGAAAACCGGTGTAATCCGATACTTCGGTTGCTGGTATATCATTCTCTCTAAGCAACCGAAAGGTGCCACCAGTGGAGAGTATTTCAACACCCTGTGCCGTCAGTGCACGGGCGAAGTCGACAATGCCAGTTTTATCAGAAACGCTGATTAAGGCGCGTGAAACTTTTTTCAGGTCGCTCATGGAGTCCTCGGTGAGAAATTACAGAAGGTCGTACTGTTTGAGTTTTTTACGCAGTGTCCCGCGATTCAGGCCGAGTGTCTCGGCAGCTCTACTTTGATTTTGTCTGGTGTAGGCCATCACTGCTTTCAGCAATGGTGGCTCGACCTCGGCCATAACGATGCCGTAGAGGTCTCGGGTTGCCTGCCCGTCGAGATCAGAAAAGTAGCGCTGCATGGCCTCGGTGACACTTTGCTGAAGAGACTGTCTCTGCTTGTGACCATTATCTTCTTGCTGCGCAGCCGGGGTGACTTTATGCATAGAACTCATGCCGCTAATTCCTGATAGACGTCTGGTTGTTGAAAAAAATGTCGCAGCATTTGTTGCTGCTCGAGGTGATTTTCGATGCGGTTAAATTGGCGTGAAAATGTTCGTCCGCCTGGCACTGTACTGAGATACCAGCCGATATGTTTGCGGGCAATTTTCACTCCAGCATAGGCGCCATAAAAATTTTGCAGCGCGAGTAGATGACGGCAAACGACACGCTCAATTTCACCGAGAGAGGGTTTGGCAGCTTCTTCGCCATGTTCGAGGAAGTGGTTGATCTGATCGAAGATCCACGGATTTCCCTGAGCACCACGGCCAATCATCACGGCGGCGGCGCCAGTGTGCTCTAAAACGGCACGGGCTTTTTCTGGTGAGGTAATATCGCCGTTGGCCATGACTGGGATAGATAGCGCCGAGACAACCTCGGCAATGGTGTCGTATTCCACCTCTTTGACAAAGCGACAGGCGCGGGTGCGACCGTGTATGGCGAGAGCGGCAATGCCTGCATCTTCAGCTATTTTTGCAATAGTCAGTGCATTGCGATGCTGACGATCCCAGCCGGTGCGGATTTTTAAGGTGACTGGTACATCAACACTCTCGACAACCGCATTAAGGATGTCATGAACCAAATCTGGATGCTGCAGTAGCGCCGATCCCGCAGCTTTTTTGAGCACTTTTTTCGCCGGACAACCCATATTAATATCAATAATTTCAGCGCCCAATTGAACATTGTAGCGCGCGGCTTCGGCCATCATTAGTGGATCATAACCGGCGATTTGCACTGATCTGGGTGCTGGTTCATCGGCGAATTGAGTGCGCAATGTGGATTTTCTGCTCGACCAGGTACTTGGATCTGAGGCGACCATCTCGGATACAACCAGACCGGCGCCCATCTCTCTGCAGAGTTGGCGAAACGGCAAATCGGTCACACCTGCCATAGGTGCCAACACGGTCTTTCGCTTAATCTGATAGGGCCCGATACTGAACAAATTTACCTCGAAGAGAATGGTCTGCAGTTGCAAGGGCGACAATGATACCCCTTGGCCAGCTGATTAAAAAGTGATCAATTAAAAATCAGTTATTTTTTATTCAGACCAATGAGGCTGAATTCGATTCTGGTCAACCCGCCATTGGTAGTTTAAATAGGCTTTGCTGGTAGGCGCTGCGCCTGTTGCTCCAGATATTGATCGGGTGAAAGGCGGCGCTTGGCGATCATATGCCTCGCTATAATTGTCAACGCTCAGGATTATTGTTGGCCGCAGGCGACTAACCGTTTTTACGTGCGCCCAGCTGTGCCCATTCAGATTCGATTGCCGGCAGATCAAAATTAAAATCCGTTTTATAGGGCTGGCAGACGGCATCAACTTGATGTTCGAGCAGGCCAGACAGGCATAACAGTCCGTTACTTGCAGTCAGCGAAGTTAACGTCGGGGCCAGGTCAATTAATGGCGCGGCGAGAATATTTGCCAGCATAGTGTCGCCGACTGCATCTCGCGGGACATCTTCAGGCAGGTAAGTCGTGATCCGCTCGGCAGCGATATTGTTGCGCTCGGCATTATCGCGAGTGGCCAGCAGCGCCTGAGGATCGTTGTCGACAGCAATGACTTTCTCTGCACCGAGCAGCAGTGCGGCAATACCCAGAATGCCGGAGCCGCAGCCGTAATCAATTACCCTGTGCCCAGTAAGATCTTGCCTGTCTAGCCAGCGCAGACAGAGATGGGTGGTCGGGTGGCTGCCGGTCCCAAAGGCGAGGCCGGGATCGAGGCTCAGGTTAATCGCATCGGCTTCAGGGGGTTCAATCCAGCTGGGGCAGATCCACAAGCGTTCACCGCATCTGACTGGCGAAAAGTACTTTTTCCACTCTTGGGACCAGTCTTTATCTTCGAGTTGTTCCCAGCGCATCAGCATTTTACTGGATAGTATTTGGTCGAGTTGTTGGCTGATTTGCGCGGTGTCAGTGTTGGCCGCGAAGAGGGCTTTTATGCTGCAATTGTCCCAGAGTGGCGTCTCACCGACGCCAGGTTCAAGGATAGGTTGATCGGCGGCATCTTCAAGTGTCACAGACGCTGCGCCGCATTCTAGCAGTGCATCTTCAATAGCATTGCTCGCGTCACGAGTGCTGTCGACAATCAGTTGCAGCCATTGCATCGGGTGTGGTCTAGATGAGAAGGAAAACGGACTGCAAATTACAGTCCGAGTTTCTTCTCAAGGTAATGAATATTGACGCCGCCTTTCTGGAATTCTGCGTCGCGAACCAGATCTTGGTGCAGCTCAATATTGGTTTTAATACCATCAATCATCATCTCGTCTAGAGCATTGCGCATGCGTGATAGTGCCGACTCTCTATCACGACCATAGGTAATAATCTTGCCGATCAGAGAATCATAATTAGGTGGGACGCGATAGCCGTTGTAGATATGTGAATCGACTCGCACGCCGTTACCGCCAGGGGCGTGATACGAAGTGATGGTACCTGGCTGTGGCAGAAATGTCACAGGATCTTCGGCATTAATTCTGCATTCAAACGAGTGGCCGCGGAAGATAACATCCTCCTGTGCAAAGCTCAGCGGGTGCCCACTGGCAATTAACAACTGCTCCTTAACAATGTCGATGCCAGTAATCATCTCTGACACTGGATGCTCGACCTGGACACGCGTGTTCATCTCGATAAAATAAAAATGGCCGTCTTCATAGAGAAACTCAAATGTGCCTGCGCCGCGATAGCCTATTTCAATGCAGGCATTGGTGCAGCTGTCAAAAACTGCCTGCCTTGCCTCGCTAGGGATCCCTGGTGCGGGGGCTTCTTCGAGTACTTTTTGGTGCCGCCGTTGGAGTGAGCAGTCTCGATCACCGAGATGAATCGCGTGTCCCTGACCATCGGACAGTACCTGGACTTCCACATGGCGGGGATTTTGTAAAAATTTCTCCATATAGACAGTGCCATCACCAAACGCTGCCTGCGCCTCGGTTTTAGTGATCGTTACCGAGTTAACCAGGCTTTCTTCATTCTCGACGATACGCATTCCGCGCCCGCCCCCGCCCGCTGCAGCTTTGATAATGACCGGATAGCCGATCTGTTTCGCCATCGCACGCAGTGCTACTGGGTCGTCATTCAAGGGTCCATCAGAGCCTGGAACGGTGGGCACGCCGGCCGCTTTCATTGCTTTAATGGCCGCCACTTTGTCACCCATAATACGGATAACGTCAGCGGTGGGGCCGATAAACACAAAACCACTGTTCTCTACCTGCTCAGCAAAGTCGGCATTTTCGGCCAAAAAGCCATAGCCTGGATGCACAGCGGTGGCGTTGGTGACTTCCATGGCGCTGATAATAGCGGGAATATTCAAGTAGCTTTGTTGCGACGGATTCGGACCGATGCAGATAGATTGATCGGCGAGCTTTACATGTTTTAGGTCTGCGTCCACTTTGGAATGAACGGCGACAGTCTTAATGCCTAATTCTTTGCACGCGCGCAAAATACGCAAGGCAATCTCACCGCGATTTGCGATCAGCACTTTTTCGAGCATGATTTTATCCCTGGCTACAATTAAACAATGGTGAACAGTGGCTGATCGTATTCGATAGGCTCGCCGTCTTCGACAAGAATGGCGCCAATGGTGCCAGCTTTGTCAGCTTCAATCTGGTTCATCATTTTCATTGCTTCGACAATACACAATACATCACCCACTTTCACTGCCGTGCCGACCGCGACAAACACGCTGGCATCTGGTGCAGGTGAGGCATAAAAGGTGCCCACCATCGGTGATCGCACGGTATGTCCCGCCGGTTCCTCAGGAGCAGCGGCCACAGTGGCTGAAGAGGCTGCTGGGGCGGGCGCCGCGACGGCGGCTGGCTGGGCAGCTGGTGCTGGTGCGGCATAAGCTTGAACCGGCACTCCGCGGCTGATGCGCACGGATTCCTCACCTTCGGTAATTTCCAGTTCATTGATGTTCGATTCTTCGAGTAGCTCAATGAGCTTTTTTACTTTGCGAATATCCATGTATCTCTCTCGGTCTAAGATTAATGATCAAGCTTGCCAAGCGCCGCTTGCAGCGCCAGTCGGTAACTTTGCGCGCCAAAGCCGCATATAACGCCCTCAGCAATATCGGAAAAATAAGAATGGTGGCGGAAGGCCTCTCGAGCATGCACATTGGATAGGTGCACCTCGACAAACGGTATTTCGACACCGAGCAGCGCATCGCGCAGCGCCACACTGGTGTGTGTAAAGGCGCCAGGATTAAAAATAATGAACGCGACATGTTCTTTTTTGGCATCGTGAATTCGCTGAATAAGCTCGAATTCGGCATTGCTTTGCAGCGCCGACAGGCTGTGCCCGGCCGCGGTTGCATCCTTGATTAGAGAGGCGTTAATTTGCTCGAGAGATTCCGCACCATAAATTTCTGGCTCGCGGGATCCGAGCAAATTCAAGTTTGGGCCGTGAAGTACCAGCAGTGAAGCCATTAGATGTCCCGAAAAGGAGTCGGTTAACAGGTTGAGAAGTCTGCCCGAAAAGAAAAGTGCTGTCTATGAATACTTAGAAAAATAACATTTTCGGCGAAATTTACAGAAATTGGCCGCTATATTTTGCACGATGGGCGGTTTTCTTGTATATGTTTTTGCTAAAACGACGACGATAGCCGTTTTTAGGGCAATTTTCGCCGCTAAAAAGGGCAAAATCCTCTAAAAAGCGATAATTTCCGGAAAAAGGTCAAAATTTGAGGCTAAAATACGTTAACTCAATCAACGGCCTTATTTAGAGCCTCAATCACCATTGATTCTGTCAGGATTTGCGGAAGAATCTGCACTTCACCTTGGCCGTGAGGATAGAGTAAGTAGAGTGGCACACCACTGCGATTGAAGCGCCCCAGCAGTTCGGTGATCTGAGGGTCACTGTTGGTCCAGTCGCCCTTGAGGTAGGTGATATTATTGTTGCGCATTAACTGCACAACATTGTCTGAGCTCAGGGCGACACGCTCATTAACCAGACAGGTGATACACCAGTCCGCTGTTAGATTGATAAACACTGGCTGGCTGTCGGCGCGCAGGTCAGCGAGCAATTCTGGTGAATAAGTCAAAAAATCAGGCTCGGCTTCGGCCTCAGATATGGCTGCGAGAGGTATGGCAAGAGACCCGCCAAGGACTAATGCGGCAGCCAGCCGAGTTGTCGGTTTTTTGTTCAACCTCCAGATCCAACAGCCCATAACCAGCAAGACCAAACCGATAATCACCGCGGCAGCTACATCGATCGAGGTCTGGCGTCCGACAACCCACAGCAACCAGACAGCTGACAGGTAGATTGGGAAGGCAAGAAATTGCTTAAAGGCTTCCATCCACGGACCTGGTTTTGGGAGCCTGTCGGTCAGGCCAGGAACCCAGGCGAGCAAAATAAATGGCAGTGCCATGCCGAGGCCGAGAAAAGCGAAGACCAGCAATGCGATCGAAGTGGACTGGCTAATGGCAAAGCCGAGAGCCGGACCCATAAAGGGTGCTGTGCAGGGGCTGGCAACCGTGGTTGCTAGCACGCCGGTCATAAAGGAGGAGCGCAGTCCTTCTGGCCTTTGAGAATTCTGCCCGAGAGACATCAGATTGCTGCCGATTTCGAGGTAACCGGAGAGACCCAGCCCCATAACAAAAAACAAATAGACCAAAAAGATAACAAACAGCGGAGATTGAAGCTGAAAGCCCCAACCAATACTCTCGCCTGCCGCGCGCAGCGATAACATGGCGATGGCGATAGCAACAAAACTCAGCACAACACCGAACGTGTAGGCGAGGCCGTGGATATGCTTGCTGCGATTCGTTTTATGATTCATGGTGAAACTTAAAACCTTGATCGACAGAATTGGAAACACGCAGGGCATCAGGTTGAGAATCATTCCGCCAGCCAGGGCAAACAGCAATATAAGGTGTAAGGGCAGATTTTCTGGTGCAATACCGTCCTCTGATGGCGAAGAAATTGCCGGCGGTTGACTGCTGATCTCAACAATACCGCTTTGCAAGTCTACGTCTAGCCACTGTTTGTAGGGAGGGTAGCAGAGTCCGGCGTCGGCGCAGCCCTGTGATTCAATTTCTAGCCTCAACCTGGTTGATTCAGTTGCGAAAGGCACCTTGACGCTGGTTTGTCGGTAGTAGACTTCGAGTTCTGTCTCGAAATAGTCATCCCATTTGACTGTGCCGCTAGCAAATTCAGGGTTGGCGAGAACTGCATTGGTATCAACAGACTTAAACTTAAAGCGATCGCGATATAGATAGTAGCCGTCGCGAATAGTCCAGTTGAACAGCAACTGCTCGCTCTCAACGACAACGGTTACAGCATAGGCTTGATCGACGGGAACAAATTCGCCACTGCCACTGATTAAGGTCAAGTTGTTGTTGGTTTCGCGCGCCAGAAAATCATTTTCGGGTGCCGCAGAAGTCCAGCCTGCAATTAGAATCAGGCTGGTCAGGAAGAGTCGTGTTGCTGTTTTCATATTCAGTCCGAGATGTCTTCTTTTATGTTCTTGCTCATGGCTGTATTTCTGCGGTGCTCTAGTATAATGCACGGTGATACGTGTGTGCTCGCTAATCTGGTTTTAATGAGTCGTCTTGGGCCGCGGAGATTAAAGATCTGTTTGCGATCAATGTCTTTGCGGCATGCTATAGTTTGGGCAAGGAATAATATGAAAAATCGATTAATTTGCTGTTTCGTTTTCTGCTGCACGGCAGCACATTTTGCGACGGCCGATGGCCTGATTGCAGAAGATGTCTATATTCGTGCTGCGCCTCCCGGTCAGCAAACCACCGTTGGTTATCTATCGTTGATCAACGATAGCGACCGAGCCTGTACAATTACCGGCGGCTCCTCATCAATTGCTAGCAGGCTTGAAATTCACGAGCATCAACATAGTGACGGCATGATGAAAATGCGTCCAGTTCCCTCATTGACAGTGCCGGCTGGGGAGACCCAGGTATTTCGCCCCGGCGGGTTTCATCTAATGCTATTTGGTGTGGATCGGCAGTTGACGCCTGGCGAGAGTCACAGCATTAGCCTAACCTCCGAGGACTGCGGGTCGGTTGCGATGGTTGCTGAAGTCCGCAGTCTGTTTAAAAAATCTGACCCTGCACCTAAAATGAAAAGTCACTCTATGAATGACCACTCTATGGGTAAACATGGTATGCATAAACAGCCAGCCAGCGGTGATCAACAATGAAATTCTGGCGCCGCCTTAAAACAGTTGGACGAAAGCCTTTCCTAGAGTCCGGTGAGAAAATCGCAGACGGTTTTGTGGACGCACGAAAAACCAACTCTCTGCGTGGCGTATTGGCCGGTCTGTTAGTCATTGTCCTGCTACTAATCGGCATTGGCTGGTATTGGAGTGCTGAACCAGATCTCTTTGATGTTCGAGCTGAGGCGGATTTGGTGCTTGCTGGAAAGTCTCCGGTGGTCGGCGCAACGACAACAGCGACGTTGATTCACACGATTGAGGTACTGTTGCAAAAGCCAGGGGGTTATTTAAGTAATGACATGATGCCGCCAGGTGTTTGGCTAGACAATATTCCCAGTTGGGAGTTCGGCGTATTGGTGCAAATTCGCGATCTCAGTAAAGCTAACCGAGAGGCTTTTAGTCGCTCCCAGTCACAGTCGACCGAAGATAGAGATCTGGCGATAGCCGAGCCACGGTTGCATATCGATCATCGTAGTTGGGCAGTGCCCTGGCCGGAATCTGAGTATGCAGATGGCCAAAAATATTTGACCAGTTACCTTGAACGGCTGGTTGATCCCGCGGCGCCTGATGCGCAGTTTTTTGCCAGGGCGGACAATCTGCGCTACTGGTTAAGTACTGTCGAAACTAGGCTGGGTAGCCTTTCGCAGCGATTATCTGCGAGTGTAGGCCAGCGGCGTATCAACACCGATCTTTCCGGTGACGCGGCGAATCGTCAGTCGACCCAGGCAGCGGGAGAGATTACCGTGAAAACCAATTGGCTACAGATCGATAATACTTTTTACGAGGCCCGCGGCACGACCTGGGCGCTCTTACACTTTTTAAAGGCGGTAGAGGTGGACTTTGCGGAAGTACTGATGCGCAAGAACGCTATCGCCAGTGTGCAGCAGATTATTCGCGAGCTTGAAATGAGCCAACAGCCGGTTAACGCACCGTTGATTGTTAACGGAGAAGGGTTTGGGCTGCTGGCTAATCACTCGTTGGTGATGGCGTCTTATATTAGTCGCGCCAACGCTGCTATTATCGACCTCAGGGAGCTGCTCTCTCAAGGATAAATACGGAGTAAAACCCTAAGTTTAAAACTGAAGGTGTAAAAGGATGAACGATATTTTCCACATAAAAGGAGTTAGTGGAGCAGGGTCTGAGTTAAGTCGGGCCCTAGTCGCCGCGCGCTTAAAGGGCGGCGTCATGGTCGTAGACCGCAACTTCCGAGTGGTTATGATTGACCGCAAAGCTGCTGATTTCTGCCAGGTCTCTTCGGGCCAGTCTCAAGGCAAGCGTTTCTATGCGCTATTTCCGGCTCTGCTGGGCAGTGCGTTCACTGCTGAATTACACGAGATGATTAGCACTATTAGTCACCGTCAGTTTACTCCCGCGGCAGATAGCCGACTTTTAAATCAGTTTGCCCAGGCCTTTTCTCGCGACAGTTCGTCGCTACTTGCGATCTCAATGACCGCCTATGAAGATGGCGCCAATATTTACGGCTTAATCCAGTTCACATTGCAAAGCTCAGTAAAAAAAACGCCTAACGAGCAGACCGCACTGCCCAAACTTGAGTCGGGTGCGCTTGATGGTGAGACAGATCATGGTCAGGCCAACGCCTTTCTTATCGATGAAAATTCTGCTTACATCACCACTGATCGTTTTGGTTTTATCTCTAGGGTAAGCGAAAAAGCGCAGAAACTATTTGCCTACAATGACGATCTGTTGCTCGGCAGCTCTGTGCGAACTCTGTTTCCCGGGCTAGATGAAATGGAGGGGCTTGATCTGGAGGAAAATCTGAAGAGTCTCTCTGCCAAGCATCTACAGGGCTATCTCCTCGCCGCTACGTCGCAGGGAGAAAGCCGTTACCTGGATATCAAATTATTCCATTCGGCGGCGGAGAAGGACGAGCTGGTTATTATCTGCCATGATCGCACGGAGGCCAGTCAGCAGGCTGACGAGTTGATTAACCGCGGGCAGTTATTTGATTTGACCGCTCGCCATATCGCCGATGCAGTGTTGCTGGTCGATGCTGAGGGCTTCCTGCTGGAGATGAACCCGATTGCCGAACAGTTGCTGGGCTTTGAGTTAGATAAGTCTAGCCCGATCCAGATTCATATGGCTATGCCTCTCGCTAATGAGGAGACCGGCGTTGCGGTGACGCCGGTGCACGATGCCTTGAATAAGGCTCTTAATGTCGAGTCCGATCAATCATTGCTGTTAAAAGTCCGCGGCGCGATGACCATGAGTGTTTCGGTGTCGGCATTTCCGCTACGTGATTTAATGGGGCGAATATCAAGGTGTTTAGTTATATTCAGGCCGCTCAGCGAAGCGCGTCGCGTATCAAGTCGCCTCACATGGCATGCGATGCACGACTCACTAACCGGGTTGCCCAATCGAGCATCACTTTCCAAGCGCATTCAAAAGGCGATTGAAATTGCTCGGCAGGAAGGAGCTATACACGCTCTGCTATACATTGACCTTTACAATTTCTCTGTCATCAATGATACCAGTGGCCACACCGCCGGTGACGAACTCCTCAAAGAGTTTGCCCAGCTGCTTATGCGGCTTGCTGGGCCGAGCGATATCGCCGCGCGCATCGGCAATGACGAGTTCGCGCTATTGTTACATCGCGTAAATTACGACAAGGCAATGTTGCTGGCGGAGCAGATACTCGCTGAACTGAAACAGTTGCGCGTTCCCTGGGAGGGCGAAGTACTGAAAATTGGTGCGAGCATTGGCGCCATACTGATTGACGAAACTGCGCTGTCGGATATTGATCTGATGATCTCAGCAGGCTCTTCCTGCGCGACGGCTCGCGACAAAGGCAGAAATAAAATTCATTTTCAGTCATTCAATGAAGAGGTCGCCAGGCGACGCAACCTTGCCACGAGCATGCCTAAGATTGTCTCGGCACTAGATGAAGATCGCTTTACGCTATTTGCCCAGCCGATTGTGCCCATTAACGCGACTTCAGGGCCAGCCAAATGCTATGAGGTGCTGGTGCGCATGCGCGACAGTGACGGCAGCATTTTACCACCCTCGGAATTTATTCCTGGTGCCGAACACTTTTCGTTGATAGATGATTTGGATAAGTGGGTATTTAGCCATTCACTAAAATTCCTCCAGAGGCTGCAATCGAAGGGCTTACCTCTGCCGCTGCTATCGGTAAATCTGTCTGGCACCACGGTGGGAGATGAGAATGCCATTGACTATATTCTCAGTGGTTTTAGTGAAACCGGGATTTCGCCAAAGCATATTCAATTTGAGATTACTGAGACCGCCGCGGTAAAACACTTACAGGAGGCCAAGCGCTTAATCTCGACATTGCGCTCTGTGGGGGTGTCGATTGCTCTGGATGATTTTGGCAGCGGCCTGTCATCATTTGCCTATTTAAAAGAACTGCCAATAGACTGTCTTAAAATTGACTCAAGTTTTATTCACACCATGGAAAACAGTGACGTGGATTACTCCGTTGTCAGCACCATCAACCACCTCGGCCATATTATGGGCATTACCACTGTGGCCGAGGGCGTCGAGAATCAGCAGCAGCTGCAGTTGCTGAAGAAGATCGGGGTAGATTACCTGCAGGGTTTTCTATTTCAGCACCCTCAGCCACTGGACCAAATCGGCCGTTAAGCTTGCTCTGCACAGGTACCGGCCGCTGCTCGGAGAGTGGTTAATTTAACCCTTCTTTTAAGCCATCGTACTCGGCGCTATGCAGACGAGGCCCATATTGACCGACCACTGCACTGGCTGCGCGATTGGCAAATACCGCTGCCGACAGACAGGAGTATCCGTGCGTCAAGCCGTAGAGATAGGCTCCGGCGAACATATCACCTGCCCCATTGGTGTCGATAGCGGTAACAGGTTGTGCCGCTGCGCGCAGATAGTCATTGCCATCAAACACCACTGAACCGTTGCTGCCGAGAGTGACTGCAAACTGCGCAGCGCTATCCTGCAAATGCTCTAGCGCCTGATCGAGATCGTCTGTCTGACACCAGCTCAGCGCTTCCTGTTCATTGCAGAACAGCAGATCAACGCCATTCCCGACAATGCTTTTTAGACTGTCGTGAAAATGTTCGACAATCCCTGGATCCGATAAGCTGAGGGCAATTTTGGTCCCTGCTTGCCGGGCGATATCGCAGGCTTCATGAATGGCGTGTAGGGAACTTTCCCCGGTGACCAGATAGCCCTCAATATACAGATACTCTGAGTTACTGATGGCCTCTGCATCAATATCGGCGCTGGAGAGTTCGGAGCTGATGCCGAGAAACGTGTTCATGGTGCGGTCGGCATCATCGGTGATCATCACCAAACATTTTCCTGTAATACCCTCCGAGATCTGTGCATGTGCATTGTGATCAACACCATTATCAAGCAGATCCTGCATATAGAACTGACCATTATCGTCGTTCGCTACCTTGCAAGACAAAAAGCTCTTGCCGCCAAACTGACTTAGCGAAATAACTGTGTTTGCAGCAGAGCCGCCGCAAGCACGCTTGGACATTACCAAATGGTCGCTGAGGCTGGCCTGCAAGAAATGCTGACGCTCTTCGTCGACCAAAGTCATCAAGCCTTTTTCAATATTCAGCTCATTGAGGTTCTTTTCCGTCACTTCAATTTCTGTGTCGACCAGGGCATTGCCGAGACCACAGACATGGTACTTCTTCATAGTTTCGCTCGCTTGTTATGTTTTTGGGTGGTGGGTAACAATACCTTGCTGAGTTGCCAAAAATAATATATCCGCTGGTTTCAGCGCGAAGAACCCATTAGTGACTACGCCGGTAATGTGATTGATTTTTTCCTCAAGTGCGCACGCAGATGCGACTGGGTAGAGATGGTGTACGTCCAGGATTTGATTGCCATTGTCGGTTACCACGTTTTCACGCCAAACGGGATCACCGCCTAGTTTCACCAGTTCCCGCGCAACATAGCTACGCGCCATGGGAATAACTTCTACGGGCAGAGGGAAAGTGCCGAGGTAGTCCACCCATTTGCTTTCATCGGCAATACAGACAAACTCATTGGCTACGGCGGTGACAATTTTTTCTCTGGTCAGTGCCGCGCCACCGCCCTTGATGAGTTCGAGATGGGGATTAGCTTCGTCGGCGCCATCAATGTAGATAGTAACCTCAGCGGCGGCATTGAGCTCTATAACCTCAATGCCATGACCGCGAAGACGCTCAGCTGAAGCATCAGAACTGGCTACTGCTGATTGAAAGCAATGTTTGTGTTCGGCGAGTAAATCGATAAAGCAGTTAGCGGTTGAGCCGGTGCCGATACCCACAATACTGTCGGGGTTGATCTTGCTTAATGTGTACTCGACAGCGGCTGCAGCGACTGCGCGCTTTAATTGATCCTGATCCACGTCTTACCTCGTTGTTTATCTTGGATGGGCCCACAATTATACGGTGATAGCAGCAATAAAACAGATTGATTGCTTTCAGGCTGGCGTAAATTTGTTTATCAACTTACCATTGATAACCAAAATGTCACTATGGAACACACATGTCGCAAAAGTACGTGAAAAAAATTCTCGATGCGCGTATCTATGACCTGGTAATTGAAACGCCGATCGATCCAGCACCGCTACTTTCTCAGCGACTCAATAATCAGGTGTTGTTAAAGCGCGAAGACTTACAGCCGGTATTTTCATTTAAGTTGCGCGGTGCCTATAACAAACTTCGTCAGCTTTCCGATGAACAGCGAGCAAATGGTGTGATTGCCGCCTCCGCCGGAAATCATGCTCAGGGCCTAGCGCTGGCCGCGAAAAAAATGGCTATTAAAGCAACTATCGTGATGCCAAAAACCACCCCGCAAATTAAAGTTGATGCGGTGCGGGCTCGCGGGGCAAAAGTAGTTTTGGTCGGTGATACTTACGATGCTGCATCCGCTCACGCGCAAAAGCTGGTCACTGAAAAAGGGTTGGTTTATATCCACCCGTTTGATGATCCAGATGTGATTGCCGGTCAAGGCACTATCGGAGTGGAAATTCTCCGTCAACTGCCTGGAGATTTGGATGTTATTTTTATCGCCGTCGGCGGCGGTGGTCTCTGTGCTGGCGTTGCGGCCTATGTTAAATACGTGCGCCCGGATGTAAAAATTGTTGCTGTCGAAGCCGATGATAGTGCCTGTCTCGATGCCGCCTTAAAGGCCGGTCGCCGAGTGCGCCTTAAAGAAGTCGGTATTTTTGCCGACGGCACAGCCGTTGCGCAAATTGGCAAAGAGACTTTCCGTCTACTCAAAGAGTTAGTGGACGAGGTGATTACCGTGAGCACTGATGAAATCTGTGCGGCGATAAAAGATGTCTATAACGATACTCGAGCAATTTGTGAGCCGTCGGGCGCGATGGGTGTGGCGGGTCTAAAAAAATATGTCGAGCAGCATGGTACTGAGGGACAGACACTGTTGTCGATCCAATGTGGTGCCAATATAGACTTTGATCGGCTGCGCTATATTTCCGAGCGCACCGAGATTGGTGAAAAGCGCGAAGCCGTTTTGGCGGTGACTATTGACGAGAAGCCCGGTAGTTTTAAATCGTTTTGCAAAGCCATGCATAAGCGCAATATCTCCGAGTTTAATTATCGTTTTAGCGATGTCAGCAAGGCGCATATTTTTGTCGGTGCTCAGGTGACTGGCGATGATGATCGCAATCAGTTGGTGGCTGAGCTGCGTGAGCAGGGTTACACCGTCTCGGATATGACTGAAAACGAAGTGGCGAAATCACATATTCGCCATATGGTCGGAGGGCGTTCACCACAGGTTGGTGAAGAGCAGGTTTTCCGCTTTGAATTTCCGGAGCGTCCTGGCGCGCTGCTAAATTTCCTCACTCAGCTCGGTGGTGGATTTAATATTTCGATGTTCCATTATCGCAACCACGGCTCAGCTTTTGGCCGCGTACTGGTGGGTATTCAGGCGTCGAAAAAAGACCTCAAGCAACTTTCGGGGTTTCTCGATAACTTGGGTTACCACTATGTTAACGAGACTGATAACGAAGCTTATCAGTTTTTCCTCGGCTCCTAGAGCCGAGGACTTGAGGGGGCTTTAATTAGAGTAGGTCAGCAATCTGGCGAATCTGAATGGCTTCAATGCCATCGCCGGCAAGCGTATCTGAAATCACCACTACCCGATCTTCCGGCGAGAATTCATCGCGCTTAATCATAATGGCTGCGGCGGCTGCCAGTGTTTCATCTGAGTCCTTGCCAAAATCAATTTGATAACTGAGGACATTGCGGTTTAGCACCAGCTGACGGCGTGTTGCTCCACTATTGGTAAAGGCGCAAATAATCGATTCCTGGGGGTGGCAATTAGTCACGCGATTAGCCATGCGACCGCGCTTTGTCGGCACAATAATCGCTTTCGCAGAAATGGCCTCCGCAAGATTGACGGCGGCCTTGGCAATCTGCTGTTTGTCCCCTTCAATCACTAGATTATCGGTGAACTTGAGACCGCGACTACTCTCGGTGGAGCGCGCAATGCGATCGAGGATCTCGACACATTTGACCGGGTATTTGCCCACGGTGGTTTCACCGGAGAGCATAATGGCATCGGCTTCCTCATAAACCGCGTTGGCAACATCAGTTACCTCTGCGCGGGTGGGGATGGGGTTTTCGATCATCGACTCAAGCATGTGAGTTGCGACAATAGCGCGCTTGCCCATTTCGGCGCAGGTACGGAGAATACGGCGCTGGATGCGCGGCAGCACTTCGAGGGGAATCTCGACACCGAGATCTCCACGTGCCACCATAATGCCATCGGCCGCATCGACGATCTCTACCATATTGGTAATCGCTTCCTGATCTTCCAGTTTGGCGATAATTTTAATGTTGTCGGCTTTTTCTCCGAGCAGCTCTCGCAGTTCGCGAATGTCCTCTGCCTGACGAACGAAAGAGAGGGCAATAAAATCAACGTCCTGGGACATACCGAACTCTATATCGCGGCGATCTTTTTCTGTGATTGCGGGAAGGTTGACCCGAATGCCCGGTAAGTTGACGTGACGTTTACTTTTGAGCAGACCGCCATCAATTACTTTGCACTGCATATTGCGCTCTTCTTTGCTCAGCACCTCAAGATTTATCAAGCCGTTATCGACAGTGATAATATCGCCGATATCCACATCGTTAATGAGATCATCGTAATTGATATGAATAGATGAAGATTCAACATCTTCCGCCCCACGGGCAACAATCGACACTGTGTCTCCCGCGTTGAGGTGCAGGTCATTCGCCATATCACCGGTGCGAATCTCCGGCCCCTGAGTGTCGAGTAATACAGCAATCGGATGGTTGAGTTTGCGATTGAGAGCCCTGATCGCGTCAATCACCTTGCGGTGCGATTCATGGCTGCCATGCGACATATTAAGTCGTGCCACATTCATTCCGGCATTAGCAAGCTTTTCCAGCATTTCCTGTGAGTCTGTAGCTGGCCCAATGGTGCAAATTATTTTTGTCTTGCGCATATTATCTCTTGGTTAGTGGCTATTTTGTGCAGGGGAATATCCCAGCTCTGATGTGAAATGCTAGCAATTTCCTGGCACTGATGCGCCAGACCAACCAGCGTCGCATCACTCGATTGTCCTGAGCTTGATGCCAGAGTACGATCGTAAAAACCGCCGCCCATGCCGATTCGATTGCCGTCACGGTCAAAGGCGACCAGTGGCACAAGGATTAAATCAAGACTCCACAGGGGTGCAAGTGTTGCACAGTGGAGTTGAGGTTCTGGTATGCCAAAACGATTTTGTTGCAACACGTCGCCGTGGCAATACTCGGCAAAGTGCAGGCTGTTGTGCGTCAGTGGATCAATTACCGGCAAAAAGCAGGCTTTATTGTCTTTAAAGGCGGCGTCGATAATCTGTGCTGGATCAATTTCACCGTCGTTGGCTAAATAAATTCCAATTCGCTTGGCACGCAGAAAAAAATCCTGCCGGCACAATAGATCTGCCAGCTGCGCTGCCGCAGTGTCTTGTTGGGCGTCGGTCAATGCCCGTCGCTTGTTTCGGATGCTGTCTCGGATGTCGCCAGGAGTCATTGGCATATGGCCATGGTTAATATAAACCCCAGAGTGCCGCTGTCAATGTGGCCTTGAACCGAAAAGTTCAAGGTGGCTGCCCTCGCAATATATCAGGCTTTCCGACGCACGGAAGTGCACAACAATATTGACGGAGAGTAACCGGGTAATAATTATCGGCTCAGGGACTTCTTGACTGGCGCACACTCCAGGAAGTCGAAGTATAGCAGAGCGCTGTAAAAAAGAACCCGCTAAAGATGAAAAGATGTCATGGTCTTGGCCACAATTACCCGTTTAAATCGGAGAGTGCCGAGGTAAGTTTAATGTTCATGGATTGCAGTAAGTGTGACGTTTCGGCATCAGCCTTAACGGTTTGTTCACTGCGAATTAAATCGTGGGCGAGGTTTAAGGCTGCCATCACAGCAATACGCTCAACACCAATAATGTGCGAGCCACGGCGAATTTCGTCCATTTTTTCGTCGAGCATTTTTGCCGACATAATCAGAGCATCACGCTCTTCAGGCTTACAGTTGACCTGATAATCTTTATCGAGAATGCGGATGGTGAGGGAAATAGATGACATGCTTACTCCGCATTTAAGTTTCTGAGGCGATGAATCATCGTCTCTATTTTTTGTCGAGCCATTTCGTTTTGCTGTAATAGTTTTCCACGCTCTCCAGTCAGGCTGGTTTCGCGCGTGCGCAGAGCCTGATTCTCACGTTTCAGTTCCAGACAGAGCTCAATTAAGCTATCCAGTTTATTTTCTAATTCTTGATAACTACTCATAAGTGGAGCACTTTTTAGGTTAAACGCCAAGCATCACAGCCGGCTAACTATAGGCATAGTCATAGTTTTGGTCAATCACATCATTAAGTCAATGTGGCGTGCAGTGAAATTATTAGGATGTTAGGATGCCCGCTGTGTTAACGAGGCATACAGATGACATTTGAACAACTCGAAGATCTATTTTTTAACCTGCAAGTAAAGGCCGATCCTTCTGGATTTCATGGGTTTCTGTGTGGGCGTTTATGTTGCGGAAAAATCCCCTTGGATCAGTTGATTGACACCTCCACCGATTGGCTGGGCTTATCTGAAGAGCAGGGCCAAGCAGCCGCTTATCCGCTGCGCGATTTTTATGAAGCCTCATTGACCAGTCTTGAAGATGTTTCTTTTTTGTTCCAGCCGGTTCTTCCCGATGACGAGCTGCCGCTTCCGGAACGTTTAGTGGCAGTGGGTCAGTGGTGTAGTAATTATATTTCCGGTCTCGGTGATGGCATGAGCGATGGCTTCTCGGTCTCTGACGATGTTAAAGAAGCGCTGGAAGATATCGCCGCCATTGCCCAAGTCTCCGTGGATTTTGAGACTGACGACGATGGAGAGCGTGACTTCGCTGAATTGATTGAGTATATACGTATAGCAGTGCAGTTGATTTTCTCTGAGCTGCATCCGGAGGCTGCTGCCAATAGCGGCCCGACTATTCACTAGTTATCTCGAGAGCTATAAGCCCCTCGAGGGAGAGCTATGATTACCGCTAAAGAGTATGCCGCACGACGCAGAGAATTAATGGCGATGATGGCGGCGAACAGCATTGCCATCGTCACCGCTGCGCCAGAGAAGATTCGCTCTCGAGACACACACTATCCCTACAAGCAGGCAACGAGCCTCAGCTATCTGTGTGGCTTTGCTGAGCCGGAGTCTGTTCTGGTTTTAATTCCTGGTCGCGAGCAGGGTGAGTGCCTGCTGTTCTGCCGTGAAAAAGATAAGCTGCGTGAGACTTGGGATGGTTATCGTTCGGGCCCAGCGGGTGCTGTCAGTGATTTTGCGGTCGACGATGCCTTTCCGATTGGCGATATAGACGAAATCTTAACCGGTATGCTCGAAGGCAAAGAGCGAGTCTATTACGCGATCGGTAAAGATGCTGATTTTGATCGCCACTTAATGGGATGGATAAACGAGATTCGCGAGCAAAAAAATCGTGGTTCCGCGCCTCCCGGTGAGTTTGTCGACCTCGATCATCTGGTCAATGAAATGCGCCTGATTAAAACAGCGTCTGAGCTCAAGTTAATGCGCAAAGCCGGAGAGATATCGGCCCGTGCCCACTGTCGCGCGATGAAAGTCAGTGTGCCGGGTATCTATGAATACCAGCTCCAAGCCGAGATTGAGCATGAGTTTATGGTTTCTGGTGCTACTGCCCCAGCCTATACCAGTATTGTTGGCGGCGGGAAAAACGGCTGTATTTTGCACTATATCGAGAATCGGCAAAAAATTAATGATGGTCAATTGGTGCTTATCGACGCCGGCTGTGAATATGCAAATTATGCTGCGGATATCACTCGCACCTTCCCCGTTAATGGCAAGTTTAGCCCGGAACAGGCGGCGATTTACGATATCGTTTTGCAGGCGCAGGCCGAAGCTATTGCGTTGATTGTGCCTGGCGCGCCCTACAATGTTGCCAATGACGCGACGATAGCGGTCATCACTGAAGGCTTGCGTGATCTCGGCATACTGAATGGCGAGATCAATGAATTGATCGAACAGCAAGCTTACAAGGACTTTTATATGCACAGCTCCGGTCACTGGCTGGGTATGGACGTGCATGATGTCGGTGACTACAAAATTGATAATCAGTGGCGTATCTATGAGCCCGGTATGGTGGTCACGGTCGAGCCGGGAATCTATATCTCGCCCGATAATACCGCCGTCGCTGAAAAGTGGCGCGGGCTCGCCGTGCGTATCGAAGATGATATCGCGGTAACCAAAACCGGTTGTGAAGATTTAACCGCTGCTGTGCCCAAGAGGCGAGTTGATATTGAATCACTGATGGCACGTTAACGATGGTTCAGACAAGCGGACAAGAAGGGGCTGCAGATTACGATATTGTTATCGTAGGCGGCGGCATGGTGGGTATTAGTCTGGCGCTATTGTTAGCGCAGCAGCATGCCGAGTGGAAAGTGTTGCTGCTTGAGGCTCAGGCCTATGAGCAGTCGGATCAGCATGAGTCTCGCCCCAGTTTTGACTCGCGCTCCACCGCGCTGTCTTGGAGTAGCCGAAAAATTTTCTCAGCGGCTGGACTGTGGTCGGCCTTGCAGTCTCATGTCAGTGAAATCAAAAAGATTCATGTCAGCGATCGCGGACATGTAGGCCTGACAAGAATTAGCGCCGAGGAAGCCGGCGTCGAAGCTCTGGGCTATGTGATTGAAAACCGTTGGATTGGCGCAGTATTGTTAGAGCAGCTCGGCGCCACGTCGGTCGAAGTCATTGCGCCTGAACGAGTTGCCAAAGTGGTTGCCATGAAGTCTAAGGTGCGTATCGATCTTGAGAACAGCGGCGAGACTATTCAAACCTCACTGCTGGTGATAGCCGACGGCGCCAACTCAAAAACCGCCCAAAAGCTGGGTATTCACAGCGATCAGCAGCCCTATGGTCAGCAGGGTATTATCGCCAATATTGCGGTGCAGAACCCTCACTGCGGTGTGGCCTATGAGCGCTTTACCGATCAGGGTCCTATGGCCATGTTGCCATTGTCGGACTGTGATGGTCTGCCGCGCTGCGCCCTGGTCTGGACGCAGACGCCGGAGCGTGCAGCGCAGCTGATGGCCGCGAGCGACGACGATTTTTTGCAGGCTCTGCAAGAGAGCTTCGGTTATCGCTTGGGAATAGTGGAAAAAGTCGGTGAGCGCATTGCCTATCCACTGGCACTGACCACCGCCAGCGAGCAGGTGCGGCGGAATGTTGTGGTACTCGGCAATGCCGCCCACAGTTTGCATCCAGTAGCGGGGCAGGGCTTTAATCTGTCCCTGCGCGATGTCGCTACACTGGCTGATGTATTGGGCGCAGCCAAAACCGCAGCCATTGATTTTGCCTCGCTGGAGACTCTTGAGCACTATCAGCAACAGCAGGTGGCCGATCAACAAAAAACATTACTATTTAGTGATAATCTGCCCAAATTATTTGCCCAACCATCGTCGTTGATGGCGCTGGGACGCAATTCCGGATTAGTCATGATGGACCTGTTGCCGAGTTTGCGCGGTCGCTTCGCCAACTTTGGTATGGGTATGGCAAATAAGGAGGCCGGGCGTGGAAAATAAGCAGGGTGAGCAACAGCGACACTATGACGTGATTGTGGTCGGAGCTGGTATGGTCGGCGCCGCGTTTGCCTGTCTGCTAGCGCGTGCCAATACAAACTTATCTATCGCGTTACTGGAAGCGCAGACGGCTTTTGCTTTCGATCACCAACAATTTGATCCACGAGTTGCTGCGCTCACCGAAAAGTCGCGCAGACTATTGCAGTGCTGCGGTGTTTGGGAATCAATCGCTGCGCAGCGAGTCAGTCCTTACACTGCCATGCAGGTGTGGGATGCTGAGGGCACCGGAGAAATTCACTTCGATTGTCAGGATGTCCACCAGCCGAATCTTGGGCATATTGTTGAAAATTCTCTGGTCGTTGAATGCCTTGTGGCTGAAGTCGATCAGCTCGACAACATTGATTTTATCTGCCCGATAACAGTTGCCCATTACAGCAAATCTGAATCCCAAGTCACTCTTGAGTTAAACAGTGGTGAGACATTGGTGGCGCCGTTGTTAGTTGCCGCTGATGGTGGCAATTCAACTATTCGACAGCAGTTTAACTTTGCCACCCGAGAGTGGGATTATGGTCACAGCGCCATCGTCACCACCGTGCAAACAGAAGCTGTTCATCAACAGACCGCCTGGCAGCGCTTTATGCCCACCGGTCCGCTGGCGCTGCTGCCGCTGCAGAAGGACGGCGACCACCATTATTGCTCGTTGGTTTGGTCCCAAGAGTCGGACGAAGCGAAACGTTTGATGGCGTTGGATAACCGCGCATTCTGCGCTGAGCTGAGTCGTGCCAGTGAGCGCTGTGTGGGCAAGGTCATGTCGGTGGATAAGCGTTTTGCCATTCCACTGCGTCAGCGTCATGCTACAGATTATGTGATTGAACGTGTTGCCTTGCTTGGCGATGCGGCACACACCATTCACCCGCTCGCCGGGCAAGGCGTCAATCTCGGCTTCGCTGATGTCAGCGCATTGGTGGAGACACTGTGTGCCGAAGCGAAGCGCGGCAATGATCTGGGCTCACTGATGACATTGAATAAATACCAGCGTCTGCGCAAGCCGGAAAACTTGGCGGTGATGGCGGCGATGGAAGGTTTTAAGCGCCTCTTTGCCGCTGATAATGTCGCCGTGAGACTGCTGCGTAATATGGGTCTTGGCAAGGTGAATCAAATCAAGCCGTTGAAGAATGAGATTATTAAGCGGGTGATGGGGTTTTGACAAAGTTTGAGATTTCTCATCGCTTTGCTCTGTCGGAATAACAGATTACTGCTGCTGCAGGATAATAAAAATTCTGTCACCCTGCGCGTAGTCGAAGGGTCTCATGAACCCTGGCAGAGACCTTCGATCCACTGTCTAGTCTTTAAACCAAACCATAATCAATTTAAACGACCCACTTCTGGCAACTTCCCGAACCCGCGGGAAATAATCCTGGGCCTTTTTCTCAAGCGCAATAAAGTTATTGACCACAAATAGTGCACGCCCTCTCGGGGCCAAGAGCCGCTTGCTGGCGAGCAGGAATTTTGCAGTTAACTCACTATCTATATTAAAACCCTGATGAAAGGGCGGGTTGCAGATAATCGCATCGAAGCGCTCTTCGATCTGGCTGCCAGCATCACCAGCAATCACAGTTCCGTCTACTTCCAGTGCCGCAAAGTTTGCTTTGCAGGCTCTTAAAGCAGCGGCATTATTGTCGGTCGCGGTTATCTGAGTAAAACCCTGTTGCGCAGCGGCGCAGGCAAGAAAGCCATAGCCACAGCCGAGATCCAGCAGCGACTGAGGCTGGTTAGCCTCGCCAAAGGATTGCAAAAAATGTGGTAATTGATTAAGTAACAGCGCGCTACCCTGATCAATCTTGTTCCAGCCAAAAATACCCGGCTTGCTCTGCAGCGGCAGATTGTCGGGGCTGCCAATTGGACGCAGGGCCAAATAGTTTTTATCGTCCAGTGGCTTTTGATCGTCGCGATAATTGGTCAGGCGGGCCAGATAGTAGTTGCCGAGCTTCTGTGGCTGGCAGCTGTCGGCAAATAGTTTACAGGCGTGGCGGGCATAGGTTTTTACGCCGTCGGTTTTCTCACCGCTTAACATCAACATGCCGCCGCGCTTTAGCAGTACCGACGCCTGATTAATAATATGGTGGCTGACCGCACGCTCTTTGGAAACACGAAATAGAATGCTGTCGAAACTCGCTGCTTCGAGATCACTAAAATCAAAGTCACTGAACTGCGTCGGCACACCAGCTTGCTCGGCTGCCAGGGCAATTTCATAGCGATTACTGAGCAGCACGCGACTGGCGTTACCGGACTGAGCGACAGTCATCCAGGGGGCCTGATCCCAGTTTTCATCGGCAACGATTAAGCATTTACCTTCAAGGTCATGCAGTTGCTGGGCGAGCAACTCTACACTTGGGTCGCTCATGTTGTGGCAGCCATTATGCTGGCTACTTCGGCTTCAGTGAGCGCGCGATAGTCCCCGGGCTCGAGAGACTCATCGAGAATAATACCGCCGACCTGTGTGCGATGCAGTGCCTCGACATGATTGCCGAGCGCAGCAAACATTCGCTTCACCTGATGATACTTGCCTTCGGCAATGCTCAGCATAACAGTTTGATCGTCAATGACTTCCATTGTTGCCGGTAGGCAGGGATGCTTTTCTCCCTCCAGCCAGACACCATTGGCGAGTTTTTCTCGGTAGTCTGGAGTGATTGGAATACCCAAGGTAACGCGGTAAATTTTTTGGCAATTGCTGCGCGGTGAGGTCAGGCGATGATTCCACTTACCATCATCAGTAATCAGCAGCAGGCCGGTGGTGTCTATGTCTAGACGTCCGGCAATTTGTAGCTCAGCACTGCGGTGCTCGTAGATCAGGTCGAGGGCAGTGCTGTTGTTATTATCTTTAGTTGCCGAGACAACGCCAGCTGGTTTATTTAGCATAAAGTAACGATTTTGCGCCAAGCTGATGGCTGAGCCGTCGATACAGATAGTTTCACTGCCGCTTATTTTCTGTGCTGGATTGGTTGCTGGCTGGTCATCGATAGTGACATCGCCATACTTTATATAGCGCTTAACTTCTGCTCGTGACAGGTCTGTGGCGTTGCTAATATATTTGTCGAGTCTCAACATTGCTGGTTATTCAATAGCTGTGCCGCCTGTTTGGCAAAGTAGGTAAGAATGCCATCTGCGCCAGCGCGTTTAAATGCAAGCAAGGATTCAAGAATGACTGCGTCGCGCTGCAGCCAGCCATTGTCAAAGGCAGCACAGTGCATGGCATATTCTCCGCTGACCTGATAGGCGAAGGTCGGTGCTTTTAATTCATCTTTAACGCGGCGTACCACATCCAGATAGGGCATGCCGGGCTTGACCATTATCATGTCGGCGCCTTCGTCTAGATCCAGGGCGCACTCATGCAGAGCTTCATCACTGTTGGCCGGATCCATCTGATAGGTTTTTTTGTCGCCACCTTTTATGTTGGCCGCCGAGCCCACCGCATCACGGAAGGGGCCATAGTAGCTGGAGGCAAACTTGGCGGCGTAGGCCATGATCATTGTATTCACAAAACCATTTTCTTCGAGCTCTTCACGAATTGCCGCGATGCGTCCATCCATCATATCTGATGGTGCGACTATATCGGCGCCGGCCTCAGCGTGGGAAAGGGCTTGTTTGGTCAGCGCCTCGATGGTGATGTCGTTGAGCACATAACCGGATTGCTGATCAATAATGCCGTCTTGGCCGTGGCTAGTAAAAGGATCCAGAGCGACATCGGTTATCACGCCCAATTCTGGCACAGCCTGTTTAATTGCTCTGACGGCGCGTTGGGCCAATCCGTCCGGGTTGTAGGCTTCTTCCGCAAGCAATGACTTTTTTTCCTCCGCAGTAACCGGGAACAGGGCAATGGCTGGGATCCCTAAGGCAGCAACTTCGCGCGCTTCCTCGACCAATAGATCAATTGATAGGCGTTCAACCCCAGGCATGGATTGCACGGCTTGTCTCTGGCTAGATCCTTCAACCACGAACAGTGGCAGTATTAGATCATTGGCGCTTAGCGATGATTCGCGTACCAGGCGCCGCGAGAAATCTGAGGCGCGGCTGCGTCGCATACGTGTGTAGGGATAGGGGCCACGTTGGCTTGAAAAGCTCATTGCTACTCCAAAAGAGATTCAGTCAAATCGTCAGTCTTTCATTTTCCGCATGATACGGAAAAATTCACACGGACACATGACTATCTGGTGGCCGGCACTGTTTATCGCTTATAGCGTTGCTTTAAAGGCACTTTAAAGTGTTTTGAACACCGCCTCGGCGGCATCCAATGTGAACTGAATATCCTCATCTGTATGAGCGGCGGACATAAAGCCGGCTTCGTAAGATGCCGGCGCGAGATAGACGCCCGCGTCTAACATGCCATGGAAAAACTTTCCGAAGCGCTCAGTGTCGCACTGCATGACCTGTTGGTAGTTGATAATCTGCTCTTCCTCGGAGAAGAAGACACCCCACATGGTGCCCACATGATTACTGGTCATGGCAATGCCGGCACTTGCCGCACGTTCACATAGACCTTTAACCAGTTGATCAGTATGCGCGACCAGCGGATCTAGAAAGCCCGGCTCGGAAACTTGCTTGAGCGTTGCCAGTCCGGCCGCCATGGCCACAGGATTGCCGGACAATGTGCCAGCCTGATAGACCGGCCCTAGGGGCGCGATCTGTTGCATAATTTCACGCTTGCCGCCAAATGCACCCACTGGCATGCCGCCACCAATCACTTTGCCAAGACAGATTAAATCAGGATTTACGCCATAGTAAGCACTCGCTCCCTGAGGGCCAATGCGGAAGCCAGTCATCACCTCATCCATTATTAAGACCGCTCCGGAATTGCTGCAGCACTCGCGCAGCGCCTGCAAAAAGCCAGGAATAGGCGGCACACAGTTCATATTGCCGACTACCGGCTCAACAATAATGCAGGCGATTTGATCGCCAATTTCGGCGAAGGTCTCTTTTACCTGTTCGATATTGTTGTAGCTCAGGGTGATAGTGTGATCGGCCAGTGATGCGGGAACACCGGGTGAGCTCGGCACGCCGAGAGTCAGTGCGCCGGAGCCAGCTTTGACCAGCAGGGAGTCGGAGTGGCCGTGATAACAACCCTCAAATTTTACAATTTTGTCGCGTCCGGTATAGCCTCTCGCCAGACGAATGGCGCTCATTGTAGCCTCAGTTCCAGAGTTGACCATGCGCACCATGTCCATGCCTGGCACCTGTTGACAGATTTTGTCCGCTAGCAGGACTTCCAGTTCAGTCGGCGTGCCGAAAGTCATGGCTTTGTCCAGCTGCTCGCGAATTGCATCCAACACCAGTGGGTGGCCATGGCCGAGAATCATTGGGCCCCAGGACATGATGTAGTCGATATAGCGCTTGCCGTCTGCATCAAACATATAGGCACCCTGAGCACGATCAAAAAATATCGGCGTTCCGCCGACGGCGCGGAACGCCCGAACTGGAGAGTTAACGCCTCCGGGGATGTGTTTTTGAGCGGCTTCGAAGAGTTGTTTTGAGCGGGGGCCAGCGTGAGTCATTGACGAGTCCTGATTGAGTATTGCCTACAAAGAGCGCGAGGATTGAGGCCGCATTATCCTGAATATAATGCGCCGTTGCTATCTCTCCGTGACCTGTCAGCGTCAAAACCTCTGACATGACAGATGTCTTCTGGGTTAGGACTGTTGATACGACAGAGATTTAGAGGCGGATGACCGAGGTCGCACGCCGTCAGGCGAACGGCTTGACGACCACTAAAATGACGATAGCGACCAGGAACAGAACTGGCACTTCGTTAAACAGGCGAAAATAAACGTGGGATTTTTCGCTCGTGCCGTCGCGGAGTTTCTTAAGATGTGCGGCACACATAAAATGGTAGACAATCAGAATGGCAACGAGCAATGCTTTTAGTTGAAACCAGAGCTGGCTCAGGTAGTAATCTGAAGACATGGATACCAGCCAGCCGCCGAGGACAACCGTGGCCACCATTGAGGGCGTGGCAATGCCCCGATAGAGCTTGCGCTCCATAACAATAAAACGCTCGATGCTCAAACTGTCCTCTGACATTGCGTGATAGACAAACAATCTCGGCAAATAAAACAGTGCGGCGAACCAGCAGATGACAGCAATTATGTGGAAGGCCAAGACCCATTCGTACACTTAATACCCCCAGAGAAAACGATGACTGTGCTGGTGATTGTATCTGTCTATAAAACGCACAGAAGCTATTAGATTCGGGTATTATAGACTGGCAAACTATTTCTGGATAATGAAAAGAGAAGGCACGTGATTAAAGTTGGTATTGTTGGAGCAACAGGCTACACCGGAGCAGAACTGCTCAGGCTGTTGGCTGTGCATCCGGAAGCAGAGGTGGCCGTGATCACCTCGCGCAGCGAAAAAGGGAAGCCGGTGGCCGATTTATACCCCAGTTTGCGGGGCCATATTGATCTGGCTTTTTCGGACCCCAACTTGGATCAGCTTGCTGCATGTGACATTGTATTTTTCGCTACTCCCCATGGGGTTGCGCAGAGTATGGTCGGGCACATACTGCAGCGCGGGGTTAAGGTAATTGACCTGTCTGCCGATTTTAGAATTAGAGATGTGCAGGTTTGGGAGAGCTGGTATGGCCAGCCTCATGCTGCTCCTGATTTGATTTCTCGGGCCGTCTACGGGTTGCCCGAAATCAATCGTGATGCCATAGCCAGTGCGACACTAATCGCCTGTCCGGGTTGTTATCCGACCACGGTGCAGTTGGGATTTTTGCCGCTTTTAGAGGCTGGCTGTATTGACCTAAATGATTTAATTGCCAACTCAGCTTCAGGAGTGAGTGGGGCGGGACGTCAGGCGAGTATTAATAATTTGCATACCGAAGTGAGTGATAGCTTTAAGGCCTACGCAGCCTCAGGGCATCGCCATCATCCTGAAATTGTTCAGGGTCTTAATGACATGGCGGCTCTTGCCGGTGGATCATCACAGTCAATGGTTAACTTGACGTTTGTTCCGCATTTGCTGCCGATCAATCGCGGCATTCACAGCACTTTATATGCTAATTTGACCGATTTAAGTGTCGATGTTCAGGCACTGTTTGAGGCACGTTATGCCGACGAGCCATTTGTTGATGTGCTGCCCGCAGGCAGTCATCCACAGACCAATTCTGTGCGCGGTTCAAACTATTGTCGCATTGCAGTGCATCGCCCTAATGGTGGCGCCAAAGTGGTCGTGTTAGTGGTTGAGGATAACCTGACTAAGGGTGCTTCAGGTCAGGCGATTCAGTGCATGAATATTGTCTGTGGTCTGGCCGAAAATGCCGGGTTGGCTGCGCCAGCATTGCTGCCCTGATGGCTGAAATTAAGTCAGTCGTTATCCCCTATCGACCCAAGTTGGCCTTTCTTGTGGTGCTGGGGTTATGCTGTCTTTTAGTGCTTGCGCTGTTTGTTGGTAAATTGTGGGGTGGTCAGGTCTTTGGCAAAGACATGCTCGAAAAAGCCAGGCTCGAAGTGCTGGTAGATAAGATGGCAGGTACGATTGCAGAGCAGAACGAAGAGCTGAGTAGAATTCGATTGAGTTCTCAGGTGGATATGGCGGCGCTGGAAAACAGCCGGCAAGAAATGATCGTTCTGCAGAAAAGTATTTATCAGCGCGATGAAGAGTTAAAGCTCTATCGAGAATTGTTGCGCGACCGAGACCAGGAGGATGGGCTTTCGGTAGCAGACATTCGCTTGACTGATCTAAACGATGGGCGGATTGATTACCTTTGGGTGGCGCGCCAAAAGACGTCGAAAATGAAAACGCTTCAGGTGTTGGCGGAGATTTGGATACTCGGAGAGCAGAATGGTGAGTCGGTCGAAATCTCGATTCAAGAGCTTGATGCCAGTATTACAGAATTTCCATTGCAGCTGGAGTTTAAATATTTCTCCATCAATCGCGGTGTGCTGAGTCTGCCGGATGATTTTGAGCCTGCGCAAGTAAGACTTGTTCTGCGCTATCCGTGGATGGAAAAGGCACAATTCGACATGAAGTATGATTGGAAGCTTGAGGGCTAAGTGATGTTTGGTGGAAAAAAAGACATAGATAGTTTCGGGTCGGGGTCGACCACGTTGGTCGCGACAGGTACGAAACTAACCGGCGATATTGATTTCAAAGGTGCTCTGGAAATTGAGGGTGACGTGGTCGGCAATATCACCTCGACGGACGAGAATGCGAGAATACGGGTGCTCCACAGCGGATCTGTCAAGGGCGATATTGTCGTTGCCACGGTGGTTATCAATGGTCGCGTCAAGGGAGATCTCTATGCCAGCAAGCAAATTAAGCTGGCGGCTAAGGCCGTGGTCGAGGGAAATTTAAATTATAAGTTGATAGAAATTGAGAAAGGCGCTGAAGTTGTGGGAAGTTTTGTTTATCATCAGGCAGCTACTAACGTCAGCCAGTTTCCGGCTGACTCGAAAGAGCTCAAGAAGTAGTAACAAATTGACCAACAAGAGCGCCTAACTCGGTGAGTGATGCCAGCATTTGGTCGGTCTTAGTAATTGAATAGTCCTAGCACGGCCCTACAGTGAGTATGGAGAAACAATGTCAGGTATTGAAACATACATCCCAGCGCCGCTGAATATTACGGACAATGCGGTGGCTAAAGTCGGCGCTCTGAAAGTAGAAGAGGGTAACGACGAATTAAAACTGCGTGTCTTTGTGACTGGAGGTGGCTGTTCTGGGTTTCAGTACGGATTTTCATTCGAAGACGTTGTAGCCGAAGATGATACAGAAGTCACTCGCGATGGCGTTACAGTACTGATTGACTCCTTGAGCTATCAGTATCTCGTCGGATCAACGGTCGACTACGAGGAGGGTTTGATGGGGTCACGATTTTTGATTACCAACCCTAACGCCTCTACCACCTGTGGGTGCGGGGCTTCTTTTTCAATATAGGGGTGACAACTACCATGCAATGGCTATTAATTTTACTTTTTTTACCGGGTTTTTTGTTTGCTGAATCAGGGCTGGAGCTAGCTGGTTTTGCTGATGACAACCCCAGTTTCGTCGCTGCCGACACGGTACCTGGTTATGTTGCGCGGATTGACTTCGAGCAGTCTGGTCAGATTGATGAAGCTCTGCGCAGAGCCGAGGCCTATTTTCAGTCAACGGACTATTTTGAATCACCGCAGGGTCCAGCTGAACCGATTGTCTTCGTGATTTATGGGCCTGATGTGGCGATGTTTTACCAAGCCAACTATGCCGCGTACAAATCTATCGTTGATCTAGCTGCGCGATTATCTTCGCTTGGCGTGATTGATGTCAGAGTCTGTCAGTTCAGTTCCAAGTCGATTGGGTCCGATAGAACTGGATTGCTGCCCTTTGTCTCGCCAGTGCACTTTGGTCCAGATGAGTTAAAGCGCTTGCTCGAAGAAGAGAGCTACAGCTTTTTCTGAGCACAGTGATAAGCGCGGCTTAGGGAAGATACACGGCTCCGAGGCTGGTTTCTCTGCTGGCTCCCGTCACGCGAGGTAAATTGCCCGGAAGCCCATGCAGGCGCTGCCGGGCAAGCCAAGCAAATGCACAGGCTTCTACCCAAGCGGGATCTAAACCCAGTTGCTGAGTTGATTGCACGGGGATAGCCCCGAGATTGCTCTGCAGTTGAGTCATCAGCGCTTCATTGAAGACGCCACCACCACAGATATAGATCTCATCGATGGGCTCCTTTAATGCGCGAATGGCCTCCGCCAGTGTCTGCGCAGTAAAGTTCATCAGTGTCGCCTGCACGTCTTCTGCGATCAGGTCGAGGTCGGTCAGCTGTTGCTCCAGCCAAGACAGGTTAAACGCTTCACGTCCGGTACTTTTCGGTGCGGACAGGGCCAAAAACGGGTGAAATTTGAGTCGACTGAGCAATTTATCATCTGACTGTCCGCTTGCGCCCCAGATACCCTTGTCGTCGAAGCTGCACCCAGTATGCTTGTTGCACCAGGCATCCAACAAGAGATTGCCTGGACCCGTATCAAAGCCATAACAATGCCCGTTATTGGCTAAGACAGTGATATTGGATATGCCGCCAATATTGGCGATCACCCGACTTTTCATGGGGTCGGAGAACAGGGTTTGATGAAATGCGGGGACCAGCGGCGCGCCATGGCCGCCGAGCGCCATATCCTTGCGTCTAAAATCGGCGACGACCTTGCAGCCAGTGCGCGCGGCAATGATATTGGCATCACCAATTTGTTGAGTGAAGGCTATAGCGCTTGCACCTGGTGGCGCATGACGAATGGTTTGCCCATGACTGCCTATGGCGGCAACCTGATCGGGCGCAATACTTTCCGCACTCATCAAGGCCACAACTGCTGTGGCAAATAACTCACCTAGCTGGCTATCTGTTTGACAATATAGTTGCACGTTGTCTCTTCCCGGCTGGCAGAGGTCGATAATGTTTCGCTTTAATATCGCAGGAATAGGTTGAGAGTAGGTGCCGATAAGCTGTAACTGACCATCGTTAAAGGTCATTGCCGCCGCGTCTATGCTGTCAACGCTGGTGCCGGACATGAGTCCGATATAGATTTCCGCGGCTGAGATCATTGATAGCTGGTTGGCACTGGGGTGCCGGGCTTAGTGTCAGACTTTAACCCTAAGTGGGCGAACTCAGCGGCCCCACCATACGTCGCAAGTTGCGTGAGCACTGGAGTCGTTGCTAGCTTAAACGCCGCCAGCTCTGCTTTTGAGATTGGGTTGGCTTGCGGCAGTTTTACCGTGCGCGGGTTGCGATGTACACCATTGACGAGGAATTCATAATGCAGATGTGGCCCGGTTGCATAACCTGTCGAGCCCACGGTTCCAATTAGCTGCCGCTGTCGTACAGTCTGACCTCTGCGGACTTTTTTATTGTGAAGGTGCAGATATTTAGTCACGTATGTCTGGCCATGTTGGACAAAGACATAGTTGCCATTGGCCTTGCTGTATCCGACTTCGATTACTTTGCCGTCACCTGCTGAGTAGACTGGAGTCCCTCTCGGTGCAGCATAGTCGACTCCGCGATGCGCTTTGATCATTTTGTGGATTGGATGTTTGCGTTTGAGGTTAAAACCAGAGCTGATGCGGAATATATCCAGCGGGGTGCGCAGGAAGGCTTTGCGCATACTTAAGCCCTCTGGGGTGTAGTAGTTCTGCTGGCCATCCTTATCTGTGTAGAGAACAGCACTGTATGTCTTGCCGCGATTGGTAAAGGAGGCTGCAACAATATCGCCGACCCCAAGCATCTCTCCGTCGAGGTACTTTTCCTCAAACAGCATCGAAAACGAGTCGCCTTCGCGAATATCAAAGACAAAATCGATATCCCAGGCAAAGATATTCGCCAGCTCCATAATCAGCTTATCCGGTAGGTTGGCCTGTTGAGCTGATAAATAGAGAGAGTCTTTAATCACACCTTCGCGATAACTAAGCAGCGTGTCCGGCTCGAGCACTCTTAGCTCCGAGCTGTAACTGTCACTGTCAAGGGTGTAGATGCGGCTTACTAGCTTCGACTGTATATAGTGCAATTCCTGCAACTGGCCGGCCTGATTAAGGCCAAAGCGGAATGATTCTCCCGGGAAAAGATTGCGTAGCAGCTTGCCATCTTTGGATGATGTGACTCTATAGACATCTAATGCGGTGAGTTTGGCGCGATCAAAAAGTGTTGAGAGACTGTCACCACTGGCCACTGATTGCTCAACCCATCTCAAAGCCGGTTCCATTTCTATTGATGGCGATTCTAACGCCGGCACATCAACAGGCACCGCAAGCTGCTCTGCGATGCGTTTATTTGCCTCAGCGTCACTGACAGGGTAAATGATCAATATAAGCAGGCAGCAGCCAACCACCGACGCCGCTATCAGATGGCGTCGCGGGAAAACATTGAGCATAAGGTGCAAAAAACGTCCTGCTTTTTGCTTTAATGATCCGATCATAGACGGTCAGCGTTGTGCGATTAGCGCAAGTTTAGCTCAATCAATTAACAAGTTACAGCGAGCGACTTCAGCTTTTGGCTGATCAAAAATACTCTCGAGGTAGACGGCTGCAACGATCAAGGCGAGAAGATCTTGTATTTGCCCGATCAATGTGTAGAGTTGGCCCCCAAATTAGATACCAGTGAAAACCGTTGCGATGAAACAAAGTGGCAGTCAGATAATTAATCAATTGCGCCAGCGTGGCTTAGTCGCGCAGGTCTCTGCAGACAGCGAATTAGAGGAGCACCTAGACCAGCCGCGAGTGCTTTATTGCGGCTTTGACCCGACAGCGGACAGCCTGCATCTTGGACACCTGGTGCCACTTTTGGTGCTCAAGCGGTTCCAAGAGGCTGGGCATAAACCTATAGCATTGGTAGGGGGTGCCACAGGCATGATCGGCGACCCGAGCTTTAAGGCTGCTGAGCGCAAACTAAATACCCCTGATGTGATAGCGGGATGGGCGGATAAGATTAAAGGTCAGGTAAGTCAGTTTATCGATTTTGACTGTGGCGAAAATTCGGCGATCGTCGCCAATAATCTCGATTGGACTGAGGAAATGTCCGCTCTGGAATTCCTCCGTGATGTGGGCAAACACTTTTCAGTCAATAGTATGATCAACAAAGAGTCGGTCAAGCTGAGGCTGGAGCGCGAGGGGTCGGGTATATCGTTTACGGAGTTTTCTTACGCCCTCCTGCAGGGTATGGATTTTGCTGAGTTAAATCGCCGCTATGATTGCACTTTACAGGTGGGTGGTAGTGACCAGTGGGGCAATATAGTAGGTGGCATTGATTTGGCGCGCAGGCAAAATAAGGTGCAATGCTATGGGTTAACTGTTCCGCTGATCACTAAGGCCGATGGTACCAAGTTTGGCAAGACCGAGGCTGGCGCCGTGTGGCTGGACCCCAATAAGACGTCACCGCTGGCGTTCTACCAATTTTGGTTAAATGTCGCGGATGCTGACGTGTATAAATTCCTGCGTTATTTCACCTTTTTGTCGCTCGAGGACATTAGTGCTGTGGAAGAGGCTGATCTGCAGGCGCAGGGTAAGCCTCAGGCACAGTCTCTCTTGGCCCGCGAGGCGACGCGTCTAGTTCATGGCGACGAAGGTCTCGCTGCGGCGTTGCGTATTACGGAAGCACTGTTTGCCGGCGACCCCAACCAGCTACCCGAGTCCGATTTTGAACAGCTACGCCTGGATGGCATGCCGTCCTCCGAGTTAGTCGCCGCTGATCTTCAGGAAAAGCCTCTAACCAGTCTATTGGTGGACTGTGGTATGGCCAGGGCTGGGCGCGAGGTAAAAGATGCCTTGGGCCGTGATTCTGTGTTTATAAATGGTCAGCCCGCTGGCGTCGAAGACAATATGAGAGCGGCACAGCTTTTTGATCCGAGCAATGCCTTGTTTGGCCGCTTTTTTTTGGTTCGCTTGGGGAAGAAAAAGTATCATCTTTTCACACGTATTTAGAGCCTTCTGGAGACCATTTCAAATAAAACTAAATACTTGTTGACAGTATGCTGGCTGTCTGTAGAATGCGCGCTCCCAACAAGGTGAGTCGCTAAGAAAGCAGCGGCAAAAAGTAGGCAGATAAAGGGTCCATATTTATTTGAAAACTACTGTTGACATGTTCAGTTCTGACGCTAGAATGCGCGCTCCCAACAGCAATGTTGAGAAGCAAAATAAAGGTCAGAATTCGAGAGTGAAATTAAAGTTAAATAATTCACTTTCACTGTTGACAAAGGGTCGGCGATCTATAGAATACGCCCCCCGCTCTGATGAGCGAATCGTTCTTTAAAAATTTAATCAAGCAATGCGTGTGGGTACTTGCTAGTTGATGTTGGATTATTAAATATCAAAAGCAAGTAACTCATCGATTCATTTATGAAAAGTTAAGCGTACAGTTTTTGAAACTGAGATTTTGAATGGTAAAGCAAGTTTTGCGTAACCATTCCCTCTCCTTAATTGGTGAGGTTAAACGATTAAACTGAAGAGTTTGATCATGGCTCAGATTGAACGCTGGCGGCAGGCCTAA
>JAFMBY010000117.1 GCA_017858135.1 Porticoccaceae bacterium | reverse complement strand
CGAGCAGGCGTGATTCGGTTAGTCTCACCAACGCTTTCTGTCAGGGCTAAACTCAGGCGTCGAGCCTAGGGCAAACCTTTCATCTCAGTACTAATCATCTCAGTACTAATCGATTCCCCAATCGAAGATCCCGACTCGGCCGGCATAATATAGTCGAGCGCAAAGTCTATCTGCTCCAAGCCCTCATCGACGACAAGTTCTTTGCTGCTACCCACGTTGGTGTAGCGTCCACAGGCTTCTGCATCGGCACAAATACTGCCGTCATTATCCGGGTCTGTGCCCGCGCTAATGGTGTAGGTTCCTGCCGCCGGTAGTGGTATTGCATATTGATAAGAACCGTTTTCTGTTCCATCAATGGCGACAATTACCCTCTCATCTGTGTCAACGTTTGCCGCCTTAACGTAGATATTGCCAGCATCCCCATAGCGGACCTGACCGGGCACGGCAATGGTGAAGATCAGCTCCAGCGTCTGATCGCCGCCATTAGACCTTATTACGACTGTGCTGGTGTATGTTCCCGGCGCAAGGCCAGTGCGGTCAATCGCAATATCGTATTGCCCCAGCCCATCGTCAGAGCCTGGAGCGGAGACAGACACATAGCTATCGGCGGCCACTACCGCGTTAATCTGCACTGCTGCGTTACCGCTGTTAAACGCCAGCACACTAAGGCTCGACAGCTGACTGCCATAGTTGAGATAGTTGCTGCTAAGACTTAGCAGCGGCGTGGTGGGTATCGCCAGCCCGTCACGCAGTTGTTGTGCAAAATCAACGGCTTTCTCAGCATCGATAAGGCCAAAACCAAACTTGTTATCGCGACCTGCGGTGCCGATGTCGGTAGAAATATTGCCACTGATTAGGACAGCATCGAAATCCTCTGGTGACATATCGGTATAGATTGCTTTCATCAGCGCCACCGTTCCCGCCACATGAGGTGTTGCCATAGAAGTGCCGGACGAATACACGTAGATGGGTTCGACAAAGCCATTGACGAGCTCGGCAGCTGCACTTAAAACGTCGTCTCCAGGTGCGGCGAGATCAATGGTTGCGCCATAGTTTGAATAACTCGCCAAGGCATTATTGTCTGTTGTTGCCGAAACAGATACGACGCCATCGTAAGAAGCTGGATAGGTGGCGGCGGAGAGCGATTCATTGCCCGCTGCGGCAATAATGATCACGCCAGCTGCTCTGGCATCCGTCACTGCCTGCCTTAAGGTTTCACCATAACCGCCACCGCCAAGGCTCATATTGATAATGTCGGCAGGATCGGCAACGATAATTCCGGACTCGTTTGGCAGGCCAGCTGCGTAGAGTATGGCATTGGCAATATCAAAATCACTGCCTCCGTCACAGCCGAGCACTCGCAGATTCATAATCTCTCCTGCCCATGTAACGCCTGATACACCAGTTATATTATTGCTCTCGGCTCCTACCGTGCCGGCAACATGGGTACCGTGAAACTCAGAGATCTCATAGTCACTGTTTGGACAAAACAGATTATCCAGTCCGTCGCCGGGATCATTTGCATCGCTGTCCATTCCGTCACCGTCGCCAGAGTTATCTTCGTCGGCAATAAAGTCATAGCCATCATTAGACAGTCTCGCGCTAATATCTGGATGAGCCTCATAAATCCCACTATCAATAACCGCCACTTTGATATCGGCGTCTCCAGTGGTGATATCCCATGCGGCCGGCAAATTGATGCTGCGATAGTGATCCTGATCTGAGTAGTAACGATCGTTGGGCAGAGTATCTAATTTGCGCCGGCGATAGTTGGGCTCGGCATAGAGCACAGAAGCGTCCGCACGCAGCTCCTTGGCGGCGAGAAGCGTTGCAATTTTTAATCGCGTGCGCTGAGTTTTTTCGTCGACCTTTGTCATCGCCGAGGATTTAACCGCTCGCTGGTTCAATAAGCGCGACACGCCTGGCGATTTCCTCACTGTATCGAAACGGCCCGCCAACCCTTCAATATCGTCACCATAGCGATACAGAGACGTCCCCGCGCCCGAGTTTCTGCGCTGCTTTGCACTCGTCTTGGCCGCCGTCAACAGAGATCCTTTGCTCGATGTTGCGCTCGATCTGAACTGGGATTGTTCTTTTACAATAATATCGCCGATGGCAAAATCGACATTGGTTGACCAACTGTGGTCAGTCGAGGCCGTTACAATGCCTTCCTCGAGACCTAATTCAAGAATGTATTTCGATGCACCGACATCCCAGATTGTCACCTGTAAATAATAAATACCCGGTTGTGACGGGATTTTTAAAGACTCATAGCCGGATGTGCCGAGTGATGCTGCAGCTGGGTCTCCGTTGCTATCTAGCAGATAAAGGTCGAGATCGGTGCTGTCTGGATCAGCGTAGGTCAATGAAATAAATTCGCCACCCAGTGCATCGATGCGATAGTAGTCATCGACATCGCCGAGCTCAGCAGACTGACCACTCGCGTCGTAATTAGGCCCCTCATTGGCGCTGTTGACGTAACCCGCAACGGTTGAGGGATTGACCAAGATTTGCGCCGTGCCAATACTATTGTTGGGCACCACTGTGGCGCCGGAATCATTGGTATCGCTATCTATGGCAAGCACCTCAGGTACTGAAATAGTGCCGGCAACAGAGAACTCTCCTAGCCCTTTCGCGACGACATCGAGGCTAGTCGACGCAGTGAGTTGATCGCTATTCTCGAGGCTTAAGCTAACCTGGTACGTGCCCGCTTTATTAAACACATGGCTCGCGCTGACCCCCGTGGCGCTGGAGCCATCGCCAAAGTCCCATTCATAACTGGTGATGGTGTCGTTTTGGTATCCCGCTAAGCTACTGCTGGCGTCAAACGAGATGCGCTGGTAAATATAACCAGTGCTAGCGCTGGCCGTTATAACTGCGGTAGGTGGAGTCAGGCTGGCATCGGTTGGAAACTGATCAAGCACATCGGCGACACCGTCATTATCGTCATCGCTATCGGTATTATTGCCGACGCCATCGCCGTCAGTATCCAGTGTTTCAGAACTGTCGCGAGGGAAAGCATCGATAAAATCATAGACGCCATCGCCATCGTCATCGAGATCCAACAGGTCGGGAATATCGTCATTATCGAGATCTGCCAGTAGTGCGGGTAACTCGATCTCAGTGAAAAGCGAGTCAAAATCAAGCCATACTGAAAACTGCTCTAGGCTCACCACCTCTGTGGCTAATTGTTCAATTGCGCTCTGCAGGTCGTCTTGGGCGAGCGTGAGAATCTCCGCAACCAGGCTGCCGAGTATATCCATCTCTGCGTCAGCCAAAACAGCGTTTATCTGCCCCACCTGCAGTGCCACTGCCGCAGACATTTGAGCATTAATCAGCGCTTCAATTTGCAGTCGCTCAACACTGTTTTGTAGCAGAGTCTGAAGAGACTGTGAGTCGGCCAGGTCAAACTGAGAATCTGATAATAATGTTTCTAGCTCAGCAACAAGGGCGAGATTGACTTCGCTGATATCGATAGTTGAATTGCTGGTCAGCAGACTGGCTGCAGACTGCATTAGCAGCGCCAGTTGTTGATTGACACTCAATAGCAGTGCCGCGCCAGGATCGCTGCTCTCGGTCGATAGCCAGGGGTCTATCAGCAAGAGTTCATCAGCTGACACAGTCAGCCCAAGCGCGTCGAGAATCGCTTGAGGGTTGGCCGAACCGACTAATATGGTGCTGAGAGGCGTAATTGCGAATGTCTCGTTGAGCAGAGCCTCTGCAACCAGCAGCAGATTGTCCAGCACTTTCCCAGTGGCAATGTCGGCGCCGCCAACAGCCACGACAATCGGGCTACAGCCTTCAATCGCCTGACAGGTGACGTCTGGGGCTGCAATGGAAAAATAACCGTACTCATCTGACAGCACAGATATCTCGTTGGCGTCTAACTGCAGATTAGCGTTGTTATCAATAAACACTGTGCTTGCAGAAAGAGGTGCAGCAACAACACGTCCCTCTAGCGCATTAGCCACCTTGACGCTGTAGTTTCTGGTCCTGCTATTGAGGCCGTCGGATGCGTTTACCGCAATGTTATAGCTATTATCCTGATTGCTGTCTTGAGGAGATTCAAAGTCACGAGGGGAATTAAACCGTAAACGTCCAGAGGAACTGAGCGCAAAATATTGACTGTCGTCACCTTCAGCCAGGCTAAAGCTGACTGCACTGCCCTCGGGGTCAGAGGCGGTTAGGGTCGCAACGTCCTCCAAGCCCTCCAGTATGTTAAGCTCAGTGGCACCTGAAAATGTCGGCGCGAGATTTGTGCTGACAGGCTCAGAACTCCCTCCGCCACTGCCACCGCCACAGGCGGTCAGAGTCAAAATAAGAAGTAGTTGTGCTGCTAAACTGGCTATCCGCATGACTCGCTCCGCCCTTTGTTGGGCTTTTTTTGTTGTAGACTGTAGCGTCAAACGACACTGCGACCGTAAATGCCATGCGAGTCTAAACATTGCGCAATGGTTTTAACACTACTATGAGCGACTAATCGGTACAATCCAAGGCAGTTACTAGGCCTAGTGTTTTATCCTTGAGGGCACTTAAACCCTTGAATATAAGAATAAAAGCATAATACTATGCGAGAGAAAATCATTGGGGAGTGAATCATGGAGTTCGCAATTGGGTTAAATATCTGCACGTTAGTGGCGGTCGTGTTTATTATCAATCGCAAACTTACGCGACTGCACAGCGATACCCTGTTGCGTAATGATTTGCTAACAAGAATTGAAGAGCGTGTAGATTCCCTTGCCGCGCATATCAAAGAGGGCTCAGTTAGCTTGGATACTGACAAGGTTCTAGACGAGCTTTCCTGTGTCAAAGCGGTTGTCGAAGTGGACAATCAGGTTATGAAAACGTCGCTTGAAGAGCTTGATAGTAAAGTTGAGAAAATTCATTTTCTTAATACTCCAGAGGTTAATGCCGATAAAGTACTCGACGATATTTCTCATGTCAGGGCCGTACTCGAAGTGGATAACCAAGAAATCAAAGCACATTTAACCGAACTCGCAATAAAAGTTGATAGATTATCAACCTTAAGTGACAGCCAAGCAGCGGAGACCTCTGTTGCTTAAAATGAGCACGTCCAGCTTTCAAGATCGAATACTTGCACGACAGCAGTTGTCTGCGCACATGCTCTTTGAACAACAGAGACGCAGTGCTATTGAAAAAATTAATATTAGCATCGCGGCAGCAGAGCAACGGTTTCCTTTAAAACCCAAGGATTCAGCGCAGCATATGAAAATCGACCGCTCACATAATTGGGAGGTTATTAAGGACGCTGAAGGCAAGCCAGAAAATAGTGAAAAGTGTCTCTGCGGCATTGTTATTGAAAATGGCTATATGCGCATTCTCAAGGTGGCTGGACAGAGCAATCTTCAGGAAACCATTATTGTCCCAGCAAAAGAACTGATCATACATTTAAGAAAATGGAAAAATATTTTAGAAATATTGGAGCCTCTCACGCCTGCTGGCGATGCTTTTCACCAAGAGGCGATTAGACTGACTGAGCCTTTCGAACAGTTACAGGTTGATCCGCAGTTTAAATGGTTCGACTATGATAATGCCTTGGATCAATGGATTGAAAATGCAAATCACCAGCAGTTAAAAGCGGACTGGGATGAGTTCAGACGGCAAAATAATATCGACGCCTTATCCGATAAGTTAGAAATAGAAGTGGAGGTGGAGAGTACAGCCTCGCAAGAATTAGATGACCAGCTTATGTCACAACCGCTGGTCGACAGCTCCAATGAGCCAAGTAGCGATGAGGAAGCGCTGGAGGCGGAACTGGCGGAACGAGTTTTGCAAGCGGCGCAATCCGCTGAGGTGCAACAACCACTAAATCTAGATGGTGACACAAAGATTACCGATATCGAGGAAGCTAGGCGTTTTATCGAAGCTGCAGAGGCCTGGATAGTGCAGCGCGAGAAGGAAGAAGCCGAAGCCCTCGCTGCTCAAAAAGCCAAAGAGGAAGCTGAAGCCCTCGCTGCGCAAAAAGCCAAAGAAGAAGCTGAAGCACTCGCTGCGCAAAAAGCCAAAGAAGAAGCCGAAGCCCTCGCTGCGCAAAAAGCCAAGGAAGAAG
>JAFMBY010000116.1 GCA_017858135.1 Porticoccaceae bacterium | reverse complement strand
GGCCAAGCCCGCTGCAACGACCAAATCCCCTATTGACTAAATTCTGCATTGACCAGGCTCTGCATTGACTAACGTTACTGCTCGTCGCGCACCAACATAAATGGTTGCCCAACCACCCGCGCCTGGCGGCATGACATGCGACCATTGTAGGTGTTGACTGCACAGCGGAAAACATCCTGGTGAAGCCCTTTGCTTGAGGTCCAGTGATTGGCCACATCAATTGCCGGGAAGACGTTTTGATTAATTGCAGGTGAGACACAAGAGTCCTCTGTAACGGACTTCATTTCGTCATCTGTCGGCAGCCGCCAGGTAACACCCGATTTGTCAGAGAACTCAACAGCATACGCCAGGGCATCGTCCCAATTGAGATAGAGAACGTCGCCTTTGCAGCGAAAATTTGAATAGCGTTGTCCCGCGGCACAGCGATACCAGACTGTACCTGTTTCACTGTCTTTGGCCAACCCGTCGTTATTGACCACAAATCGTCCTTTGTCGCCGCGCGGAATACTGTCAGAACATTTTTCCTCGCTGCGGTAATCGGCGCAACTATTTAGCAACAATAATAAACAGCATGCGGACAGAACTCGAAACAGAGCCCTGCGACTGGGTGACCACATTAATCTAGGTGTCACGATATACCCTCCTGATGTGTGCCTGTGCTAACTATCCTCTTTTAGTGCGCCGTTACATGTCGGCGGCAAAAAGGCTCGGCCTTAAATAGTAATGTAATCTACCACATTGTAAGTTCTTACATGGCACCCTCACCCCAATACTTTAGTAATCGGCAGATCTCGTGTTATCTCGAGTTGAACAGTACTCAATGTTTCAGCCTATGTGTCGATACTTTAAGACGACCCCAGGTAAATTTGGTGATGTGTTAGCCGCGTTAACCAGTTACTATTTGCGCTGCGAATTTTAGTTAAAGAATCATTGTTGCCTAACCGTTGGGTTGGGGGACCGAAAATTTTTATATTGTTGTAAGGAATATTCATGGATATCGCTACGATCATAGGCTTGCTCGGTGCCTTTGGCTTGATTTTTATGGCCATCGACGACATGGCCGCATTCATTGATACCCCGTCACTATTAATCGTGGTGGGTGGGTCGATCATGGTGGTTATGTTCCGCTCTTCTCTGGGCGAGTTTCTCGGTGCTGTCGCGGTTATGGGCAAGGCCTTCAAAAGTAAAATCGACGAGCCAGCACAGCTGATCGAACAGATTGTTGAGCTGGCAACCATCGCGCGAAAAGATGGCATGATTGCCCTTGAGGGTCAGGAAATAGACAACCCGTTTCTCTCCAAAGCGGTATCGATGCTGGTCGATGGCACCGATCCAGTCATTATCAAAAGCTCACTGGATAGGGAGTTGGCGAGCACTAAAATGCGTCATGCAATGGGTGCCAAGATATTCTCTGCCTGGGGCGAAATTGCACCGGCCATGGGCATGATCGGGACACTAATTGGTCTGGTACAGATGTTGGGCAATATGGGCGATCCCAAATCGATTGGACCGGCCATGGCGGTAGCCTTGTTAACCACGATGTATGGTGCGATTTTGGCCAACGTTATCTGTCTGCCGATCGCCATGAAGCTGGAAAATAAGGCTGATTTAGAAGCGGCCAACAACGAGTTAATTATCGAAGGCATCTTGTTTATTCAGGATGGTGGCAACCCACGTGTTCTCAGCGACTTCCTGGCCGCGTTCCTCGGTCCTAAGGCGCGCGCTAAGCTAACGGCTGCGGCGTAACGAATTTCATGGCAGACGTTGAAGAACTAGAAGGCGAGAACGCAGAGGTTGGCCCTCCCGGCGAACCCAGCCCGCCGCCAGCTGATGAATGCCCGCCCTGTAAAGGCGGTGCGCCGGCATGGATGGCGACGTTCGCCGACATGGCGACATTGCTGATGGCCTTTTTCGTCTTGCTGCTCTCTTTTGCGGAAGTCAACGTTCCCAAATATAAGCAGATTGCAGGCTCGCTTAAATCCGCATTTGGTGTTGCCAAAATCGTCCCCAAAATTGCCATTCCCACCGCCACAAGCTTGGTCATCCAAGAGTATACCCCGGCGCTGGCTGAGCCGACGGCTATCGCCCGCAAGCGCCAGCGCTCCGAAGATATGACGCAAGAATTTGTCGTCAAGAAAACTGAATCCAAGCAGGCAGATTTCAAGACCGAGCAGGAATTTCGCAGTGTTCAGGAAGCCTTGGCTGAACAAATAGAGCAGGGCCAGGTGACCGTGCGTCTCGAAGATGACAAAGTTGTCGTTGAATTGACTTCGGACAGCAGCAGTGGCGGGCAAGATAATAGCGCATCAGGCAAGGGCGCGGGCGGCCCAATTAGTCAGGTGACCATTGATGTGGCATCAAAAGTCGTTGATTTACAGTCGATGGTGGCCACTGAAATTCAGGTGCGCAAGCAACAGCTCGCATCAGGTGAGCAAAACGCCGGCATGCAATCGGACACCGATAGCGTTAACTCAGCTGGTGGCACGGCGGATCAGCGCCGGCAAGATGTCGATGACCAATACCAGCAGATTCGCCTCTCACTGGCCGCCGATATTCAGATGGGACTCGCGGAAGTCGAGCGTGACGGTGATCGCATTATCGTCAGATTAGCGAGCCAGGGCTCGTTTGTCTCTGGCAGTGCTGACCTGCAACCTGGTTTTGCCGGGCTGTTAACCCGCGTTGGCAACTCGTTGTCAGCCTCTAGTGGCAAAGTCCGTGTCGAGGGCCATACAGACAACGTTCCGGTTGCGTTTAGTGAGCGATTTAATTCCAACTGGGATCTGTCTGCTGCGCGCTCGGCATCCGTCGCTGACTTTTTTGCCCGGAATTCGAGTTTGGATCAAGGTTCAATAACTGTCGCAGGCTTCGCCGACACGCGACCGATTGACTCTAATACCACGGCCGCGGGTCGTGCTCGCAACCGCCGCATAGAGGTTATCGTCGATGGTTCCTAATCAGCCCACGTGCGCATACTGTGCTTATCGAGCCGCGGTGGATCTAACTGGGCGAGGGTGCTGATATGGCTGATGATACTGACGACATTAAGCCGGTCGATGGTGCCGCTGCGGAAGCGCCGCTGCCGGTGGTCGCACCAGCTGCAGATGTCGAAAGCGATCTTCCCTTAGGGCCGCCACCGGAACCAGAAGAACCCCCTGCTGAAGAGGAGTGCCCACCGTGTAAAGGCGGTGCGCCGGCGTGGATGGCGACGTTTGCGGATATGGCAACCCTGTTGATGGCGTTCTTCGTTTTGATTCTCTCCTTTGCCCATATGAATGTGCCGAAGTACAAAGAAGTTAGCGGCTCGATGAAAGAAAAATTTGGTGTGCAGAAAATCGTCCCCACGGTGGAACAACCGATTGCGGAAAGCATTATCGCCAAGCAGTACAAAACGGCACGAGTTGACCCCACCCTATTGGACGTGATTCAAGAGCAGACCACGGCAGAGCCCCAGCCGGAGGACCCTGAATTAAAAGACTCATTGAAAAAGAATGACTTTGACAATAATGCTGACGCGGAGGTGCTGCGTAAAACACTGGCCAAGGAAATTGCTGAAGGCAAGGTCAAGGTCACGGTCAAAGACAAGCAGTTGGTGGTTGAAGTTGTCGCCGACGCTCAGACTGGCAATGACGGCGAAGCCAACAAGCGCAAGTCGGGCTCGCCCATGCCGCAGAGTGATTTAGAGATCTACGCCAAGGTGGCCTCTGCTCAGGCACAGGTGGCGTCGCAGGTTCAGGTTGTCAATTCGTCGCCAGATACTCTCGAAGGCGATCTTAGTGGCCGTGGCAATGATGCCGGCGAGCAGGCGATTTCCGACCAATATGAGAAAATCCGTGCTCGGTTGTCCAATGAGATTGCCGAGGGCCTAGCTGAGGTGGAGCGTGACGGCGACAAAATTATTGTCCGTCTCGCTGAGCGCGGGTCATTCCGCAGCGGTTACGCAGACCTGCAGCCAGCCTTCAGGCCGCTGCTCGATAAAGTCGGCCAGTCGATCGCGGATAGCACTGGTCTGATTACGATTGAAGGCCACACAGACAATATACCCATGGCGTTTAGTGAGCGTTTTCGGTCAAATTGGGATCTGTCAGCGGCGCGTTCTGCGGCAGTAGCCGACTATCTACTCGACAGCTCCGCGATTGAGGACGGCCGAGTGACAGTGACAGGGCTGGCCGATACCAAGCCCCTGGTACCCAATGACTCCCCTGCAGGGCGATCGAAAAACCGCCGTATCGAAGTAATTATTGACGGCAGCTAAGCAGCGGCACTAGCGGCCACGTTTCTCTTCAATCAGCGCAAATATAGCGCGCGCATGTTCCTCGGTGATCTTAAATTTCTCACGCAACTCTTCGATATTTTGCTGCTCGTCGTCGGTCACCAACCCATCACTCAATGCTGATGTGATTTCGGCTTCAAAAATGGCTTCGCGCCTTGCCATTTGGTTGGAAAACGCCGAGGCAACAATACCCGTCAGTAAGGCCACGGTGCAGATACCCATCAATGCGGTAAAGGCGCCGATGGTTTGACCGAGAGGGGTAACAGGGTAGACATCGCCATAGCCTATGGTGGTGAGAGTGATCAACGCCCACCACATGGTTTGAGGGATCGAGGCAAATTTCTCTGGCTGTGCGTCATATTCGGCGAGGTACATTAATGAGCTTGACAGAAACAGTGCAATACCCAGCAGATACAGCGCGGCAAAAAAAGAACGACGCTCTTGATAGACGGCGGAAAACAGATCTTCCAGCGCTGACGAGTAGTGCGATATCTTAAGCAGCCGCACCAAGCGCAACACTCGCAGCCAGCGCAGATCGACCCCGCCCATCACCAGCGGCAAGATGCTCGGTAGAATCGCCAGCAAGTCGATTATGCCGGTGAAGCTAAAAATATATTGGTAGCGACGGCCAGAGGCGGTTGTTGCGCTGCTCTCTTCATCTGCGGCCACAGACCAGATACGCAGTCCATATTCGAGTAAAAAGATGCACACCGAAACGGTTTCAAATAGCATTAATTCCGCGTGGTAAAGGCTGTTAAAGCTGCTGACGGACTCGAGGCAAACCGCAACCAAGTTAAGAATTATCAGGACTGACAAAAATGTGTCACACCAGCGGCTAGTGCGGTCGCCGCCACTGCCCTTATTGAGGATGGTCATCATCCGCTGTTGGCTTACAAACATTGCTTGTATCTCCCCATCATAGAAGCTAACGCAGGCTTGGGATATCTGGCTTGGAACCAAGTCGGCAGTTATGCCATGTTGGATAGAGAGATGTCAAGAGCGCAGCCACTACTATGCAAGCGTTAGCTGCGCACTCAGGGGAAGGTGAAGCCGATGTTGTGGACCGGCTAAAGTGCGATGCAAATCGACTTAGGAGGCAATGGCGACAGGCTGGTCTTTGAGTAGCGACGGGAGTAATTTCCAAGCGGTTCGCACTTCATTGGCCAAGCCCTTAACTTCGCGGATCGCATTAACGTCGTTGTGTAGGTTGGCAAAAAACAAGCGACGATTCATATAGTCGTACAGATCATCTAGATTACGCGCCAAGTCTGTTCCCTTTTCGAAGTCCAGAGAATCTTTCAGCCCGTGAATGATACTTGTCGCGCGATTAATAACGCGGCACTTTTCTGCAATACTCTTACGCTCAACCTCACCTTCAGCCTGTGACAATGCGTCAACCAAGCCATCAAACATCATTTGAATTAATTGAATACCATCAGCGTAGGGCACCGCAGACGAGACATGGACATTGCGGTATGCATTAAGGGCTTTATTGTTCATTGCCATGTGACAACTCTCCGATTCGATTTAAACTACCTTGCATTAATAATCGGGATGTCGCGGGATTTCTTTAGCGGCTATTTGCGTTTTTTGAGCGAGTAAGAACAAATTTTCAATGAGCGCTATTTTGTCGCCGTGATAGGGACTGCTGCCTGTGAAAAAGCGCCTAGAAAAAAGCGACTAGAAAGTAATTAGTAAGTAACTAGCAAGTGACCGATAAGCGAAGTCGCTAGGTCATTCTAAGGGCAGTCAGCATAGCTGCTTTCAACACAGCGCTGAGCCAATTTTTCTGCTTCCGCAATCTCGTCTTCTTCTAGCTTCAGTTTGGCGATAT
>JAFMBY010000023.1 GCA_017858135.1 Porticoccaceae bacterium | reverse complement strand
ATGGCCGTTGGGCTGTGTCAGACAACGTCACGTTAACAGGTTCTGCTGCTTACCTAGACTTTAACTACGACAAGTTTCCTAACTCACAGTGCTACTTTGGTCAGACGTCCAATTCAGCTGATTATGCTGGACTCTGTGATGTGAAAGGCGAGCGCAAAGAGTACACGCCAGAACTGCAGGCCAATATTGGTGCGGCCTGGATGGGCGACGTAGGTGAAGATTTGGTGCTCAACGCATCGATGGATCTGGTCTATATGGATGACTACCTCTACGCCTCAAACTTGGATCCACGCACCAAGCAGGACGCTAGTACTCAGGTCAATGCGCGTATTGCGTTGAGTGATGCTGACGGCGCTTGGGAAGTGGCTCTGTTAGGCCGCAATCTCACCGATGAGACAGTGATTAACTTTGGTGGCAACACGCCACTGGGTGGAACCCTGACTGGTGGTGCTGGTAACTCTTACTACGCCTTCGTCAATCGTCCGTTGAACATTGCTTTGCAAGCGCGATACAGCTTCTAAGCAGTGTTTTAGTGTCGTTAAAGAGAAGTACAAAAAAGGGGGGCTGCATCACTGCAGCCCCCCTTTTTTTTATATGTGGCCCGTCCTGAAATAAGCTGACTAGCCGTTATTGCTCAGTACCAACCCCACCACCGTGGCAACCGTCGCGATAAACAGCAGGGTGAAAACAAAGCCGCCAATAATAAATGCCAGCGGATTGCCTTCCTCAAAGTCTCGTTCACGGTTCTTGTTACTTTGCACACCAATAGCAGCGGCTAAAATACTTTTGGTCACTGCGCCAATACTGGTTTTTTTCTTAATCGGGCTATCGTCGTTCACGGTTATTACTCTATTAATTATTGTTAATCATTGAGGATAGGCGATAACCAGCGCTCTAGATCCGTTACCGACATCCCCTTGCGTTCAGCCAGAGATTCTACCTGATCAGGAGCGATTTTTCCGGTATTAAAATACTTTGCATCGGGGTGGCCAAGATACCAGCCACTCACTGCGGCCGCCGGGGACATAGCAAAGCTATCGGTGAGCTCTAAGCCAATATTGTTCTCGACATCAAGCAGCTTAAACAGCGAGCCTTTTTCAGTGTGGTCTGGGCAGGCCTGATAGCCTGGCGCAGGGCGAATACCGCGATATTTCTCTTTGATCAACGCTTCATTGTCGAGACTTTCGTCGGCAGCATAGCCCCAGTATTCACGACGTACACGTTCATGCAGATGTTCGGCAAAGGCTTCTGCCAAACGATCGGCGAGGGCTTTGACCATGATCGCATTGTAGTCATCATGCTCGGCTTCATATTGCGCGGCGAGTTCATCGGCACCGATACCGGTGGTCACAGCAAAGGCACCGATATGATCTTTAATACCCGTCTCTTGCGGTGCCACAAAGTCAGCCAGAGAGCACAGTTCTTCACTGGCGCCGGGCTTTTGAATCTGCTGGCGAATATGGTGCAGGGTCGCCGCCGTTGAGCCATCTTCAGCGTAAACCTCAATATCGTCGTGGTTGACCGTATTGGCTTCCCAGAGGCCAAACACGGCCCGCGCGGTTAAGCGCTTATTGTCGATAATGTCTTTTAACAGGGTCTGAGCATCGGCAAACAAAGTAGTCGCCGCTTCGCCGACCACTTCATCATCGAGAATTTTCGGGTACTTGCCGACCAGGTCCCAGGTGATAAAGAACGGCGTCCAATCAATATAGGGCACCAGTGTTGCCAGTGGATAGTCGTCGAGCACTGTCACCCCTGGGGTGGCTGGAAGCGTTGGCTGAAAATCGCGCCAGTTAATCTGTGGCTTCTGCTTGATCGCATCCGGGTAGGTATAGAGTGTTCCTCGCGGTGTTCTATTGGCCGTGCGCAGGCGAACGGCGTCATAGTCACGACGAATATCCGCGATAAACCCATCGCGATGCTCCTTGCTAATCAGTTTGCTGGCGACACCGACGGCACGCGAGGCATCAGAGACATAGATAGCTTGATTGTTCTCGTAGGTGGGGGCAATTTTCACTGCCGTGTGGGCCTTCGAGGTGGTCGCACCACCAATCATTAGTGGCACGGTGAAACCTTGACGCTGCATCTCTTTAGCCAATGTCACCATCTCATCGAGAGAGGGCGTAATCAAACCGGAGAGACCAATAATATCGACATTCTCTTCGCGTGCCGTGGTGAGAATTTTTTCCGCAGACACCATCACGCCGAGGTCGATAACCTCATAGTTATTGCACTGCAGCACCACGCCGACAATATTTTTACCAATATCATGGACATCGCCCTTCACTGTGGCCATTAGAATCTTGCCATTAGTGCTCGCCGATGCATCTTTTTCGTCTTCGATATAGGGTTGTAAATAGGCCACCGCCTGCTTCATGACGCGGGCAGACTTGACCACTTGGGGCAAAAACATTTTTCCCGAACCAAACAGATCGCCGACGATATTCATGCCGTCCATCAGCGCACCTTCAATCACATGCAGCGGTCGGTCAGCCTGTTGTCGAGCTTCTTCAGTGTCTTCTTCGATATAGGCGGTAATGCCCTTGACCAGGCTATGTTCGAGGCGACGATTGACATTGGCGTCGCGCCAGCTGAGGTCTTCAACGGATGCTTGTTTGGAACCATCACCGCGATATTTATCGGCAATCGCCAGCAGGTTTTCGGTGCCCTCTGGCGTGCGGAACAGCACGACATCTTCAACGACATTGCGCAGCTCTTCAGGAAGATCGTCATACACCGCCAACTGCCCGGCATTGACAATACCCATGGTCAGGCCTTCACGAATCGCATGGTAGAGAAACACCGAGTGAATCGCTTCACGCACCGGGTTGTTGCCGCGGAAGGAAAACGACACATTGGAGATGCCGCCGCTGATTAAGGCGTGAGGCAAGTTCTTTTTAATCCAGCCACTGGCCTCAATAAAATCGAGGCCGTAGCGGTTGTGCTCTTCAATACCAGTGGCGACTGCGAATACATTGGGATCAAAGATAATATCTTCCGCCGGGAAGCCAATATCATTGACCAGCATGTCGTAGCTGCGCTGACAGATCTGTTGGCGGCGCTCAAGGTTGTCGGCCTGACCGTCTTCGTCAAAGGCCATAACGACAATGGCGGCGCCGTGCTTTTTACACAGCTTGGCCCGCTCAATAAATTCGGCTTCGCCTTCTTTCAGGCTGATGCTGTTGACCACAGACTTGCCCTGCACACATTTCAATCCGGCTTCAATCACCTCCCATTTCGAGGAATCGACCATAATCGGTACACGGGAAATATCCGGTTCGCCAGCGACTAAGTTGAGAAACTTAACCATGGCAGGCAATGACTCGAGCATGCCTTCATCCATGTTCACATCGATAATCTGCGCGCCATTAATCACTTGCTGGCGCGCGACTTCCAATGCTGCATCGTAGTTTTCTTCGAGAATTAAGCGCTTAAACACGGCGGAGCCGGTGACATTGCAGCGCTCGCCGACATTGACAAACAGAGAATCCGATTTGATTGTAAAGGGCTCGAGACCGGAGAGACGACAGGCCGCCTCAATCTCGGGTATTTGACGCGGCGCAAATGGTGCAACGGCGTTGGCGATGGCGCGAATATGATCCGGCGTGGTGCCGCAGCAGCCACCGACAATATTTAACAGGCCGGCGCTGGCGAACTCGGCCACGGTCTCGGCCATATTCTCAGCATCGAGATCGTAGCCGCCGAATTCATTCGGTAGACCCGCATTGGGGTGGGCGCTGACCAGCACGTCGGCAGTGGTTGAAATCTCCAGTAGGTGCGGGCGCAGTTCTTTTGGACCGAGGGCACAGTTAAGGCCGATGCTCAATGGCTTGCTGTGACGGACAGAGTTCCAAAATGCTTCCGGAGTTTGTCCCGATAAGGTTCGGCCGCTGGCGTCGGTGATGGTGCCTGAGATCATAATGGGCAGTTCAACGTCGAGCTTCTCGTACACCACTTGCACCGCAAACAGCGCCGCCTTAGCGTTGAGTGTATCGAAGATGGTTTCCACCATAATCAGATCGACGCCACCTTCAATCAGCGCTTCGGTGGACTCAATATAGGCCTCGACCAGCTCATCAAAGGTCACGTTGCGGGCACCCGGGTCGTTTACGTCTGGCGATAGCGACGCGGTGCGACTGGTAGGTCCAAGAATGCCGGCGACAAAGCGCGGCCGTTCAGGCGTCGAAAACTCATCCGCCGCTTTTCTTGCCAGCTGAGCGGATGCCACATTAATCTCCCGAGAAATCGACTGCATGTCGTAATCCGCTTGCGAGATAGTGGTGGAGTTGAACGTGTTAGTCTCAACAATATCGGCACCGGCCTCTAAGTAGGCGCGATGGATATCGCAGATAATGTCAGGCTGAGTCAAGCTCAAAAGGTCATTGTTGCCCTTTAAGTCAGTGTGCCAATCGGCGAAACGCTGGCCGCGAAAATCCGCTTCCTCGAGTGTATGGCGCTGAATCATGGTACCCATAGCGCCGTCCAAAATCAGAATCCGTTGTTCTGCTGCCTGCCTAATTTTATCAGCCATATTACTTCTCTGTGCCTTTATTTTCGTGTTGTATCAAAATATTTTGATGGATGAGCATAATACCAAAATAAATTAAAAAAGCGACCTTTAAAACAAAAAGAAGGTTTCGTCTAAGCGTGACTATGACGTAAAATATCCGACTTAATTGGTCAAGTTTAGATAATCACGATTAGGCTTTAAAATTAGAACCTAGGAAACACTATGCTCAACGTTACGATCACCGAATCGGCACAGAAATATCTGGCTGGATTATTGGAAAAACAAAATTGCGAAGGCATTGGCATTCGTATGTTTGTCTCTGACCCAGGCACGCCAAAAGCTGAGACCTGCATCGCTTACAGTCGCCCCGGTGAGCATAATGAAGAAGATATGGTCGTCGAGTACGAGGCCTTTAATGCCTACTTTGAGCAGCGCAGTATTGCCTTCCTCGATGAAGCCAAGGTCGATTTTGCTGAAGATAAGTTTGGTGGCCAGTTGACCATTCGGGCGCCCAATTCAAGATTGCCCAATGTTAACGATGACAGCCCTATTGAAGACCGGGTTAACTATCTGCTCTACAACGAAATCAACCCAGGTTTGGCCTCTCATGGCGGTGTGGTATCGCTGGCCGAAATGGCTGACGGTTATGCCGTGCTTGAATTTGGCGGTGGTTGCCAGGGTTGCTCTGCCGTTGATCTGACTCTCAAGGAAGGTGTGGAGAAAACGCTGATGGAAAAGATTCCTGAGCTCAAAGGCGTCAAGGATGTCACTGATCACACCGACACTTCAAATGCTTATATGTGACAAGCGGGGTTTGAGTTGCGCTGGCTGCGTTTAGTCGCATTAATTTGTTATTCCAGTTGCAGTGCAGGGGGCTTGTGCGGGAACGAAGAGACCTTGCGACTAAGCTCTGGCTGAGCGCTGCTTCAGCGTTCTTCGCGCAATGTGAACTATTCCAGCCGTCTAGAGCGTCAAGCCCGATAACTTTTCACTACCGCGAGCTCGGTAAACAGGGCAAACTACGCTCTGAATAGGCAAGGAATCTTTATGCGACTGATTATTGGACTGTCCGGCTCAAGCGGCGTTATCTATGGTATTCGAATGCTCCAGATGCTGGCTGATAAGCCTGAGATTGAAACTCATCTGGTGATGAGTCAGGCGGCACGCATGAATATTGGCATTGAGACCGACTGGGCTGTGGAAGATGTCGAGGCGCTGGCCGATGAGGTACATAACAATAAAAATATCGGTGCAACCATTGCCAGTGGTTCATTTAAAACGGCTGGAATGATTGTTGTTCCCTGCTCCATGAAAACGCTCTCCGGGATCGTCAATTCCTACGCCGAAAATTTGTTGATTCGCGCTGCGGATGTGGTGTTAAAAGAGCGTCGCAAGCTGGTGATCGTACCGCGCGAGTCACCTCTGCACACCGGTCACTGCGAGTTGATGTTCAAAGCCAGTCAGTACGGGGCGATTATCTGCCCACCATCGCCAGCCTTTTACAGTGCACCGAAAAGCGTAGACGATATTGTCAATCACTCGGTGGCGCGGGTGCTCGATCTGTTTGATATTGAAACAGACAGCTTGAAGCGTTGGCAGGGGCAGGGCGTTTAATGTCAGCTGATACGGCTGCATTAAAAACTTTTTTACAGCGTGAAACAGTGCTGACACTGTCAGTCAACGACGATCAGGGACTGTGGACGGCGCCGGTACTCTACGTTGCCGATGACGATCTCAACCTCTATTTTCTCTCCGCCACCTCGACTCGACATATTGCCAGCCTGCCTGAGGATGGCCGAATTGCGGCGTCGATTTACAGCGACTACAACGGCAGTTGGCAGTCAATCTGTGGTGTGCAAATGCAGGCTTGTGTCAAGCAGGTGGACGATGCCGATCGAGCCGTTGCGGCGGCGCGTTATTTTCAGCGCTTTGCGGAGATAAATGCGTTGATCGAAAAGCCGGCCAATGAGCAGGAACAGCGTATCGGCGCGGCCTTTGCCAAGAGTCATTTTTATCGAGTGACGCCGAGTTTTATCCGCTTTACCAATAATGCCGATGGCTTTTCATCGCGCACGGAATGGCGTTTTTAAGTCGTTCTATTTTTATTTTTTCTGCTTTCGTCAATGTTGGTTTAGTCCCGTCTGTCAGCTTATTCAGCCAAATTAAACAGCTGCGTATTACCACCGCGAGCGACCAGGTTCTCCGTGCGCGTGCGTTCACTCAAGAACCATAGTAACCAATGATAGCTGTAATCTTCGTCGCGCTGCGGCCATTCAATTAGCGGAATAATACTGCCTGATCGCATTGCCATAGCCTGTCTCAATGAGCAGCTTTTGGCATTCAGGCTATTGGCGATAATGCCTTCTACCTGATCATCCGCAATCATCAGAGCAAGGCTCTGCAGGGGCTCAATCTGCAGTAGGTCGCTCGCGAGACCGGCTTTTATATACTGATCCCTAAGGGTCGCCAAAGCGGCTTGATGCAGCTCTCCAGCAGTGACAATCACTGCGCAGCCACAGAGCAGTGCACTGGCAATTTGTTTCTCAGCATCCACCAGCGAATCCTGCTGGGTAATGATGAGCGTCATCACGCCACGGCCCTGAACTGACAGTTTATTGTCCTCGCCGGTGGGTCCTGGAAGTTGAATCGGGTTGGCCAGTTTTTCTCTGGCAACCGGTTCAATCTGCTGCAGCCATGATGCTTGAGTCATCACCTGTCTGAGCACAATTAAACGTGCGTCGATTGATGTCGACTGCCATTTTTTCAGCGCGCTGTGGGCGCTTTTGATGGCCTTGCCGGTTATCTGTGCTTGTTCAGTGCTGACGGTGCCGCTTAAGTCGACAGTAAAGGTTCGGCTTTCAGTGATCTGATTATGCTGCTCGGAGAAGCGTAGTAGATAGTTAGGCCCCCCCGCTTTTGGGCCGGTGCCAGAGAGTCCGCGGCCGCCAAATGGGTTAACGCCGACCACTGCGCCAACCATATTGCGATTGATATAGGTATTGCCGGCAATGGTGTTGCGGAACACTTTTTCAGCAAAGGCTTCGATACGACTGTGGACGCCGAGAGTGAGGCCGAAGCCGGTGTGGTTGATCTGTTTAATGACGGCGCCGAGTTGATCGGCGTGAAAGCGAATTACATGCAGTATCGGGCCAAATACCTCTTCAGTGAGACGATCCAGCGAGTCAATTTCAAACACATGAGGTGCGACAAAGCTGCCGTGCGCGCAACGGCTATCGAGGTCTACTTTGGCCACCAGTCTGGCCTCTCGGTGCATGCGCTGAATATGTGCCTCCAGCTCTGCTTTGGCGCCGTCATCAATCACTGGGCCCAGATCGCTGGACAATAATCGTGGGTCGCCTGCGTATAGTGATGCCATGGCTCCACTGAGCATCTGTAGAACGTTATCGGCGATATCTGACTGGATAAATAGCACACGCAGGGCAGAGCAGCGCTGTCCGGCGCTTTGAAATGCTGACATGATAACGTCGTCAACGACTTGCTCGGGGAGTGCGGATGAGTCAACCACCATGCAGTTTTGACCGCCAGTTTCGGCGATAAACGGGATCGGGGCACCGGGGCGCTGCGCCAGCTGTTGGTTGATATGCTGGGCGGTGGCGGTGGAACCGGTAAAGGCAATGCCGGCGATGCGGCTGTCGCCGAGTAACAGGTTGCCAATCTGCGAGCCACTGCCGAGCAGCAACTGGAGCGCAGCACCGGGTACCCCAGCCTCATGAAAAAGGCGCACGGCAGTGGCGGCAATGGCCGGTGTTTGACCCGCGGGTTTAGCCAGTACGGTATTGCCTGCCGCCAGAGCCGCGGCAATTTGACCCACGGTGATAGCGAGAGGGAAATTCCATGGGCTAATGCAGAAGAACACGCCACGGCCGGTGCACGTATTCAATGATCTGGCTTGCAGCGCATAGTAGCGACAGAAGTCGATGGCTTCGCGGACCTCGGAGACACCATCATTGAGGGTGCGGCCGCCCTCTAAACTGATAACGCCAATCAGTTTGTCAAAATCTCTCTCCATCAGGTCGGCGACTTTATCGAGAATCGTTGCGCGCGCTGCGTGACCTAAACTGTTCCATGCAGGGTAGGTCTGATTGGCGGACTCTAGCGCATGCAGAATATCCTTGTCGTTTACCCGAGCGCTGTAGCCAATCAATTGGCGCTGGTCTGTCGGACTGTAGCTGGGTTGCAATTCATTCTCGATCGGACAACCGTCAATAATGGGTTGCGCGATGAGCTCCGCGGTCTCGGTAACCTGCTGCAATAGCGCCTCTGCTTGCAGCGGTGAATCGAGATCGATGCCGAGCGCATTGTGGCGCTGCTCGCCAGCGGCAGTGAACATCTCTGGCGGCACCGCGATACCTTTGTGTTGGTAGGGGAAGACCTTGGTGACCTGCTCTCGGGTGTCCTCGAGTAGCTCCTCAACCGGCGTCTGGCTATCCAGGAAGCGATTGACAAATGAGCTGTTGGCGCCGTTTTCCAGCAGCCGCCGCACTAGGTAGGGGAGCAGGTCGCGGTGATTGCCGATTGGTGCATAGACGCGCACTGGAATTTGCCGGTCGGAAAAGCGTTTTTTCAGTTGTGAGTAGAGAATATGCCCCATGCCGTGTAATCGCTGAAACTCAAATTGGCGCTCGCCAGCCAGACTCAAAATCATTGTCGCGGTATAGGCATTGTGGGTGGCAAACTGCGGGTAAACTGCATCGTGAGCGTCGAATAGAATCTCGGCGCAGTGTTGATAGCAGAGATCGGTATTGGCTTTGCGAGTAAATACCGGATAGCTGGCAAGACCGAGCTCTTGAGCATGTTTTATTTCGGCATCCCAATAGGCACCCTTAACCAATCTGACCATCAGCCGTCGATTAGTTTCGCGAGCTAGACCGATCAGCCATTTGGCGGTGTCCGGAGCGCGCTTTTGGTAAGCCTGCAAGACAAAGCCGAGGCCCTGCCAACCCTGCAGGTCAGTATCGCGGGCCAGAGCCGCAAAGATATCCAGCGAGATATCCAGACGATAGGACTCTTCGGCATCAATCGACAGCCCGATATTGTATTTCGCCGCTTGGACACAGAGCTGTTTGATGCGTGGCAATAGCTCATCCATGACCCTGTGGTACTGGGCGTAGTAATAGCGCGGATGCAGTGCCGAGAGTTTTACTGAGATGCCATTTGCAGTGTCCACCTCAGAGCCGCTTGACGTCTGGCCAATACTGTCGATGGCGCTGGCATAGGCGTTCAAATAGTTGACGGCATCGGCATCGGTGCGTGCACCCTCACCGAGCATATCAAAGGAGAACCGAGTCTCGGTGTCGTTATGTTTGGCGCCGCGTTTTAAGCCTTCCGCAATGCTGCGGCCGAGCACGTATTGGCCGCCCATGATTTTCATTGCCTGCATCACGGCGGTCCGGATAACCGGTTCGCCCATGGTCGCGGTCAGTCGCTTGACCCAGTTGTCGGTATTCTCAGTGATCTCGGCATCCAGGCTAACCAGCTGCCCGGTGAGCATAAGCCCCCAGGTCGATGCGTTAACAAATAGGGATTTGGATTTGCCGCGATGGCTATTCCAATTGCCAGCTTGTATCTTTTCGGCGATCAGACGGTCTGCAGTCAGTGCGTCAGGAACACGCAGTAGCGCTTCAGCGAGACACATCAGCGCAACACCTTCGCTATTGGAGAGACCAAATTCAAGTAGGAATGCATCCAGCGTACCGCTGCTGGATTTGTCTGCTCGGCAATCTCTGACCAGTTGACGGGAATCTTGCAAAATCATCTCGCGTACTGTCGTCGAGAGCGGATTGCTATGCAGTAGTTGAGTGACTGTCTGGTGTTCACCCTGATGCGTCGTCTGGCGAATTTTGTGGCGAAGGGCAGCTTGGTCCATGACGACCTCTTTTTTATTGATAATGTAATATGTTGCATTTTTGCGTATTTAACACAGTATATGTCTCCATAATTGTTAATTATCCAGCTTAAAGTGCTGTTATAGTTTGTTTTATAGATTATTATTCTTCATTCGTATTGACACAGTTGGACGTTCTAGCATGAAAACAATGAATGATCTGGATCGCACCGATCGCCGAATTCTCACTATCCTGCAACACCATGGGCGCATCGCCAATGTGGATCTGGCAAAGCAGGTCAATTTGACCCCGACGCCCTGTCTGGAGCGAGTTAAGCGTCTGGAAAAAGAGGGTTTTATCACCAACTATGTGGCATTGCTCGATCCGGTGAAGGTCAATGCGGCGCTATGTGCTTATATTGAGGTGCAGCTAACCAGTACCACCACGGAGTCAATCCGCATTTTTAATCAGCAGATGCTCGAGTTGGAGGAGGTTCTGGAGTGCCAGATGGTGGCCGGAGGATTTGATTACCTGATTAAAATTCGAGTTGCTGATATGCAACACTACCAGCAGTTTCTAGGCGGCAAGTTATCCGCTATTAAAGGGATTAGTCAGACCCACACCTACGTGGTGATCGAAGATGTGAAGTCGCAAACGGCGATTAAGATTAATGCTTAAATGTAACTGCGAGGCACGCGCGCTGGCATACGAGTGAGCAATTCATAGCCAATTGTGCCGCAGTATTGGGCTACTTCATTGACCGGTAGAGCGGGACCCCAGAGAACAACCTTGTCACCAATCGCAACCTCAGCCAATGCTGTTACATCAACAGTAATCATATCCATCGACACGCGCCCTGCCAGTGGGCAGCGCACACCATTGACCAGCACGGGTGTGCCATTGGGTGCGTGACGCGGATAACCGTCGCCATAGCCAACGGTAATCGTGGCAATCGTCGAGTCGCGCTCGGCGGTCCAGTTAGCGGTATAGCCGACCGACTCTCCTGCGGCTATCTGTCGCAGTGAAATCACGGCGGACTCGAATGACATGACCGGCTTAAGTTGGTCGGCATTTTCCTGCGCCACGGAAAAGGGCGAGTTGCCGTAGAGCATGTAACCCGGGCGCTGCCATTCTCGCTTAGCCTTTGGCCAGGCAAGAATGGCTGCTGAGTTGGCCAGGCTTTGCAGTGCTGTTACCGGCGCACAGGCCTTAAAAATATCAATCTGTTTAAGCGTGGCGCTGCTGTCCAAATCGTCGGCGCAGGCAAAGTGTGAAGTCAGCACGATCGGTTGGCTGATATTGCGACTGGCATTGAGGGTTTGATAGACCTCGGCGATAACGTCGGGCTGAAAGCCCAGTCGGTGCATACCGGTATCGACCCCAAGCCAGACCGTCACCGGATGTGCGACATCGGCATTGATAATGGCGTCTTTTTGCTGGTGGTTTTCGACCATCAGCCAAAAGCCATTACTGGCCGCCACTTTGACCTCATCAGCGCTAAAGATACCTTCGAGAAGTAATATCGGTTGCTTGATGCCGGCATCGCGCAGTTGCATGGCTTCTTCGATACAGGCAACACCAAAGGCCGGCGCACTGTCCGCCAGTGCCTGAGCGACTTGCACGGCGCCGTGGCCGTAGGCATTGGCCTTGACCATGGGGATGGTTTTTGACATCGGCGCCAGGGATTGTGCCAAGTTGTAATTGTGGCGCAGTGCCTGAAGATCAACAAATGCTCTGGTCGGTCTGGACATACAATTGCCTAGTAATCAAATTTGCCGGCGGAGTAGAGGGTCTGTGTAGCCAGCCAGATATCGCCGATCTCGCCATTGCCGACAGCTTTTCCGTCTACCTCGGTGACCGGGGCTATCTCTTTGGAGGAACTGGTAATCCACACCTCGTCTGCACTCATCACCTCATCCATGCTAACACTGCGTTCTTCAACCTTAATGCGGCCGTCCTTGCGCAGTACGTCGAGAACAATCTGTCGCGTAATGCCGGGCAGTAGTTGATTGTCCAGCGGCGGCGTAATCACCGTGCCATCGATAACAATAAAGGCATTGCAGGCGCTGGCTTCGGTGAGCTGATTGTCGGCGTTAAAGAGCAATGTTTCGTCATTGCCCTGCTCGTAACCCTGTTGGAAATGGAGCACGTTGCCAAGCAGCGCGGTGGACTTAATATGGCAGCGTTCCCAGCGCAGATCGCGAGTGGTGGAGACTTTGTAAGGCTTGACCTTGGCCTTGTCTGCGATGGGAGCTGCTGCGATTTCAAAAGTAAAGGCAAAAACCGTCGGCGCAATATTTTCCGGGAAAGCATGGTGACGCTTGTTGTCGGCGCCGCGGCTAACATGCAGGTAGATACCCAGATTGCCGGCGCCATTTTCAGCGATTAGGCGCTGACAGAGTTCGGACCAGTCGTCCATCGACCAATCTAGCTTGATACCAATTGCTTCCAAGCCGCTTTTCATGCGCAGCACATGCGGCGCAAAACCCACCATCTTGCCGGCGTAGGAGGGCACCACCTCATAAATCCCGTCACCGAATAAAAATCCGCGATCCAGAGGAGATATTTTGGCCTGCTCGATGGGCATATAGCTGCCATCCAGAAACGCGATACTCATAGTGTTGCCTTGTCGAGGTGGAGCGTTGGGTTGATTGGGGTCTTTTTGTTAGAGCACAGTTACACCAAAAAATGGTATCAGCGAGGCTGGTTGCACGCAAAGCAAATTAACTCGTTTGCGATGTTTATTGGCGAGTTCTCAGCTACTATTTTTGGATAATGATGCAATTACCGAGAAATTATATTGCTATCAGCAAAATCCAGCCAATTTTCTCAGGTTTTCAATTAAGGTCTCAGTGATATCTGCGCTCAAACCATCTTCGCTCAATGTGTTTTCTCTGGTCACGCCATCGACGCTGCCGCGCTCAGAGAGATATTGCAATACGGCTAAATTATCCCAGCCCTGCAATAAGTCTTTTTTCGTCAATAGCGACAGCATTGCGATCACACCGTGAGCGGCCCAGTTGGAGACATCGGCAATCAGCAACTCATCGCAGCAGGTTGCCGCCGGAATAATATTTAATTGCTCGAGTGTCGCGGTGACATTGCCCATGCCAATCTCATTGCCGCCGTCACCGATGGCAATGGTAGGACAATTTGCCAAGGTTAAAAAGTAGTCGAAGCTGGCGCAGGCGTGGCTGATATTTTCTCCGCGCATATTGTAATAGTGGCCATCTGCCGCCATGCCCGGCCGTTCGATTGAGATCACCAGCGATGGCTGATAGTGATCGAGAGCCATTTGCGCTTCACTCGCGCTGACTGCCGGTGCACCGACAGTGATTTTGTGGACGCGGAAATCGTCCGCTATCGCATCGGCCAGCGGTGCGCCGCAGACCAGAATCGGTTGAGCGCCAAGGATTTCTAATACCCGGTAGAGTGCAATGGCGCCCACTGGACCATCGGTCTCATAAGTGCCGGCCACCGGAAAGCCGGTACCGATTAAGATATGACCGCTTGCCGCGTGCAGCATTTGTGCTGCACGCAGGTAATAGCCAGGCGTCAGCGCAGCCTGCAATGTCTGCATGCCGCGCGGATTGCGCGCAACCAACAGGTTTTCGATCTCTGTACTATTTAAAAGAGCTGTCAGGTCAGTCATGCTCGCCGACCTTTTCTAACGCCCTGTGTTGAAAGCGGTGTTGATCGAGCAGCAGCAGATTGTGCGCCTGTTCAACACTGATCTCCTCAAAGCGGACACTGCCGCCCGGTAACAGTTGTGCGAGTTTGCCAATATCCAGAGACAGTACCGAGCCGAGCTTGGGATAACCGCCGATGGTTTGGCGATCATTGAGCAGCACAATCGGTTGGCCATCGGCAGGAACTTGAATAGCACCGAGACAGATGCCCTCAGAGAGAATGCCACCTATAGCAGGCTTTATCGCCGCGCCCTTAAGCCTGAAACCCATGCGATCACTGCTCTCGGTGACGCTGTATTCTGAGGTGAAAAATAGTTGTTTTTGCAGCTTGCTGAAGACGTGCTGTTGATACCCCAATACGACCCGCAGCAGTGCTCGGTTGTCGCTGTAATCGGGGCGCTCGCCTTCGGGCACACACAGTCGCGCACTAGTCACGCTGTTATGACAGGGTAACAGGTCCCCAGCCTGCAATGATTTGCCATCGCCGTGCACGCCACCGAGTCCTTCGCGCGGCACTGTCGCTGCGCTGTCAAATATCGGTTCAACCTCAAAGCCGCCGGCAACCGCTAGATAACCTCGGCTGCCGGATAGAGCAAAGCCCAGTTCAATGCGATCACCGGGCTTGACCTGGTGGCTTTGCCACAATTCTTGCGGTTGATGATTAATGCTCAATGGAATGGCTGCACCGGTCAGCGCAATGGTGGTGGTTACCCTGGACTCCAAGACCAGACCGCCGATGGTGACTTCGATAGCGGCTGTTTGCAGGGCATTGTTGCAGAGACGATTAGCCCAGCGGAAGGCATTGCTGTCCAGCGGGCCGCCGGTGGTGACCCCAATGCCATGCATGCCGAAGCGTCCGCCATCTTCGATCAGGCTAAAGATGCCAGCTTGAATAACCTTGAGCCCCTTGCTCACAGCGAACCACCCATAGCCAGAAAGGTCTGCTTATCGATGGCTTTAAAACGCACTGTATCACCGACCTGAACCGGCATGCTTGGCTCGGCGTCGGGATCGAACATCCGCTGCGGGCAGAGGCCGATCAGGTTCCAGCCGCCGGGTGATTGTGCCGGATAGACGGCAGTTTGGCGGTCGGCAATGGCGACCGCACCGCGCGGTACTTTTTGTCTCGGTGTGGCCAGTCGCGGCGCGGCGATGCGTGGATCAACTTCGCCGAGATAGGCAAATCCGGGGGCAAAGCCAATCGCGTAAACGCGATAGTCAGACTGTTGATGAATCGCAATGACCTCATCGACAGAAAGTCCTGCGTTGTCTGCAAGCTGTTGCAGGTCGGGTCCTGATTCGCGGCTGTAGTAGACCGGCAGCGTAACCATTGAACCGGGTTGCGCAGCCACTGCTGCAGTGGGATGTTGTCTCAAGGCCTGTCGAATCGCATTGCGCACCGCATGATGGTCGGTTTTAAAGGCATCGTAAATGACCAGCAGCGAGGCGTAGGAGGGCACCAGATCAATCAGCAATTCACCGAGATCGCTGCGCAGCTGTGTCGCGGTCGCCGCTACCTGTGAGGCGATGGAATCGCTGGGCGCATCGCCAAAATAGACGATCAGGGCATTCTCTCCGGCAATGGAGATCGATTGCTGAGGCTGTTTCATTAATTAACTCGCTCAGCTGCTTTCATGAATTAACTGGCGAATTTCCTGGATAGCTCGCACGCCTTCCAGATTGTCGCCATGCACGCAGAGTGAGTCGGCTTGCAGTTCAAGTCGGTGGCCACTGATGGTGGTCACACAGCCTTCACTTTGCAGCTGCTGAACCTGTGCGAGCATTTTTTCTCGACTGTGTACGGCACCTTCTTTGGCGCGTGACAGCAGCGCGCCATTGTCGTCGTAGCAGCGATCGGCAAAGGCTTCAAAGATCACTTCAAGACCGAACATCTTGGCTTCTTCGCGGTGCGTTTCTGCCTCCGGCGTTGCCTGTAACATAAACGCCAGCGGCAGATGGGATTCGGCGATCGCTTCCATAATGGCGCTGCGGATATGGCCGTTGGCCATCATGTCGTTGTAGAGCGCGCCATGCGGTTTGACATAAGTTACCGGCACGCCGAGGTTTTGAGCCATGCCGGTGAGAGCGGCAATCTGGTATTGAATGATGGCGATGATTTCGATCGCTGGCAGCTTCATTGAGCGCCGCCCAAAGCCCGATAGATCAGGATAGCTTGGATGAGCGCCAACTATCACATTGTTGCGCTTGGCCGAGAGCAAGGTTTTTTTTATCACCACTGGGTCGCCGGCATGAAAGCCGCAAGCGATATTAGCCTGATCGATAAAGGGCATTACCTCGTCGTCTAGACCCATTGTCCAGGCGCCGAAGCTCTCGCCGAGATCGCAATTTAGTCGTAGTGCCATGTTATTGTCCTAAATATTTATAAGAGCAGTGTGTCATCCCGACCGCAGAGGAGAGATCTCCCCCAGCCTGCTGTTAACCCGCTATCACCGCTAGATCGCTATTTTTTAAATCGGTGACCAGCATACAGCCGGGACTATGGGTTATGCAAAAGGGAAGCTTTGCCGCTTCCAGTGCGACCTGCGGGGTTACGCCGCAGGCCCAGAAGAGTGGCTGCTCGCCTTCTTTTATGGTCACTGGGTCGCCAAAGTCGGGGTGCTTAATATCGCTAATGCCGATGTCATCTGGATTGCCGTAGTGAATGGGTTCGCCATGTACCGAGGGAAAACGTTTGCAAATTTCTGCGGCGCGGAGTGCCTGTGGCGGGGCAAATGGGCGCATGCTAACGACCATTTTTCCTGCAAATGGGCCAGCGGGGGTGCAGTCGATATTGGTCCTGTACATAGGTACATTAACCGCTTCGCTAATATTGCGCACATCGAGGCCGTCGGCAATCAGAGCCTCTTCAAAAGAGAAAGAGCAGCCGAGCAAAAAAGCCACCAGATCGTCGCGCCAGAGTGCTGAAATATCATTTATTTCACTGACCACCTGACCCTGTTTAAACACTTTATAGCTCGGTATATCGGTGCGTATATCGAGATCGTGACCCAGCGTTGGCAGCTTGAAATCACCTGGCTCTGATTTGGCAATCAGTGGGCAGGGCTTGGGGTTGCGCTGGCAAAATTGCAAAAATTCAGTTGCTGAATCAGCTGGCAATATCACCAGATTGCACTGAACATAGCCGGCACAAAATCCTGATGTATTACCGCCATATTTGCCCTGACGTATGAGCGTGCGAAGCTCTTCAGGGCTTAGGTCTTCGGGTATATTTACTGAGCTGTTAATCGGTGCCATGTGCAATCCATTGGTTGGGTGACAAAAACTGAGTCTACCAAAGGTTATCTTTTAGCACATCACGGGTAACCCATATGTGGTAATCGAGATTAGCCTATTTGAACTATTCACTGCTCAGCAGCGATACAGAAATGCGCTGACGTTAAAAAGGGAGCCTAAGCTCCCTTTTTAAATACTGCTGTGATACTACTGGAGACGTGTCTAGCGATCTTCCACTGGCTGGTAGTCACGTACATCTGCGCCTGTGTAGAGCTGACGCGGGCGACCGATGCGGTAGGGATGAGTGATCATCTCATTCCAGTGAGAGATCCAGCCTACGGTGCGCCCAGTGGCAAAGATCACGGTAAACATCTCGACTGGAATGCCCAGTGCTTTCAAGATAATGCCAGAGTAGAAGTCGACATTGGGGTAGAGTTTCTTGCTGACAAAATACTCGTCTTCCAGGGCGATTTTTTCCAGCTTTTTGGCGAGACGGAAAAGGGGATCATTTTCCAGTCCAAGTACAGCCAGAACTTCGTCGCAGCTCTCGCGCATCACGGTGGCACGCGGATCGTAGTTTTTGTAAACCCGGTGGCCAAAGCCCATCAGGCGGAAGGGGTCATTTTTGTCTTTCGCTTTGGCGACGTAGGCTTCGATATTATCTTCGTGGCCAATCTCTTCAAGCATATCCAGCACTGCTTCGTTAGCTCCGCCGTGGGCCGGTCCCCAGAGTGCCGCAATACCTGCTGCAATACAGGAGAATGGGTTGGCGCCAGTTGAACCAGCCAGACGTACGGTTGAGGTTGAGGCATTCTGTTCGTGGTCGGCATGCAACAGGAAGATGCGATCCATTGCCTTGGCAATGGCTGGCTTAACTACGTAGGGCTCGCAGGGTGTGCCAAACATCATATGCAGGAAGTTCTCTGAATACGACAGTGAGTTGTCCGGGTAGATAAACGGCTGGCCGGTAAAGTGCTTGTGACACATTGCGGCAATCGTTGGAATCTTGGCAATCAGACGGTGAGCAGAGATCTTACGGTGCTCTTCGTTGGTGATATCCAGGGAGTCATGGTAGAACGATGACATTGCACCGACGACACCGCAGAGCATTGCCATGGGGTGAGCGTCGTAGCGGAAGCCGCTGATAAAGTGCTCAACCGAGCGGTTTACCATGGTGTGATACTTGATAGTGTTTTCAAACTCGACTCTCTGCTCGGCAGTTGGCAGAGCGCCTTCCAGCAGTAGGTAGCAGGTTTCGAGGTAATCTGATTTGTCTGCCAGTTGCTCAATGGGATAGCCGCGATGCAGCAGAATGCCTTTGTCTCCATCGATATACGTAATGTCAGATTTACAGGCTGCGGTCGCCGAAAAGCCGGGATCGTAAGTAAAAATATTGTTTGAGCCGAGAGTGCCAATATCGATGACGTCTTGGCCCAGTGTGCCCTCTAAAATAGGCAGCTCAATGGGCGCTTTGCCCTCAATAGATAGCGTGGCTTTGCGATTACTCATGCAGGATCCTCTGGTGTAACGTGGTGGGCGAAGCGGAAATTTCGAGGGGCAACTATAGATGTTCGACGCAAATTGTCAACTATCGTGGGTATTCAAGCTGCTTTGATAGGGCCGTTTATCAAGCGTTAGAGGTCTCTGTTGGATACCCATTATTCATTAGTCAAATATCGAGTTGCGATCTTGACGGTGATTTTCTGATTGCCAAGCTTAGTGTCAGTGAGGGCAGAGTAATTGGATTGCCTTCCAAGCAATTTTTTCGCAGCAGATTTTTAAATTTGTTTCGCTAATCCGAATTGAATTTGGTGCGCCTAGTTATTATACTTCTGCGCCATCCAATCCCTGACCATTCTGCCCCTAGGGCGGTCAGTGTTAGATTTACTTTGTTAAGTCGTTTCACGTTAATTGAATTCAGTTTAAATTCATCTCCGTTTATTCGGATCACCACTTTTAAGGTAATACCCGCCGTGGACAATAAAAGACCTGTCAATCTTGATATTGGAACGATTAGGCTTCCAATAACTTCTTATGTATCGATTTTGCACCGAGCGTCTGGTGTGATTTTGTTTTTTTCCGTCGCTGTTTTTCTCTGGCTGCTTGACGCGAGTCTAGCTTCCGAGCAGAGCTTTGACGGTGTTAAAACGTTTTTCGCCAACCCGATTTGTCAGTTTATTATCTGGGGCAGTTTGGCGGCGCTGGCCTATCATGCAGTGGCCGGCATCAGGCATCTGATTATGGATTTCGGCTTGGGTGAAGAGTCCTTTGAAAGTGGTCGAGTGACAGCTTGGATTGCCTTGGTGGTCGCTGTCGTTCTTATTGCGTTAGTCACAGGGTGGGTTTTCTTATGGTAACTACAGTCACGAGCCTCGGTCGCAGCGGGTTGTCAGATTGGCTTATTCAACGAGTCTCCGCAGTTGTGATGACCGCTTATTTAATCTTTATTGTTGGCTACTTAATCGCCACGCCAGATCTCACCTATACCCAATGGGCTGCTCTTAATAGCACGTTGCCGATGCGTATGTTCAGTCTGTTGACGATTCTGTCGATCGCGGCTCACGCGTGGATCGGCATGTGGTGTGTCTTAACGGACTATATAACCGTGCGACTGATTGGGCCAAAAGCTACGATATTACGTATCATTTTTCAGCTGGGCATGATGGCAGTTACCTTGCTATACGTGGTCTGGGCTATCGACATTCTCTGGGGAATTTAAGTAAATGGCTAACATTAGAACAATGAGTTTCGACGCCGTAATTGTCGGCGGTGGTGGCTCCGGAATGCGCGCTGCTCTGCAGTTGGCGCAGTCTGGATACAAAACCGCAGTGATTACCAAGGTGTTTCCAACGCGGTCGCATACCGTATCCGCTCAGGGTGGTATTACCTGTGCGATTGCCAGTGATGATCCCAATGATCAGTGGCAGTGGCATATGTACGACACGATCAAGGGGTCTGATTATATTGGTGATCAGGAAGCCATCGAATATATGTGTCAGACCGGCCCGGAAGCGATTTTCGAACTGGAGCACATGGGGCTGCCATTCTCGCGCACTGAAGAGGGTCGTATCTACCAGCGTCCATTTGGTGGCCAGTCCAAAGACTTCGGTAACGGCGGCCAAGCGGCTCGCACCTGCGCCGCGGCTGACCGTACAGGTCACGCGCTACTGCATACCCTGTATCAGGGGAATCTGAAAAATGAAACAACCTTTTTAAACGAATGGTTTGCGGTTGATATTGTTAAGAACGCCGACAACGCCGTGGTAGGGGTTGTCGCCATCAATATCGAAACCGGTGAGACGGTTTATGTTAAGACCAAGGCCACTGTATTCGCCACCGGCGGAGCAGGGCGCATTTATGCGTCGACGACTAATGCTCACATCTGTACTGGTGACGGAATTGGTATGGCGCTGCGTGCAGGCTTCCCGGTTCAGGATATCGAGATGTGGCAGTTCCACCCCACTGGTATTCACGGTGCCGGCACATTGGTCACCGAGGGTTGTCGTGGCGAAGGTGGTTATTTGGTCAATAAGGATGGCGAACGCTTTATGGAGCGTTACGCACCCAATGCTAAAGATCTCGCCGGCCGCGATGTGGTGGCACGATCGATGGTTCTGGAAATTTTAGAAGGCCGCGGCTGTGGTCCCGATGGCGATCATGTTTATTTGAAGCTTGATCACCTCGGTGAAGAAACCTTGAATGCCAAATTGCCCGGTATTCTTGAACTGTCGCGAACCTTTGCCCACGCCGATCCAGTTAAAGAGCCCATTCCCGTGGTTCCAACCTGTCACTACATGATGGGCGGTATCCCGACCAATGTTAACGGTCAGGCACTGACGATCGACAGTGAAGGCAATGATCAGGTGATCGAAGGTTTCTATGCCTGTGGTGAAGCAGCCTGTGTTTCGGTTCACGGTGCCAATCGTTTGGGTGGCAACTCGCTGCTTGATCTGGTTGTCTTTGGTCGCGCGTCAGGCATGTTTATTGAGCAGCAATTGCGCGAAGGTGTCGATCTTAAAGATGCTAGCGAAGCCGATATCGAAGCGGCTATGGCCGGCTTGAACCGTCTCAATGATTCAACTGGCGGTGAAAACGCCGCAGTGTTGCGCGCTGAGCTGCAAACCATTATGCAGAATTACTTTGGCGTATTCCGTCGCGGTGACTTTATGCAGGAAGGTATCGCCAAGTTGGCGGCACTGCGCCCGCGCATCGAGAATGTCGCGCTGGGTGATAAGAGTAACGCTTTCAACACCTCTCGCATTGAAGCGCTGGAACTGCAGAATCTATTTGAAGTGGCTGAAGCCACGGCGATCACTGCTGAAGCGCGCACTGAAAGCCGCGGCGCCCACGCTCGCGATGACTTTAAAGAGCGCGACGATGAGAATTGGTTGTGCCACTCAGTGTTCTTCCCGGACGACAAGCGAGTGGGTAAGCGCGGCGTGAATTTCACGCTGAAAACCCGTGAAGCCTTCGAACCTAAAATTCGTACCTACTAAGCAAGGGGTTGTTAGACATATGTTAAACGTCAGTATTTATCGCTATAACCCGGAAGTTGATCAAGAGCCTTATATGCAGGATTTTCAGATCGACACTCAGGGCAAAGATATTATGGTTCTGGATGTGCTTGAGAAGCTGAAGGTTGAAGATCCAACCCTCGTCTTCCGCCGCTCATGCCGTGAAGGTGTCTGTGGTTCCGATGGCATGAATATCTCAGGCAAAAACGGACTGGCCTGCGTTACGCCGCTGTCTGAAGCGGTTAAGAAAAACAAATTGGTTATTCGCCCGCTGCCTGGTTTGCCAGTGATTCGCGACCTGGTGATCGATATGAGCCAGTTCTATGCTCAGTACGAGAAGATTCAGCCGTATATGATCAACAACACGCCGGCACCTGCAATTGAGCGTCTGCAGTCGCCCGAGGAACGCGCCAAGCTGGACGGTCTCTATGAGTGCATTCTCTGCGCCTGTTGTTCAACAGCCTGTCCCTCGTTCTGGTGGAACCCGGATAAATTTATCGGACCATCCGGTTTGTTGCAGGCCTATCGCTTCCTCGCGGATAGCCGAGACACCGCAACCGAAGAGCGTCTGGCTAACCTCGATGATCCGTTTAGTGTGTTTCGTTGCCACGGCATTATGAACTGTGTTCAAGTTTGTCCGAAAGGTCTAAACCCGACCAAAGCAATTGGCCACATTCGCAACATGTTGGTAAGAAGTGCGACTTGACGGTTAATTAACCCTTATTCAAAGCTTAATCGCGTTTTGCCCTACCCAAACGGCCAGTTTTTACTGGCCGTTTGCGGTTTAGGCGTTTAGAATACTCGCCCATAAACTAGCCTGTTCCGACTACTTGAAAGGGGAATATCAGTAATGCCTGAGGGCCCTATGGAGCACTTCCGTCGCTCCTCCCACTTTTCTGGTGGTAACGCTGCATACATAGAAGATCTCTACGACACTTACTTGCATGATCGCAATGGTGTACCTGATCAGTGGAGCAATTTTTTCGATACGTTGCCGCGCACTAATGGTAGCAGCGCACCCGATATTTCCCATGCAACGATTGTCCAGCATTTTGAGCTGCTCGGTCGTCGTCAAGCGCGTCCAACACCAGCACCTGGTTCTGGGGGTATTCACCTCGAGCATGAGCGCAAGCAGGTTAAGGTTGTTCAGTTAATCAGTTCCTACCGCTTTCGCGGACATCAAAAAGCCAATCTAGACCCACTGGGTTTAATGATTCGCGAAGATGTTGCCGATTTGGATCTGCATTTTCATGGCCTCACCGAAGCCGATCTCGATACCACGTTTCAAACTGGCCCGCTGTATTTTGGCAAACAGGAAGCCACTCTGCGCGAGATTGTTGAATCACTGGAAGAGACTTACTGCGGTTCGCTCGGTGCTGAGTATATGCACATTACCTCGTTTGCTGAAAAGCAGTGGTTGGCGCAGCGCTTTGAGAGTGTGCGCTCCAAGCCGACCTACGGTGATGAGGCGCGGGTCGATGTACTGAATCGTCTGACCGCTGCCGAGGGCTTGGAAAAGCACCTCGATTCAAAATACCCCGGCACCAAACGCTTTGGTCTCGAGGGCGGTGAAAGTTTAATTCCGCTGCTGGACTGTCTGGTGCGTCGCGCTGGCGAGTATGGTGGCAAAGAGATTGTTATGGCCATGGCCCACCGCGGCCGCCTCAATGTGCTGGTTAATATTCTCGGTAAGAACCCAGCAGAGTTATTTGAAGAATTCGAAGGCAAGCGTCTGGTTAATACCTCTGGTGACGTGAAGTACCATCAGGGCTTTTCATCCAATGTGATGACGCCCGGTGGTGAAGTGCACATGGCGCTGGGCTTTAACCCATCGCATCTTGAGATTTCATGCCCGGTTGTGATCGGCTCCGGTCGCGCGCGACAGGATCGCCGCGATGATCGCACTGGCGAGAAAGTGGTGCCGATCTTGATGCACGGTGATGCGGCATTTGCCGGTCAGGGCGTGGTCATGGAAACCTTCCAGCTATCCCAGACTCGCGCCTACAAAACCGGCGGATCGATTCATATTGTGATCAACAACCAGGTCGGCTTTACTACTAGCCGTCAGGACGATGCGCGCTCAACCGAATACTGTACTGATATTGCCAAGATGGTTCAGGCGCCGATTCTGCATGTCAATGGTGATAACCCCGACGCAGTGATGTTCGCAGCCATGTTGGCGATGGACTATCGCTATGAGTTTGGTAAAGACGTAGTGATCGACTTGGTCTGTTATCGCCGTCGCGGTCACAATGAAACCGATGAACCATCTTCGACACAGCCCTTGATGTATGACGTGATCCGCAAGCACTCAACCACGCGTGAACTGTATTCGCAAAAGTTGGTGTCTGAAGGAGTGATCAACCAAGATCAAGCCAATGAAATGTCGAATGATTACCGCGCCAGATTGGATAACGGCGAGTTCGTTGTGCACAACCTAGTGCGCGAGCCGGATACCACTTTGTTTGTCAACTGGGAGCCCTACCTTGGCCATGATTGGCGCACGCCAGCCAATACCGGTCTCGCCCTAAAGCAGCTGCAGGCTGTCGCCGCTAAAATTATCGATATTCCCGATGGCATTAAGGTGCAGCGCCAGGTCAGCAAAATATACGATGATCGCCGCAAAATGGCCGGTGGAGCTCTGCCGCTAAACTGGGGTATGGCTGAACTGTTGGCCTACGGCACTCTCTTGGAAGAGGGCTACCCAATCCGCATTACTGGTCAGGATGTGCGTCGCGGCACTTTCTCCCACCGCCATGCCGTGGTGTTTAATCAGAAAGATGGCGAAGCCTATCTACCGATGGCCCATATCGCTGACAATCAGCCACAATTTGATATTTACGATTCGGTGCTGTCGGAAGAGGCGGTACTGGCTTTCGAATATGGCTACGCCACCACTGCGCCGAAAGGGCTGATTATCTGGGAAGCGCAATTTGGTGATTTTGCCAATGGTGCGCAGGTTGTTATCGATCAGTTTATTGCCAGTGGCGAACACAAATGGGGCCGTCTATCTGGCCTCACCATGTTGTTGCCTCACGGTTTCGAAGGGCAGGGTCCAGAGCACTCCTCGGCGCGCCTCGAGCGCTTCCTGCAACTCTGTGCTGAGCACAATATGCAGGTTGTTATCCCGACCACCCCGGCACAAATTTTCCATCTCTTGCGCCGCCAGGCCATTCGCCCGATGCGTCGACCCTTGGTGATCATGAGTCCAAAGTGGATCCTCCGTCACAAGTTGGCAACCTCGTCGCTGGAAGAGCTGGCTAACGGTGAATTCCAGAACGTTATCGATGACAGTGAGGTCGATGCCGCTAAGGTGACGCGCGTGGTTCTCTGTTCTGGCAAAGTGTATTACCACCTGCTGGAAGAACGTCAGGCTCGCGATATCGACAATATTGCGTTGATACGAATCGAACAGCTCTATCCGTTCCCCGATGCCGAGCTGGAAGCGGTATTGCAGCGTTATAGCAATATCAAAGATGCCGTATGGTGTCAGGAAGAACCCATGAATCAAGGTGCCTGGTACAGTAGTCAGCACCATATGCGGCATGTGTTGCAGCATATCGACCCAATGATCCATTTGCGTTATGTAGGCCGTGCCAGTTCCGCCGCGCCTGCCTGCGGTTATATGTCGACGCACTTGGAAGAACAAAAACAATTTATTGATGAAGCTCTGAATACAGACTCGTAACAAAGGAAAAATTAGATGGCCATTGAAATCAAGGCGCCGACATATCCGGAATCCGTTCAAGAAGGTTCGCTGGCAACCTGGCACAAGCAGGTTGGCGAAAGCGTCAAACGCGATGAACTCATTGTTGATATTGAGACAGACAAAGTGGTGTTGGAAGTCGTCGCGCCAGCCGCTGGCATACTCACTGAAATTCTTAAGATGGAAGGCGACACGGTCCTCGGCAATGAAGTGATTGCGCTGATTGAAGAGAGTGCTGCTGCATCGGCTCCAAGTGCTGCGCCAGTCGCTGAGTCGGCTGCTGATGCGGCTGAGCCAACCGCGTCGGGCGGTTTGATTAATCCAGCCGCTAAAAAGCTTGCTGAAGAGCGTGGCATCGACGTCAATCAGATAGTCGGCACGGGCAAGGGCGGGCGCATCACTAAAGAAGACGTAGTCAACTTTAATCCGCCAGCGGCAGCGGCTGTTGCAACGCCTGCAGCAGCGCCTGCGGTGACCGCAGAAGCGCCACTTGAAACCGGTGATCGAGTAGAGCGCCGTGTGGCCATGACACGGATGCGCTCGCGCATCGCTGAGCGACTCTTAGAGGTCACTCAGACAACCGCATCACTGACCACGTTTAACGAAGTGGATATGACTGCTCTGATGGATTTGCGCAAGCAGTACAAAGATGAGTTCACCAAGATACACAACGGTACTCGTCTTGGCTTTATGGGTTTCTTTGTCAAGGCAGCGGTTGAAGCCTTAAAGCGCTACCCGTCGGTCAATGCGTCTATCGATGGCACAGACATTGTGTATCACGGTTATCAGGATGTTGGTGTGGCGGTATCAACTGAGCGCGGCTTAGTGGTTCCAGTATTGCGCAGCGCTGAAAATATGAGCATTGCCAATATTGAAAATGGTATCTACGACTACGCTATGAAAGCGCGCGATGGCAAATTGACTATCGATGAAATGACCGGCGGTACCTTCACCATTACCAATGGTGGTGTTTATGGATCTCTGATTTCAACGCCAATTATCAACCCGCCGCAGTCAGCGATTCTCGGTATGCACAAAATTCAGGAGCGCCCAGTAGCCATAAACGGTGAGGTCAAGATTCGACCCATGATGTACTTGGCGCTGTCCTATGACCACCGTTTAATTGACGGCAAAGGTGCGGTGCAGTTCCTTGTGACGATTAAGGAATTGATCGAAGATCCTGCTAAGATTTTACTTGAGATTTAAACTTTAAGTTTTTGATATTTATAGGAAATAACATGTCAGAAAAATATGATGTAGTGGTTATTGGCAGTGGTCCAGCGGGTTATGTTGCGGCTATTCGCGCGGCTCAATTGGGTCTTAAGACTGCCTGTATTGAAAAGTGGAAAGACGCTGAAGGCAAGGGTGTCAATGGCGGAACCTGTCTCAACGTTGGCTGTATTCCCTCCAAGACATTGCTCGATAGTTCGTTTAAATATCACGAAGCCAAAGAAGAACTTGGCATTCATGGTATCAGCACCTCTGGTGTGAAAATTGATATCGCCGCGATGCTTGAGCGTAAAAATAAAATTATCAAACAGTTTACTGGCGGTATCGCTGGTCTGTTTAAGGCCAATGGCGTCACTGGGTTATACGGCACAGGTAAATTACTGGCTGGCAAGAAAGTTGAGCTGACCGACAACGACGGCAATGTCTCGGTGTTGCAAGCGGACAATGTGATACTCGCCTCTGGCTCTCTGCCTATCGCTATCCCGGTTGCCCCGGTTGATGGCGACTTAATTGTCGATTCTACTGGTGCGCTGGAAATTGGCGCAGTACCCAAGCGCCTTGGCGTGATCGGTGCTGGCGTGATTGGCCTCGAGTTGGGTTCCGTTTGGAATCGCCTCGGTTCCGATGTGGTATTGCTTGAAGCCATGGAAGACTTCTTGGCGATTATGGATAAAGGCATCGCCAAAGAGTCGAAGAAAATCTTTACCAAGCAGGGCCTCGATATTCGTCTTGGCGCCCGCGTTACCGGTACTAAAATTAACGCTAAGAAGGTCGATGTAACCTACGTCACAGCGGATGGGTCTGAGCAGCATGAGACATTCGACAAGTTGATCGTCTGTGTCGGTCGCCGCCCCTTCACCGATGGCCTGTTGGCCGCCGAGAGTGGCGTACAGTTAGACGAGCGTGGTTCGATTTTTGTCAATGAGCAATGCGCAACCAATGTTCCTGGAGTCTATGCCATTGGCGATCTGGTGCGCGGCCCGATGCTGGCGCACAAAGGCTCGGAAGAGGGCGTTATGGTTGCCGAGGTCATCGCCGGTCACAAGGCGCAAATGAACTATGACATCGTACCAAATGTTATTTACACTCACCCCGAAGTTGCTTCAGTGGGTCAGACGGAAGAGCAGATAAAGGCAGCTGGTGAGCCTTACAATGTCGGTACTTTTCCATTCGCTGCCATTGGTCGCGCGGTTGCGGCTAATGATTCCGATGGCATGGTCAAGATTATCGCTCATGCCGACACCGATCGCATTCTGGGTTGTCATATTGTCGGGCCAAGCGCGGCAGATCTGGTGCAGCAAGTCGCGATTGCCATGGAGTTTGGCTCCAGTGCAGAAGACCTCGGCATGACGGTATTCAGCCATCCGACACTGTCGGAAGCTGTCCATGAAGCTGCTCTGGCGGTCAACGGTGCGGCTATTCATATGCCAAATCGCAAGCGTCGTTAATCCGCAGCAATTACTACGCGGAGTTACTTTCAGGTAGCTCCGTTGCTTTATTCATTTAACAAATTAACGGGAACTAAAGTATGAACCTGCATGAATATCAGGGTAAGCAGCTTTTTGCCGAATATGGACTGCCAGTGTCGAAAGGCATCGCCGCAGAAACCGTAGCAGAAGCTGTCGCCGCTGCCGATGTCATTGGTGGTGATAAATGGGTCGTTAAAGCTCAGGTCCACGCTGGTGGTCGCGGTAAAGCGGGCGGCGTAAAGCTGGTTAGCTCGAAAGCCGAAATCGAAGCATTCTCCGAGCAGTGGTTAGGCAAAAACCTGGTCACCTATCAAACCGATGCCAAAGGGCAGCCGGTTAGCCGTATCCTGGTTGAGACCTGCACCGACATCGACCAAGAGTTATATCTTGGCGCTGTGGTTGATCGCGGTACTCGTCGGATTATCTTTATGGCCTCCACCGAAGGCGGCGTAGAGATTGAGAAAGTGGCCGAAGAGACCCCCGAAAAAATTCTTAAGGCGATTATTGATCCCCTCACAGGCGCACAGCCCTACCAAGGCCGTGACCTTGCTTTTAAACTGGGCCTAAAAGGCGTTCAGGTTAAGCAATTTGTACAGATCTTTATGGGTCTCGCCAAGCTGTTTAAAGAGAAAGATTTAGAGCTGTTGGAAGTTAACCCACTGGTTATTACTGACGAAGGCAATCTTCACTGCCTAGATGCCAAAGTGATTATCGATGGCAACGCACTGTACCGTCAGCCAGCGATTAAAGCGATGCACGACCCCTCACAGGAAGATGCTCGTGAAGCTCATGCTGCTTCGTTTGAGCTCAACTATGTTGCCCTAGACGGCAATATTGGTTGCATGGTCAATGGCGCTGGTCTGGCCATGGGCACCATGGATATTGTTCATCTACACGGTGGTTCACCGGCCAACTTCCTCGACGTAGGCGGCGGAGCAACCAAAGAGCGTGTAGTCGAAGCGTTTAAAATTATTCTGTCTGACAGCAATGTTAAAGCCGTACTGATCAATATCTTCGGCGGCATTGTTCGCTGTGACCTGATTGCAGACGGTGTTATCGGTGCCGTAGAAGAAGTTGGCGTTAAGATTCCAGTGGTTGTTCGCTTGGAAGGTAACAACGCAGAGCTAGGCACTAAAAAGCTGGCTGAATCTGGTCTGGCTATTATTGCCGCCACCAGCCTAACTGACGCAGCACAACAGGCAGTTAAAGCTGCTGGAGGTAACTAATATGTCTATCTTAATTAATCGTGACACAAAGGTTATCTGTCAGGGCTTTACCGGCGGACAGGGCACCTTTCACTCAGAGCAAGCCCTCGAGTACGGCACTAAAATGGTTGGCGGCGTAACACCAGGCAAAGGCGGTACAACCCACCTTGGTCTGCCAGTGTTTAACACTGTTGCAGAAGCCGTAGAAGCCACAGGCGCAGAAGCCTCGGTAATCTATGTACCGGCACCATTTTGCAAAGACTCCATCCTCGAAGCCGCTAACGCAGGCCTAAAGCTGGTTGTCTGTATCACTGAAGGTATTCCAACTCAGGATATGCTCGACTGTAAAGTAGTTTGCGACACCTTAGGCGTGCGCCTAATCGGACCAAACTGCCCAGGTGTAATCACCCCAGGCGAATGCAAGATCGGCATTATGCCCGGCCACATTCACCTGCCCGGCAAAGTCGGCATCGTTTCTCGTTCAGGTACTCTGACCTACGAAGCGGTTAAGCAAACCACTGATTATGGTTTTGGCCAGTCTACCTGTGTTGGCATTGGTGGCGACCCGATTCCAGGTTCAAGCTTTATCGATATTCTCGAACTGTTTGAAAAAGATCCCGCCACCGAAGCCATCGTCATGATCGGCGAAATCGGCGGAACAGCAGAAGAAGAAGCCGCGGCTTATATTAAAGCCAATGTAACTAAGCCTGTTGTGTCTTATATTGCTGGTGTTACCGCACCTGCGGGCAAGCGCATGGGCCATGCTGGTGCGATTGTTTCTGGCGGTAAGGGAACTGCAGACGAGAAGTTTGCGGCACTTGAAGATGCTGGTGTTAAGACTGTTCGCAGTCTGGCCGACATCGGCGCTGGCCTGAAAGAAATTACCGGTTGGTAGATTCTTTTTTGACGGTGTAAAGAAGCGGCTTTCGGGCCGCTTTTTTTATGCCTGAGGTTCTTCACTGCGCCTGTCCCAT